>JAUMZN010000016.1 GCA_030528085.1 Erysipelotrichaceae bacterium | reverse complement strand
AATCTTCACATCAAAAAGAAAAACTGCCAGCGTGTTTTAAAGATTGGATTTTTAGAGTGTTTAAAGGCTAAATAAGGCTTAACTGATCAATGCTTTTTGTCATGTCCCTAAATTGACCTGATTATTTCATCGGAGAGATTTCTCCGATCTTTTGTTTGTTTTGAGATCTTGTTTATATAGCGATTTTTGTTTGCTTCATTTCGTTTTTGAAACATGTTGATTGAATCTGCTTGTTTATAAGATAAGAGATGTAAAACACACCGAAGTGAAAGACAAAATCAATCCAACGATTTGTAAGAGGAAAAAAGCTGCTGGATCAGTTCAAAGCGGATTTCTTTTAATTCGATAATCTTTCTTGTAATATAAATAACGCAGTCCTTGTTGAAAGGATTCATTCTCTAAATTTCATTCGATTATTGATAGATCCATTTTGATCAATTCATCAAAAAAGGATCGATATACATAAAAAGATACAAAGCAGTAGGGGCAATGAATAAGAAGTTCATTAATTTGAATCTGCTTTTATTTGTCGAGGATGAATCATGTTTTTTCTTATTTTCAAATAAATAAAGAAAAAGAGATCATCAATTTAAATCAAACAAAACAACAGGACTGGATCAAAACAATACATTTATATTCAAACGAATCCAAATGCATTCGATTTATCATTCAATAAGAAAATGAATCTGAATTTTAATACGCAGCGTGGTGAATAAGCGACTAGCGTAATTCATACTAAACAAATATTTAATTTATCCGATCTTTAATTTATTTTTCGTATGCACAGACAAGATGTTTATACGGTGTTTTTCTATGGTTGATTTTTGAATGTTTTTTGAATGAGGAATCGTTTTGATAGTTTTAGGAGAGAGATTCAGTGAACAACAATCGAAAAACATTTATGTTGATTGTCGATGGATCGTCATTACTCGCAACAAGTTATTATGCTTCTTTGCCACGAGCGATCCGAAAAGAAAAAGACGATGAGAAAAAGGAAGAACTTTATCCAACGCTGTTAAAAAACGATGGTAATGGCCATTACTGCAATGCGTTAGAGTTATTTTTCCATACGTTATTTACGATTATGACATTCCAGCGTCCAAGTCATTTAGTCGTCTGTTGGGATGCGGGAAGAAATACATTTCGTAAAGAGCTTTGGCAGCTGTATAAATCGAATCGCCAAAGTACGCCAACTCCTTTACGCCAACAATTTGAACTCGCTTATGATATTTGCGAACAATTAGGCATTGCCCAAGTTCGTGATTCTCGTTATGAAGCCGACGATTTTGCGGGCACGATCGCGTCAAAAATGAGCTCACAAATTCCGGTGCGCATTTATACTCGCGACAAAGACTATTTCCAACTCATCGATGATCGCGTCAAAATTTGGTATGGCATGGCCGATTTAAAGAAAGTTAAAGAATGGCGAAAAGTCCATCATATGCCGCCTTGTCTGCCTTCTCGTGTCGTTTTAATCGACCGCCATGTGCTCAAAAAAGAATTTGGCTACTATCCTGAATCCGTGCCAATGATTAAATGTTTATTTGGAGATGCTTCGGATAATATTCCTGGTGTTTCGGGGATGGGCGAAAGCCGTTCTATTAAACTTGCGGCACATTATGCTTCTATCGATGAACTATATCAAGATGTCGAACAAGCTAAGTCTAAAAATCAAAGAAAAAATCTAAACCGTCTATGGCGCTCATGGGGCATTTATGTCTCTCCTTACACAGCACTGACAAAAAAAGCAACGGAAGATCGCAAGTCCGCTAAAGAGATGGCGCAAATTTGTTACACACTTGGCAAAATCCGTACAGATCTAGATTTAGAAGATTGCTTTGAAAAAGGGCTGACGTTAGATCAATTTGCCTGCCACTTTGATGCTGATCAAATTGTTTCAACGCTTAAAAACTATGCAATCGATCTAAAAATTGCCCACAATAAAATGCGCAGCAATGATCGTTCTACCAAAACGCGTGTTTATGATGAATATAAAGAACCAAAACCTGCGCAAACGAAAAGAGCGCTTAGAAATAATGCTAAGTCAAATGCTGCTTCAAAAGCGGTGACTCTATCGAAGTCCAAAGCAAATCCAAAACTAAAGAGTGCCAAAAATGATGCACAAATTCGTGTGGTAAACAACTCGCAAACCTGCACGCAAAACAGCGCGCAAGCCCCAAAATCCAATAAAAGAAAACAGAACAAGCCTAATGTGCTTGATGTTTCCGCAAAAGATTTATCCGTCAATAAGAAAAATACTCGCCAAAAACAAGAGGCAACGATCGATTTTGATCGGGAATTAGAAAAGATGTTTTCGATGACGATCGCCAACCGTGATCAAATTATGGAAGACAATTGTCGTATTCAAGAAGAAAAAGCTGAACAGTCAACTCGCAATTCGAATTTGGCTTATCGTCATCAAAAACAAAAACGTCTTGATCAAAATGGAAAAACAAAGCCAAATTCTTATTCCAAAGCCAAAGGGAATGCGATTAAACGACCTTATCGTCAAAAATCGACAATGAAAGAAACAAAGCGCAATGATCTAAATAAGATTGCTCCAGTTCAAAATGGATCAATGTCTAATCCAATTCAGCAGCCAAAAAAATCGGACCATGCTTTGTCCAATGTCAATTTGATCAATCAGGAAAATGCGAAAAAAAAGCGCCCAAATCATCGCAATGATTCGCAAAATCGGCGCCGTAATCCATATCACAACCAAGCAAGAAACAATAATCAGGCGCATCCTAATCGCAGACGCCAAAATTCAAATCAACCAAAGTCGAATTCAAATGATTAGAATCTAAAAAATGCGCCAAAATTTGGCGCATTTTTTAATACCTTGATCATCATTTTGCAGCTTGTCTTTGCCTGATAAAGACAAGCTTATAGGTGGAATTTACTTTTTCAGTGATTATCTTTTCTTTGATGGATCATTGCTTTTAAGTGGCAAAGAAACATCATCAAGCTAGTACCGATCATGGCACCTAGTGTATCTAATCCTACATCCAATAGTTCGCCACTTCTGCCTGGCACAAAGGTTTGATGCCATTCATCACTTGCCGCAAACAAAAAGCACATTAAAATCGCAATCACAAAACATTGTTTTTTGGAAAGACTTAGAGAACACAAAAAGTTGAGCCAACAAATGCCCATGCCGGCATAGATTGAAAAATGAGCAAGTTTGCGAATGATTTTTTGTGTTGTTAAACTTTCCGCAATTTGAAATACATCTAAAACAAACCGACTTTGACGTTCTGATGCAGTACCCTGTTGGCTGGAGAAGTAAAAGATCGCTATGTCGATCAACACTATGGTGATCAACCAAAATAAGGAGCGTTTGGAAAATGATTGTTTAATTTTTTCGTACATAGATATAGCTTATCAAATTAGGTGCTAAAGGAAGATTAAAGGGGGTCTTTAAATTTGATTTTTCTAATGATTTGGCTAGTAAATTGAGTTGGTGGATGGCGTTTTGAACACATAATTGTATTTTTAGTGTAGAAACTGTATACATATCGCATACAGCGTAATTGAAAATGTTCAAAAATTAGCCTTTGAAACCGGATTCTTGAACACTTTTTTGACCAGTGATCAATTTCTTTAAATAGGCTATTGAAGATAAACGTAAAATGTAAAAAAATAGAGGACAAGTCAATTAGACATGGAGATTTCATGTGATTTTGACTTGATAAAATCAAAGAAAAGTAAATGAATTGATCCAATAGAAAGGTGATCAATCAACTAAGGAATGGATATGATTTCTAGACTTTTTAATCGCTGGTTTGCGAAAGCTGCACCGGCAAGACTCGTGACGACGGGATTTATCGGCGTGATTTTATGTGGTGCTTTTTTATTATGGCTACCCATTTCACAACTTCCTGGCGTGCGAATTACTTTTTTAGATGCCTTATTTGAATCGACGAGTGCGGTTTGTGTAACGGGCTTAACCGTCGTTTCACCAGGGGATACGTTCAATTTGTTTGGCAAAATTGTTTTAGCCATTTTGATTCAGATTGGCGGGATGGGTGTCATCTTAATGGGGATGTTTCTCATTATGATTACCGGCCGTAAAGTCGGGTTTAAAACGCGATCTTTATTTATCGCCGCTCAAAACTTATCGGGTGGCTATGCGCACTTAATCGAAATTGCCAAAACGATTGTCAAAATTACATTTGGCATCGAATCGGTAGGGGCACTCATCTTAGGGATTTGTTTAATGAAATACTTCGATCCTTTACAAGCGTTTGGTCATGCGGCGTTTTTATCGGTTTCCGCATTTAATAACGCCGGATTCGATGTGTTCCATGGCAGTGCTTCATTAATCCCTTATAGCGATAATGTCGTGTTCTGCTTAACGATTACGTTTTTAGTCATTATTGGTGGATTTGGTTTCTTGGCGATGAGCGACATATGTCGAAATCGTTTGAAATGGAAAAAATTTTGTTTATCCACAAAAGTCGTCATCTTTATGACGACACTGCTTTTAGTTTCTGGAACGATTTTATTCAAATTGATGACGAAACAAACGTGGCTTGAATCGTGGTTCCAATCGACAATTGCGCGTACGGCAGGATTTGCGTCTTACCCATTAAACTTATTTTCACCAGGCGCTTTGTTGATCTTTATTGTTCTGATGTTTATCGGGGCAAGCCCAAACTCAACGGGTGGTGGTATAAAAACAACGACGATCTTTGCCTTAACGCTAAAAGCATTGTCTTCTTCTGCCGGGCATGATCAAAATACGTTTTTCCATCGTAAAATCCCAGAAATTATTTTTACGAAAGCCAATACGGTGTTCTTCTTCGGATTGTCGGTTGTGGTCATTGCGACGATTTTGATTTCCGCTGCCCAACCTGGTCTGACTTTGGATGCTATTTTAACGGAAGTCGTCAGTGCATTTGCGACAGTTGGCTCATCCGTCGGCATTACGACAACTTTAAATACTTTTTCAAGATGGGTTATCATTTTCTGTATGTTAATTGGCCGTGTCGGTACCGTCACGATTGCCAACGCATTAGTCATCGGCAAGAGCAGAAGTGCCCAATATACAGAAGAGACGATCTTGATTGGATAAGATCAATCGTGATTCAATGAAATGATCAAAATGAAACACAAAGGTGGAAATGATGATGTTTAACACAAAAAAAGGAAAACCCCGTAAAACATATGCCATTATTGGTCTTGGCCGCTTTGGTTCAGCAGTCGCAAGAACACTTGCGGAAAATGGTCAAGATTTAATTATCGTCGACCGTGATCCAGATCGCGTAAGAGAACTAAGATGTCTAACTGACTATGCTTATGTTGTTAGTCATATGGATCAAGCTGCTTTAGAAGAAATTGGTGTTGGCTATTGCGAAGTTGCGGTTGTAGCGATCGGAAGTGCAATTGACGCCAATATTCTTGCTTCTTTATATTGCTTGAATTTAAAAGTCCCACGCGTTATTGCTAAGGCAAACTCCAAAGACCAAGGTCAGATTTTAGAAAAAATTGGTGCTGAAGTTATTTATCCAGAAAAAGATATGGGTGTGCGCTTAGGCAACCAGCTTTCAAACCAAAAAGTCATCGACTACTTCTCTGTATCGGGAAATATCGATATTGCTCAAATCAGCATTCCGAAATTCTTTATCGGCAAAAGCTTGCAAGACCTCGCGTTGCGCAATCGTTATGGCATCTCCGTTGTTGCGATTCAAAAACAGCGCCATACGATTGAAGAAATCGATCCTAGCTATCGTTTTGAAGAAAACGATATTGTGATCGTTATCGGTTCAAATGAAAACATTCATAACTTTGAACGAATCGTCGCAAACGAAGAGTAAACGGCTTTAAATCATTCAATACAAACGACAATAGACAAACGAAAAAGTCAGTTGTCGTTTTTTTCATGTTTACCATCAAAGAGCAATGAATAAAACAATTGATCTGTATGGTGAACAGATGAAAAAAGCGAGTGCGAAAGAGCTTTGAATTGTCGGGTTGAGCGCTAGGAAATTGTGAAATTATCGTCATTTCGAACGGTTTTCGTCGTTCATGGTAAAATAGGAAATTAATAGAGAGTGAACTTTCTACAAATTGAAAGTCCACTAAGAGATCTGATTAAAAATCGACCCCTTCAATGAAGAAAGGATGCGTTGTTATGGATAAACAAATTGTTTTAATTACCGGCATGTCCGGAGCAGGGAAATCTTCAGCGATGAAAGCTTTAGAAGATTTAGGCTTCAATTGCATTGATAACTATCCAAAAATCTTGCTGCCGGCATTAGAGGAACTCTTAGCTTCCCAAGATCATGCTTATGACCGCTTAGCACTGAGTGTGTCGAGCCAAGACTATATCGATTTCGTGAACTTCTTCGATGCTAAAGATCATCCGCTTACTGTTGTATTTATCGATGCGAGCGATGAAGAACTTTTATTGCGTTATCGTTTTACAAGACGATTACATCCGCTCATTCTTTCTGGCCGCGCTTCAACGGTCGAAGATGCGATCGAAATGGAACGTGATTCATTTAAATTGTTGGAAGAAACGATGAAAGATACGATTCATATCGATACCACTAGACTCACCCCTCAAGCTTTAGTCAATATGTTAAGACCGTATTTCAAAAATCAAAGCGAGCCTGAATTTGGGATTACGTTTCAATCATTTGGTTTTAAACACGGCTTGCCTTTAGATGCTGATATCGTCATCGATGTGCGCTTTTTGGCAAACCCATTTTATGAACCAGAACTGAAAAAACTGACAGGAAATGATGCGAGCGTCTATCAATACGTCATGGAAAGAGAAGAGACAAAACAATTTGTTGAACGCTTAATTGCTTATCTCGATTTCGTATTCCAATCATATAGCGAACAAAATAAAAACCACATGACCGTTGCGATCGGTTGCACTGGAGGTCAGCACCGTTCTGTATCTGTGACGAACTGTTTGTATGAACATTATAAAGATCAATATAAGGCGTTTAAGTCTCATCGTGACTTATCAAGAAGGAATGATGCCGTATGAAAAACGTCGTGTTAATCGGTGGCGGAACCGGCCTTTCTGCGATGGTCAAAGGTTTTAAAAATATTAAAGATATCAATTTAACCGCAATTATTACAGTTGCTGATGATGGCGGATCAACGGGACGAATTCGCGATGCTTACAATATTCCAGCGATGGGTGATATTCGTCATGTGCTTTGCGCTATGGCCAACGAAGAAGAGGATTCGATTTTTACCGAGTTGATGAACTATCGCTTTGTTGGCGATCAAGATGTCGGCGGCCACCAACTAGGTAACTTAATCTTTTTAGCTTTAACGAATATTACTGGCTCTTTTATGGGCGCCATAGCAGCAATTCGCAAATTGCTCAATGTTGAAGGGACGATTTATCCAGCTACTTTAGATAATGCTGTTTTATATGCATTGATGGGGGATGGCACATTAGTTCGTGGCGAAACGAATATTCCAAATCGGGATAACCACATTTCAAAAGTGTTCTATCAAGATCAAATCCACGCTTATCCAAAAGCCATTGAAGCCATTGAACAAGCAGATTTAATTGTTTATGGCATTGGTTCCTTATATACTTCGATTTTACCGGCAGTCATTGTCAAAGATATTAGCGAGGCGATTGCACAATCCCTAGCCCCTAAAGTATACTTTTGTAACGCAATGACCCAACCGGGCGAAACAGAAGGGTATTCTTTAGAAGACCATGTTCGCGCGATTGAAGCACATACATATAAAAACCCCGTTTCTTTAGTCGTTTACAACGATGTTGAAATCGATCCTGAAGTATTGGACCGCTATGCCAAACTTGGCAGTGAGCCTGTCAAAATCGAGGAAGAAGATCATATGTATCAAGTGGTATCGAAACAATTGACGATTGTGGATGAAACTGGTCGCATTCGTCATGATTCCGATCAACTTGCACAGTGCTTGGTTGAAATATTAGAAGGTCTAGAAAAGGAAAGTTACAATGTCATTTTCAAGTGATGTTAAACAAGAAATTAGTCAACTTGAATTTACTGAAGGCAAAGCAAGAGCGCTTCTATCAGCGCTCTTTTTATCGCGCGCTTCTTTAAACTGGAACAATGGCAGAACGTGGCTATCGTTTCAAACGCAAAACGCCTCAATTGCTAAATTAGTGTTTCGCGTCTTGAAAAACGAATACGATGTCGATGTTCAAATCGCAACGATTAAACGCATGAATTTGAAAAAGAACAATACATATCGTTTAATCGTCCAATCCAAAGCAAACTATATTTTGGAAGATCTTGGCATTTTGCGCCAAGGCGGTTTATACAACACACCGCCTTATACGATTGTCCGTTCCGAAAAAAATGCGCGTGCCTTTATGCAAGGTTTGTTTTTAGCAACCGGATCGATCAATTCGCCAAAAACGACGAATTATCATATGGAACTCAATGTGCCAAGCCAAGATTTAGCGGCTATGGCGGTCAAAATTTTGGATCGCTTCTACATTCCGGCTAAAATCACGCTGCGCAAACAACAATACATCGTCTACACAAAAGCAGGCGATAAAATCGCTGACTTTTTGCGCTTATTAGGTGCTAATCAATCTTTATTTTTATTTGAAGATGCCAGAATTCAACGCGATTTCTACAACCAATTAACGCGTTTAGATAATTGCGAAGTAGCTAATGAAATGAAGACGCAAAAAGCCGCCAAAGATCAGTTATATTGGATTGCGGTGATCGAACAATCCCAACAAAAAGTGTCCGATAAAATTGCCCATGTCATGGCTGCGCGCAAGAAAAATCCCGAAGCGAGCAATGTCGAACTCTGTGATGAAATTTATTTGATGTATGGTGAAACAATCACGAAATCAGGAATGAAGCATCGTATGACAAAAATCAAAGAATTAGCGCAAACATTTTTAGAAGCCAATCCTGATTTTGTTTTAGAACCAACAAATACTATTGTTGTTAAACAAGAAGTTGAACAGCCAGACGAACTCGATCTTGAACAAGATTTAGAACTCGATTTAGATCGTGATTTTGATTCTGATCTTTCTTTTGATGATGAAATTTCGCTTTCTCAATCGAATAGAAAACAAGATCTTTTTCAATCATCTTTAAAAGATGAAAACGACTAACATGAAAAATTGCCAATAAAATTTGGCGTATCGAAAAGAACATGTTTTGATATAAGAAATAGATAGGAGGAATAAGATGAAAAAAGTGAAGAAAAGCCATCGACACAACAAATCAACAAGCAATCCTTCTATTCAATCTTTACAAAAAGAACGTCATAATAAACCTCAAGACGATCTTCAAAAAGAAAGTGTCAATCTTGTTGGATCGAAACAAGAAACTCCTTCTTTAAATGATCCTAAATTAGATGACAACAATGATTTGGATCTTTATCAAGATGAGTCAAAATCTTTAGAACAAACGATACTCGAATCTCTTTTAGATCAAAATAATCAATATGAAGTCCAGAACAACGATCACTTGGATGAAATATTAGAGGATGATCAAAAAGAAGCAGAACCAAAAGAAAAATTGTCGCGATCGAAACGACATCAAGCAAGTGAACCGGTACCTAAACAAAAGCGTTCCTTTCAAGAGTGGCTTGCACTTTTTCGTGAACAAATTTTATATTGGTCACAATATCCAATCTTTACGACATTTGCGGGTCGATTTACGATTATTTCTTTATTTGCCTGCAGTGCATTTGCGCTTTTATTAACGGTATTATTAGCCGGATGTCATCAAGATTTTGAACTCACAAACCAAACGTTTGTGATGGAACTTGGAACCGATGTTTATGCCAACCCGGCTTTATATATCGAAGATGCAGATCAAATCGATGTATCTAAACTGAGCGTTGAGCCGCAGACACCGGGGATCACGATTTTAGAAAATCGTTTCGTTTCTGTTTCCTTAGATTATTTAGGAGTCGGGACTTATGATTTTGTGATGAAAGAAGGTCGCGAAGAAACGCCTTTTGTGATCAAGGTCAAAGATACAAAACCACCAACTTTAAAAGCAACACCAACAGAAGTGACCGTTGAATGGGGTCAGCAGCCGGATTGGCAAGACTTTTATGGGGGAACAGATTTGTCTGGTGTCTATTATGAAATGAACCAAAATATATGGACAGAAGCAGGCGAGCACGATATTGAAGTGAAAATTCGAGATCGCTTTGGCAATGCGCTGACTCGTTCTTTGAAAGTGACGGTAAAACCATGACGCGAGCAGATAAAATATTAATTACATTATGTTTGATCTTATCGATCGTCCTTCTCGTTCCGCTTTTCTTTATGCCTGCTAAAGGGGCATATGCGGTAGTCAAAGTGCGCAATGAAGAAAAGATGCGTTTAGATTTAGCCCAAGATGGCGAATATGAAGTGCAAGGAACTCTCGGACCTGTACACATCATTGTTCAAGATCATAAAGTAAAAGTTAGCCAAGAAAACTCGCCAAAACATTATTGTTCAAAACAAGGTTTTGTGGACAGTGGGGTCGTGCCGATTGTCTGCTTACCGAATGAAACAGTCATTACGATTGAAGATGCCAATGGCAATCCAACGGAAGATACGGTGATTCAATAATGAGAAATCAAGGCCGAAAAATTACTACGCTCTCGCTATTAGTTGCTGTCGGGATTTTAATGCAGCTGATCGAATCATTCTTTCCTATATTTGTGATGATTCCTGGCTATAAAATCGGGTTAGCCAATATTGCCGGCTTATTTGCGTTATATGCCTATGGCAATAAAGAAATGGTGATCGTCACGACTTTGCGTGTCTTTATTTCCGCTTTAGCAACGGGATCGCTCTTTTCTGTATCATTTATTTTATCGTGTACCGGATGCTTCTTTTCTTGTATCGCGATGACTTTAGCGAAAAATAGCAAACGCTTCTCCATTTATGGCGTTTCAACAGCGGGCGCTGTCTGTCATACGTTTGGTCAAATTGTAGCGATCACATTGATTTATGCGCAATTCTTTATGGCAACACTCGCGCCAATTTTAAGTGCTCTTTCGGTTGTTTCAGGCTTATGTATCGCCTATTTATCCGCAATTTTATTAAGACGATTGCGCAAACAAGAATGGCAAAAAGCTAATGAGGAAATTGGTTTAGAGTAGTATAAAAATTCATTTATAAATTTACATAATCAGCACCTGTAGTAGATCAAAAATGGTCAAGCAGGTGCTTTTTTTTTTGTTTCTGGTATAACGAGGAACACATAAAATGAAACTTCAAATTTCAAATACAGTTTTCGAAATTTGAAGTTTTTTTTGACACTTTTTTTGTTGTCAGACTCATTAGTTTTGGATCGCTTAGAAAATTTGAGAAAAAATCAAGAAAGTGCTTGCAATCATAACTTTCGAATTGTATGACTCAATCATCAACAAACTTTAAACGTTTAAAGTTCTTAAAACATTGATATATAAAGTGTTTAAATAGAATATATATAAACGTTTAAAAAGAAGGAGAAAAGAGTATGCCTATTGTTTTAGCAAGAGTAGATGAGAGATTAATTCATGGTGTGACCGTCAATCAATGGTATCGCGCACTGAATCCAAAGCGTTACATGGTCGTGGATGATGAAATTAGTGAAAACGAAATGATTAAGTCCACGATGAGAATGAGTAAACCAACCGGGACAGGAATGTCCATTATTAATACGCAAACGGCGATTGCCAATTTCAATGCGGGAAAATATGACTCACATACTGTATTTGTTTTGGTCAAACAACCAGAAACACTTTTGAAAATGCTCAAAGGCGGTGTTGAAATGACAGCGGTTGATTTAGGAGCGATGTTTGAAAGAGATCAACGAAAACCATTTTCATCCCGTATTGCATTAGACGAAAAAGAAATTGCAGATCTAAAAGAAATTAAAGAACTAGGTGTTTCAGTTTATGCCCAATACACACCAGAAGAAGAAAAAGTTGAATTGGATGAGTTATTGACTAAAGGAGGGAAATAAAGATGAATTTTATCCAAGATATTTTAGTGATTTTGATTGCAGCCTACATGGCTTGGGATAACGGAACCGGAAACCAAATCACTGGAAACTGGCCCGTGACAATTGGATTATTAGTTGGATTGGTCATGGGGGATGTAACAACAGGACTTGTGATCGGTGGAACACTTCAATTAATGTCGCTTGGTGTTGCAGGAATTGGAGGATCTTCTGTTCCTGAATACGGAGTAGCAACAATCGTAAGTATTTTCCTTGCTGTTCGCACTGGGGCAGATACAGGAACAGCAATTGCAGTAGGTCTACCTGTTGGAATGTTGACTTTACAATTAGATGTTGTTTTGAAAATGATCAATAACGTATTCGCTCATTGGTCGCTTAAACTGTTACAGAATAAACAATTTAACAAAATGGATGGTGTTTTCTATTTAACAGTTGGGACGTGGATGCTGAAATACGTAATTCCAGTTACATTAGTTGTTTTATTTGGAACACCAATCGTTGATTTGGTATTACAAGTTATTCCTGTTTGGTTTACAAACGGATTACAGATTGCCGGTGGCATGCTGCCAGTTGTTGGGATTGGCTTATTATTACGCTATATGCCCGTTAAAAAATATATGTCTTTCTTGATTATTGGTTATGTCGTTTCTGCATATTTAAATGTACCAGTACTCGGAATTGCATTACTTGGTGCAGCAGCTGCATACATCATTTATTCGAATAATGTGCAAAAGAGTGAGGAATTATTCGTAGAAACAGAAGGAAATGCAAGTGAAGGAGATGATTTTGATGAGTAAATTAACAGAAAAAGATCGCAAAAGCATGTTTAGAAGATGGATCTTCAGTGCAGGTCTTGGTTATAACTATGAAAGCCAACAGGCTCCGGCAGTCGCATTTGCGATGCGCAAAGCTTTACGTAAGATTTACCCTAATGATGAAGAATATATTGAAGCAATGGAAAATCATTACAAATATTTCAATGCTACCCCACAAATGGCCAATATCATTTTAGGTGCAACATTGGCGATGGAAGAAAAAGATGGCTTGAAAGCAAAAGAAGCAGTTCAATCTTTAAAAACGTCTTTAATGGGACCTCTTTCTGGTGTTGGTGACTCTGTATTCTGGATTTTAATTCCAACCATCATGGGTTCAATTGCAGGTTACATGGCATTACAAGGCAATGCGATGGGCGCTATTTTATGGATGGTGATGTATTTCGCATTCTATTGGCTAAAAATGTGGCTTTGTAAAGTTGGATACGAATCTGGGACAAAGTTGATTACATCTTTAGGAAAACAAATTAGCAGCTTTACGGATGCTGTTTCTGTAATGGGCTTAATGGTCGTTGGATCTTTGATCCCTACAGCAGTGAAAATGATTACCCCTCTAGAATTTTCGACAGGTGATGTCGTATTGTCCGTACAAACAGAAATCTTCGATAAAATCATGCCTGCTTTATTACCTGTAGGATTAACGCTACTCGTTTACTACTTACTGGGGAAGAAAAATTGGACTCCAACAAAAATTATCTTGCTCATCATTGTGATTTCCTTAGTCGGTGCGGCTACAGGAATTTTAGGGATTGCTTAATTAATGAGGAATAATATGAAAAGAAGAATTATTATTGCCAGTCATTCTATGCTCTCACAGGGCATGGCAAAAACGTTACAATTTTTTCAAGGTGAACAGGAGCAGTTTACAGTGATTACTGCTTATGTGGACAATAAACCAATTGATGCGCAAATCGAACAAATCTTTAATGAAATTTCGGCAGAAGACGAAGTTGTGATATTAACGGATTTATTGGCTGGATCTGTAAATCAAAAGTTTGCACCGTATATTTCTCGTCCTCATACTCATTTAGTTGCTGGGATGAATTTACCACTTGCGATGGCATTTAGTATGGAACCTTGCCAAGAATATATGAGTAGTGAACGAATTCAAGAGATTGTCAAAGAAGCGCAAGACCAAGTGAAATACGTCAATCTTCATTTTGCCGCTACAAGCGAGGAGGATGAAGATGAATAGAGAAAAGAAAACAGGTGTGGTTTACGAGGTTTATGTTCAAAGTTTTAATGACTCCAATAACGATGGGATTGGTGATTTACAAGGACTAATTGAAAAATTAGATTATTTGAAAGATCTTGGTGTAAATATTTTATGGCTCACACCGATTTTTGAATCACCAATGGTCGACAATGGTTATGATATTGCCGATTATAAAAAGATTGCGGATATTTATGGAACGATGGCTGATATGGATGAACTACTTGAAAAAGCCCATGAAAAAGGACTCAAGATTGTCCTGGATTTAGTTGTCAACCATACTTCCGATAAACATGCATGGTTTGAAGCTTCAAAACAAAGTAAAGATAACGAATTTTCAGATTACTATATTTGGAAAGATCCGAAAGCTGATGGCTCAGAACCATCTAATCATGGCTCTGTATTTGGCGGATCAGCTTGGCAATATTGTCCAGAACGCAACCAATACTACTTACACTTATTCGCAAAAGGACAGCCAGATTTGAACTGGAAAAGCAAAGCGCTTCGAGAAGCAATTTATGAAACGATGGAATTTTGGGCCAAAAAAGGTGTCGATGGTTTTCGGATGGACTCCATTAGCTTGATTTCAAAGCCTGACGAATTTGAAGATGCGCCTCTTTTGGATAATAAAAAATACGGTGCTTATTACCAAGGAATTGCAAATGGTGAGCATCTTCATGAATATTTGCATGAGATGTATGAGCGCGTGTTAAAACCATATAACCTTTTTACAATTGGTGAAACGCCTCATACTGACGTTGAGCAAGGTCAATTATATGTTGATCCAAAACGTGAAGAACTCGATATGATCTTCCAATTTGAACATATGCATGTTGACTATGGTGAATATGGTCGTTATTCCGATATTACATTTAAATTGAGTGATTTGCGTCGTGATCTTGACCACTGGCAAAATGGACTTTCTTGGAATTCAAATTACCTTGGAAACCACGATCAACCCCGCATTGTTTCTCGTTTTGGTAATGAAGGAAAATATCGTGTAAAGTCAGCACAGATGTTAGCAATGCTGACTTTCATGCAGCGAGGAACACCATTTGTTTATCAAGGTGAAGAAATTGGTATGACGAATGTCGACTTCAAATCGATGGCAGAGATGCGTGATTTAGAAGCACACAACACTTATGAATTGCTCAAAAGTTTAGGAGTAGAGGATGATCAAGCTTTTGCGATGGTGAAATGGAAAACACGCGATAATGCAAGAACACCAATGCAATGGAATAATCAGAAAAATGCAGGATTTTGCCAAACAGAGCCGTGGATTGCTCTGAACTCGAATTATGATAAAATCAATGTAGAAAAAGATCTTGCAAGTAAAGACTCGATTTATCGATTCTACCAAAAGTTAATTGAGCTAAGAAAAACAAATGATGTGCTGATTGATGGTGATTATCAAATTGTAGAAACCAATGATTCTGACGTCATTAGCTTTATGCGCAAAAAGGATAACAAGAAGATTTTAGTTGTGCTTTCTTTTGCGAATAAACGGATCAAATATAATCTCCCTATTCAATTCGAATCTGGAGAATTATTGATCGGTAACTATTCGTTAGATTCGATTGAATTAAATCATACGCTTTACTTGCAGCCTTATGAAGGGCGGGCGTATTTGATTGGCTAACATGAAAGATGTTGCTAAAGATGCAAATGTATCTGTTGCGACAGTCTCAAATTATCTTAATGGAAAAAAGGTTCGTCCTGACATTGAAGAAAGAGTAAAAAATTCAATTGCTAAACTACATTTTGTCAGAAATGATGCTGCTCGAGCATTAAAGATGAACGAGTCAAAATGTGTAGCTTTCGTTTTGCCAACGGTCTGGTCACCGTTCTTTTCTGAACTAACGTACTGGATCCAGAGATATTTAAACGAAAAAGATTACAAGATGATCTTAGGCATTTCGGAAAACAACTACGAACTTGAAAAATCGTATGTCAAAATGTCGATTGAACAACGCGTGGCAGGGATTATTTCCATTTCTTACTCAGACTTGAATAGTCATGTTCCGGTGAATATCCCACTCGTATCGATTGAAAAAGAGAATACAGGATTATTTCCTTTAGTCACCTCAGATAACTATGGCGGTGGAAAACTTGCGGCCCAAGAGCTATTAAAACGCAATTGTAAACACTTAGTTTATATTGGTACAGAAAATAATCGATTTTCCCCGATGTTAGCTCGACAAGCTGGTTTTGTCGATCAGTGTAACGATTCGGGAATTGAATACGATATTTATACAGTTCCTTCTTCACGCAAACGAGCATTGTTTGAAAGCAAAGTGACAAAAATTACGAAGGATATTGTTGAGATTTATCAACGTGCCGGACACCTAGGTGTATTTACTTATTCAGACGAAACAGCGATTCACTTTAAAAGAGAATTACGCGCTAATGGCATTCGTATTCCGCAAGATGTAGAACTGATTGGGTTTGATGGAGGTAAACCTTACATCAATACCGAGTTTGAAAACTCCTCGATTCGTCAAGACGTCCAAACGATTGCGATGAATGCAGTCGAAATATTGGACGAACAAATTGTGGGGATAGCGCAAAACAATTCTGTACGGCGGATGATTCCGGTAACCTTTTTCCAAGGCGTAACAACAACAAAACTCAATCAAGAATAAGCATTTGGCGATTTGCTGAATGCTTTTGTTTTTTGTACCAAACCGCTATGTGGCAGTTCTCTAAAAATAGGGGAGCGTAATTTCTCATTCCTTCGAGTTTTAAATTTATCGTATTTTAAAATCTATGTATCTGATCTAATACCTGCTTAATAGTCTAGAAAAAATTCAATTTCAGGTTACAATTTACATCCGTTTGATTGGTCGAACCAAATAAAAACTCTCGGTGGTGAGTCGAGAGTTTTTATTGTTTGATTATGTTGTTTGTTTATGTTTTAAGAGAAAAAAGAAAGGAAATTATTGGAAATCTGCTGCTTTGATTTCCATGGTTGTATATTACCAACCACTATTGGGAATCTTATGCGATTACGATGGTTTAGTATCAAAAATAAGCGTGAAAAATCGGGGAGGAAATCGTGAATTTTGGCAAAATTGTGTGTCGTGTTAAATCCAACAAATACACCTAGAGAAGGATTTGCTTTTACACTTTGCGACTTGACCAAGGGCGAGCAGACAATTGAAATACAGTTTTTTAGAGCGCAAAGAACCTGATAAAATAAAAAGGGTTATTTGCATCATATGTTTTTAGCATTGAGTAACATGGGTATGGATCTTCAAAGGTGATCTTAAAACTAGTCTAAATATTCATTCAGCTTTAAAATAAGATAAAATAATAAAAATGAATCCTAACGAAAAAGGTTCAAAATCGTATTCAGGCAAGAAAAGGAGGGTTGGGTATGGAAAAAGATCGCGATTACACGGCTTTATGTCAAATTGAGCGCCGCATGCAAAATGAATTGTCCACTTTTTCTGCATCGAATACTCGTCTTTTGGAATACATTGAATCGATGTCTTCTGCCAATACCCAACTCAATGGGACGCTAAAAGCACTCCAATGTCTTGCTCGTAACGATCAAAAACAAAAAAATCCCCGCAGTGCTGATTGTGTCTATGCATGGATGAATGCTTTGATGCAAGCTAAAAAACAGCCGACACTAGCGATGTTATTTCGCTCTGTTGATTTCACTTTGCCCATCCAAGAAGAATTTGAACCGATCGAAAATCGCCAAACGACTAGAATTGCTAAAGAAAGAAGCCGTATTGCTTGGTTTGTGATTTTAAGTTTAGCGCTGCTCTTTGGAGCTTGGATGGCATTTTCCGTCTTTATTTTGCATGCCGATTTTTATTGGATGTTGATGATTTCTTTAATCCTTTATGGCCTGATTTTGGCGTATTACTTTTGGTGGTGGGATCGCAAACATTATATTTATCGACTTAAACAGCTAACAGATGCGATGTCTTTTGAATCAAAGCGTTTTGTGCGCAGCTTGGATGTGCAAAATTTATATTGGCGTCCAGATTTAATTTCAATTCAACAAATGATCAAAGTCACAATGTATCCAGAACAATTAGAAAATCTAAAAGATCATGCAGATTCCAATCGTATGCATATTGATTTTGTTCAAGATGTTCAAGATCAAGGAAATGCGAATCAAAAACAACGAACACAACAACGTGTCCAAAAGCAACAAAAAACAAGTACTAAAGAAATGGTACAAGATCGTATAGAAAAAACAGTACAGGAAACTGAACAAAAACTTGTGCAGGAAACTACGCGAGAATTTAAACCTTTAACCAAAGAAAATGATCCAATCGATTCTATGCCGTTTGTACAGCCTATAAAAAAGAAAACGGAGCGTAAAGCTGCTCCAAATCGCAAACGTACTGGTCATGCGGCACGTCCGATAATTCGTATGACATCAGCGGATTCGATTTCTGATTTAGAGGCGCAAAAGATCAACAATCATTAAAATGATCAGTAATGAAAAAGGCAAAAATAAAAATAAGAACTATCCAAACAGGATTTATTTTTCATGAATAAGTATAAATCTTCAAATTTTCATCAATATGAGATGAGTTTGAAGATTTTTTTGATCCATGATTGTGTCTTTGGTGCAAATTCATGCATGATCGATTAGTATATTTGTGAAAAGAGTAAGAAATTGCACGAAATTTTTGACAATAAATTCACAACCTACAAAAACGATGATAGAATGAGACCGGTGATAAATCATGAAAAATCAAAATCCAGTACCTAAAGCAACACTGCAGCGTTATCCAGTTTATTTAAAGGCACTGCGCAAACTTCAAAAAAATGGCGTGACGAAGATCATGTCTCGTGAACTGAGTAGTTTTGTAGACATTGAACCGACAACAATCCGCCGCGATTTTTCCTTTTTAGGATCGCTGGGCAAACAAGGTTACGGCTATGATGTAGATAAATTAATTGAAATTTTCAACTCTGAGCTTGGCGTTGATTTTGATGAAAAAATCATCTTAGTTGGGGCCGGAAACTTAGGTCGTGCTTTGTTGAACTACAACAAGTGGGATTATGTAGTTGGTGAAATTACATGTGCATTTGATGCCGATCCAGCTAAAGCGGGAAATGTATTTGGTATTGATGTTTACACATTAGATGAACTCGAAGAAAAAATCCCTAATGGATGCCGAATTGCGATTTTAACGATTTCCGATGATGTGCAAAATACAGTTGATCGCTTAATTCGAAACGGAATCACAGGAATCGTTGATTTTACGCATCAACACTTCCAAGTACCACATGGGGTTGCTGTTAAAGCTGTAGATGTGGTATCTTCTATCCAAGAACTCGTATTCACAACTAATTCGATGGATTCAACAACGGCTGCGAAACAGTAGAAAGCTGATTCTTCTGGCAAAGAGAGACGGGACTAAGGTGAAACCCGGAGCAGAACTCAGTAATGAACAACTGTGGAGCCGAACTGGAGAAGTTGATCAATTATAGATGATCAATGGTAGACTGTTCCGTTCGCCGCGTTAAGGCTAATTAAGTGCCCAAAGTGGGAATGCAGGATGGTACCGCGGTAAATTATCGCTCCTCATTATCAATTCGATAGTGAGGAGCTTTTTTTTCGCATCAATAGATCAATCGAACACGAATTCTAAATGTTAAAAAAACAAATCGCCAAATTAGGCAAAATAGAGAAAGGAAATGAATATGCTCGTTAAAAAGTTAAAACAACAAGTAGAACAATACGATGGACAAACTGTTACGCTCCAAGGATGGGTTCGTACAAATCGTAATTCTAAAAACGTAAGCTTTATCGAATTGAACGATGGAAGCTGCTTTTCAAACTTGCAGATCGTATACACTCCAGAAATGGAAGGATATGCAGAAGCTAGCAAAATTACAACAGGTTCTGCCATTGAAGTAGAAGGACTTGTTAAAGCTACACCAGATGGCAAACAGCCATTAGAAATTGAAGCAAAACGCGTTTCTGTTTTAGGCATGGCTGACCATGACTATCCATTACAGAAAAAACGTCACAGCTTTGAATACTTACGTGAAATCCCTCATGTAAGACCACGTGCGAACACTTATTATGCGATTTTTAGAGTTCGCTCCGTTTTATCCATGGCAATCCATACATTCTTCCAAGATCGTGGTTTCGTTTATGTTCACACACCAGAAATCACAGGAAACGATGCGGAAGGTGCTGGTGAATGCTTCACAGTTACAACAATCAAAAACCAAGAATACGAAAAAGACTTCTTCGCAAAACATGCACAGCTTACAGTATCTGGGCAGCTGCACGTTGAACCATTTGCCTTAACTTATCGCAACGTTTATACATTTGGTCCAACATTCCGTGCCGAAAACTCCAACACAACACGCCATGCATCTGAATTCTGGATGATCGAACCAGAAATGGCTTTCGCAGATTTATCTGACAACATGGACGTAATCGAAGACATGATCAAATACTGCATCAATTACGTATTAGAACATGCCCCAGAAGAAATGGACTTCTTCCAACGCGTCATCGATAAAGATTGCATCGACCGTATTACTCGCGTCGCAAATTCTGATTTCAAACGCATGACTTATACAGAAGCAATTACTGAACTCGAAAAAGCAAAAGGTTCTTTCGAAAACAACGATATTTATTGGGGAATGGATTTACAATCCGAACACGAACGTTATATCTGCGAAAAAGTCGTTCAAGGTCCAGTATTCTTAACTGACTATCCAAAAGAAATTAAAGCATTCTATATGCGTGAAAACGCTGATGGCAAAACAGTTGCTGCATGCGACTTATTAGTGCCATATGTAGGTGAGCTCGTTGGTGGAAGCCAAAGGGAAGAACGCTACGATGTCCTCAAAAACAAAATGGATAAAATGGGCATGGATGAAGCAACATTACAATGGTATATGGATTTACGCCGCTTTGGTGGCTGCGTTCACTCCGGCTTTGGTTTAGGATTTGACCGTATGTTGATGTACTTATCCGGTATTCAAAACATCCGTGATGTACAACCATATCCACGTACACCAAGAAACTTAATTTTCTAATTTGGAATATCCAACATAAATCAAAACACAATTTAAGCATGAAAAGGCATTTGATTGGAGACGATCAAGTGTCTTTTTTCGCTTCTAGGAGCGCAAAAAGCGGGATTTGGTATGGTAATTATTAATAAATTATTAACAGAATTCAGTTTGTATACTGTATGGATTTGTTCATTTCATGAGCGCAAAAGTTAGGAAAAAGCGATAGAAAAATGTGAGAAAACTGTTGAAAAGGCCTTAAATATGGGAAGAAACCGATTTCAATTTGTTTTCGATTTTCGCTAAAAATTGAAGAAGTGTTCACAATACGTATACAATCAAAATATAATGAAATTTCATGAAGAAACACATAATTTCCCTTAAAAAGCTGAAAAACGCTTTATATAAAGGGCCTCTAAAAATAACGACAGACTAATTCTTAAGGAATTATTAACAAAAACGAATGAAAGACTTTGATTTCAAAAATGAAGATTGGTAAAGTAGTCGGCGTCGACAAGGAGGACACCAAATGAAAGCAAAATTTACTCAATCTCTTCTTTCAGTTAGTACAGCTCTCTTGCTTGCAACAGGAGTCATCAATCCAAATGTGCTTGCAGCTCCAGCAAATCATAACCACATCGTGAATAAAAGTTTAAAACCTACAATCTCTGGATTAGATGGAACTTCTTCAAAATATAAAACAGATTCAGTACAAGATGCCGTGAAAAAAACTGGCTTCACTGAAATCAATGGAAAAACATATTACTTAGAAGGGAATGGCAGCAAACATACAGGCTTGCTCAATTCCAATCAAGGAACATATTACTTCAACGAATCCGGCGAAATGATCGAAAACGAAATCGTTGAAATCAACAACGATCCATACAGCTTCGATGCCAATGGATTAATGGAAACAGATGTGACGAAAGGAAACTACTACTTCGATCAATCTGGAAAAGGCCAAGCAGATCCAAAAGCATATGACAAAATTGCCGAAGCTGCTTTAAGCCAACTTGGTGTGAACCAAGACTGCACAATGTTAGTGACTAATTCTTTAAAAGCAGTTGGCATCGATTTCCACAGTGCACCAGCTGGATATTTATCTTTAGGTGAAACAACTGATCAGCCAGTTCCAGGTGACATTATCGTTTACCAAGGACACGTGGCAATTTATATTGGCGATGGCCAAGCTGTTCATGGCGGATGGAACGGATTTACAACAGCAATCTTCAGCGTAAATTGTTCAACTCCATTTGTGGCTTATGTCCATCCAACATTACCGTTAAACTAAAATCGGATTTTTAAAATCCAATTTGCGTGAACGATTGTGTTCATGCTTTTTTTTCACCCAAAAATCGGCAAAAATAAAAACTCTCGATGGTGAGTCGAGAGTTTCCATTTGTATGATTATGTTTTAAGAGAAAAAAGAAAGGAAATTTCTGGAAATCTGCTGCTTTGATTTCCATGACTGTATATTAGCAAGTACTAGTGGGAAACTTGTGCGATCTTGATGGTTTAGTATCAAAAATACGCGTGAAAATGTGCAAGATAATCCGTAGATTTTGTCAGAATTGTGGGTCAGTAAGTTTTTCTTGGTGTATCCAAACCAAAACGCGCAAATTTCAATTTCTTCAGCGATCTGTTGGATCTCGATGCATTAAATATAAGAGGAAACAAATAAAAACTCTCGAGGGCGAATTCGAGAGTTCTATTTTATATTTATGATATTAAGAGAAAAAAGAAAGGAAATTATCGGAAATCTGCTGCTTTGATTTCCTTGACTGTATACTAGCAAGTCCTAGTGGGAATGTTGTGCGATAGTCATGGTTTAGTATCAAAAACAAGCGTGAAAAATGAGCCACAAAAGAGTGGATTTTGTCAGAATTATGGGTAAAGCGATTCCAAGTCATTTTGAGTGGCAATAAGTTAGATCGTTGAATTGTTTTGACTTCAAAAGGACATAGAAAATAAAAACTCTCGGTGGTGAGGCGAGAGTTTTTATTGATTATGATGTTGTTTGATTATGTTTAAAGAGAAAAAAGAAAGGAAATTTTTTGGAAATCTGCTGCTTTGATTTCCATGGTTGTATATTACCAACCACTATTGTGAATCTTATGCGATCACGATGGTTTAGTATCAAAAATAAGCGTGAAAATGTGATGACAAAAGAGTAGATTTTGGCAAAAATGTGGGTCAGACAATATCAAGTGATATCAAGTGCCAAGTAAGCAGATCGATGATCCATATTGAACTTAGATCAGGGAAGAATATATCAAATCTATATGTTCTGGATATTGAGTGAAATGTCGTTAGATTCCAATCTAGAAAAATCGTGTGGGGTTTACTGTTTTACTTTTCATCATATGTATCGATTGAATTCATTTGATTTTAGAGAAAATAAAAACTCTTGGGGGCGAGCCAAGAGTTTCCATTATTAATTATGTATTAAGAGAAAAAAGAAAGGAAATTATTGGAAATCTGCTGCTTTTGATTTCCATGGTTGTATATTAACAAGCGCTCATGGGAATCTTATGCGAACGTGATGGTTTAGTATCAAAAACAAACGTGAAAATAACGTCGATAAACTGTGGATTTTAGAAAAATTATGGGAAACAAGATTGAATGAGATCATTGTTGTTTATTTGGTCCATTGTTCTCTTTAAAATGCGCAATGATTTCGATTTTCCAATGGATTAGTTTAATTTTTGAAGAAGCCGCAATTTAAATTTCACGATCAGTTTTACGGAATTTTATTTATAAGACTCATTTCAACTGATGCGCTTGCAAAGGAATTTACTTTTACACTTAATGAGCCAAAACAAAAGATTGGGCGTTTGAAGAGGGATCTGCTAAGAAATTTTGTATAGTGTAAAAGGAAGAAATAATTGCTTAAAGCAATGTTCTGTTTTCCTTTTTCTCTATTCCTTATAACTTTTATTTCAGAAAAGAAGAATTCGATGCCAATCCATTGGTGAAGCGAATTCTTCTTTTTCTTTATCTAGTATTTGCTGAATAACTAAAATATGCTTTATATAAAGCTTAAAATGATA
>JAUMZN010000103.1 GCA_030528085.1 Erysipelotrichaceae bacterium | reverse complement strand
AAAGGTAAACAGTCAATAAACCAAGCTCAAAAAACGGGCTTTTTGTCTGTCGCATTTTTATTTTTTTCTTTGATCAAGCGAATACAAAATAAATCCACCCATAGTAACGACCGCAAAGATGATTCCAACTCCTGGCATATTCCACATCACGCCAATATTAGCCTCAACAATAAGAGATAAAACAAATGTAACAATTGACACTAAAATCGCTTTTGTCATACTCATTCCTCCTACAAATTCAAACAATTCAAAGCTGCGTTCAATCCTATTATCCCAATCTCTTTTTGGCTTTGATCTGCTTATTCGTCAAGATTTGGGAATGGTGCAATGATCGTCATCGTATCGAGATCGATTAAATAACCAAAACCATGATTGAGCGGCACCATAAATGGCATACCTTTAGCTTTTTGCAGCTGCAAATAAAGAAGGGTCATCAAAAAGGAATGGCTGACTACAATTGCAGCTTGTCCTGGTTTTTGTTTAATTTTCAATAAACCTTTCATTGCTCTAGAAACGGCATGAGCACTTGTTTCGGCATGATTTTTCTTGGCATTGGCGTCATATTCATCCAAATCCACTTCACCGCTATAACCAACTAAGTCTCCAACATCGATCTCATCAAATTCTGCCATTTGTACAAATGGCGCATCGGTCGTATTGATAATTTTTCCTGAATCGATAGCGCGTCTTAAAGGTCCTGTCACAACTAAACTTTTTTGCAGCTGCATATAGTCAATGAGCGTTGCGACTAAACCGATTGTTCGTTTTCCTTCGTCGCTTAAATCATATTCTTGTCGTCCTTTAATTCCGGCTGGGCTATCGGTTTGCCCATGGCGAATGATTAATGCATATTTCATGGACTTCTATCTCCTTTGTACTGTTGTTGTATGTTTTGCGATATAAAATCGTTTTCTTTCTTTACTTTATCAAATCACAAATGCTTGGATTCGTTTTTGTTCATTCTTTATTCCATACTGGTATAATAAAAGCGAATTAAGAGGTAACTTATGGAATATTTATGGTTTTTCTTAGCCTGCTTATGCGGCTATTTACTCGGCTCCATTCCTTTTGCATTAGTCATTGGCAAAGTTTTTTATCATAAAGATATTCGCCAATACGGATCAGGAAATCCCGGCGGAACCAATGCGGGACGTGTCCTAGGCAAAAAAGCGGGCGTAAGCGTTATTGCTTTAGATGCTCTTAAAGTCGTTTTAGCGATTTTTATTGGCAGCCTTGTCAGCAATCCTTGTGCAATGCTTGCCGGATTTATGACTTGCGTCGGACATTGTTATCCAGTCTTTGCACATTTCAAAGGTGGTAAAGCAGTAGCAAGCATGTTTGGATTTTTATTTGGGATTACCATTTTTGTCTTCAAAAATCCGTTCTACATCATTGTTCCTTTATTGATGTTCTTTATCGTGCTGTATTTATATAAATGGGTTTCCGTTGCATCAATTTGTGCAGCAGTATCCAGCTCTTTACAAATTATGTCTATGGGATGGTCAGCAGATCTCGAACACATTTTAGTGATTATCTTCTCTTGGCTTTTAACTTTATTGGTGATTTACCGTCATCGTACAAACATTGTTAAAGTTCGCCAAAACAAAGAAAGCCGCGTTACTTGGCTTTAATATCAAATATTGAATATCGAACAATCAAAAAGCATGGATCAAAACGAAAACGACCCATGCTTTTCTTTTACCTTCTATTAAGGTTCAATGTAAAACTCTGTGGGATTTTGTCCCTTGATCCAAAAAGTTGAATCGATTTTTTCGCAAAAGAAAAGAGATCTCTTTAAAATTGTAATTGCCTAAAAACAATATAAGGAGATCTCATATGCATACTAACCGTTCTGTAACTATCCGTCAAACTATTCCTGGGACTGTCGTTTATCCTGAATCATTAACTGGATTCATCAATCAAACAACGGAGCTCATCACCAACGATTCTAAACAGCTTGTTTACAATATTTATGGCGAACAGGAAGTAGTCACTGATGAAGATTCTATTTGTCCTTGTTGCAAAACACATATGCACGTTCATGGCCAAATCACTCGAGTGCTCAAGCACGAATCCAAGGGGAAAACAGCCTGCAGACTTTTTGTGAAAGTTACCCGATTCAAATGTCCAAAATGTCATAAAACCCATGTTCAACAGATTCCTTATGAATGCCAGAACCACAGAATGACCACTGCTCTTTATAAGCAGATCACCCATTATCTTGAGCAGCACGATACATCGCTTAAAAAGATCGCTAAGAACTGTGGAGTAGATTCGCATACTGTAAAAGCGATCGATAAAGAGCGTCTTTTAAACAAATATACGACAATGGAGGGATCTCGTCGTAAGCTCAAGAAGCCATCGGAATATTCCCGTTATCTTGGCATCGACGAGTTTAAACTTCATAATGGTCATCAATATGCCACTCATATTATCGATCTCGAGACAGGGCACATTTTATGGATCGCTTTTGGCAAGAAAAAACAGATTGTGTATGATTTTATCAACCATGTAGGAGATAAATGGATGTGCCACGTTAAAGCGGTGAGCTGCGATATGAATGCCTATTTTTACTCGGCATTCAAGGAAATGTGTCCATGGGTCCAGGTTGTATATGATCGTTTTCATGTGATCAAAAACCTTAATGATAAAGTGATCGCTATGGTCAGAAAAGACGAACAGCGCCGCTTAATCGAAGAAGGTAATTTCTCACAAGCTCGTTCATTAAAGCGATGCAGATATCTCTTAATGTCCTCTCCAAAAACACTTGAAAGAAAAGATGCGCTAGCTAACCAAGGGATTCTTCTGGATTCTGGAGATGTCCTATTTCGAAAAGAACCTAAAATTCGAAAAGGCGGATTGAAGAAGAGATATAATCAGCTGCTTAAAGAGAATGAATTGTTTTTCGCAATCGATCTGGTCAAAGAAGAGCTGACTCAGGCCTATTCAACAAGGGATGAAGATGAAATGGCAGATCATCTCACTCATGTTGTAGAAATTTGTGAAGGAACAAAGAACGTACACTTTAAATGGTTCTCAAATCTTATCCTCAAGCACTGGAATGGTTTGATTAGTCATGCTGTTTTACGCTTGTCGAATGGAAAAATAGAGGGGATCAATAACAGAATCAAAACTGTTCGAAGAATGTCATATGGCTTTCGAGATGACGAATACTTCTTCTTGAAGTTAATGGATATGAGCCGTTATCGTCCAGCCTGATTAATGAGTGATCCCACACGATTTTACATAGAGCC
>JAUMZN010000015.1:7210-24989 GCA_030528085.1 Erysipelotrichaceae bacterium | reverse complement strand
CGTGCGGTGGTGTGAGAGGGAGGGACAGTACTAACCTGTCTCCTCTCTACTCGATGTTGCTCGTTTTAACGCGCAATCATCGATGCAGCGCAGCAGTCGTGTGCAAATCTGATCATGGAAGAGATGAGCAAAGCAGGCTATCAAGTTGGAATTTATGCGTCAACATATCCGATGGATCACGAATACATCGGACTGGATACAAAAAACTATCCAGTCTGGGAAGCAAACTACAGTGTAAACGATGGAAACCGCCATGGTGACTTTAGCCATAGAGCAGTGATCCATCAATACACATCACTGTGGCACTTAGATGACAAAAACTTTGACAGAAACGTTTGTTATAAAGATATCTTCAAAGTGAGCGACAAAGGGCCAAAACAAGGCCCAGAAGGATCCGTTTACCGTTTATACAATCCTAATAACGGAGATCATCTTTATACAACGAATTTCTCATAAGCGACTAGTGTTTACATGAGCGGATGGAATTATGAAGGGATTGCGTGGATCAGTCCGACAGACGGAGATCCAGTTTATAGATTGCTCAATCCAAACGATGGCACACACGCTTTTGGACCGGAAGCAGAAAAAGATGGCTTGCTGAAATTAGGATGGAAGCTTGAAGGAATTGCGTTCTATTCTGGCGGAAACCGTCCTTTGTATAGAATGTACAATCCGAATAATGGTGCTCACATCTTGAGCGCTGATCGAGATGAGCATGATGGACTGACCAAGCTTGGATGGATTTGCGAAGGCCAAGAACTGAAATATTAAAAACACCGTTTAAAGTCTTGATTTGTGTGTAATCCGCAAATCTAACGGTTAAACGGTAAAAATTTAACCGTGTTAAGTCGAGTTTTTAACCGATCAATTCTAAAATGTGCTTTATTTAAAGCGGTTTTTCGATGTGACTTAAAAATCATTTAACCGAGTTTAACCGAGCATAAAAAACAATGGTATACTAAAATCAATTGAGGCGTGGGAGTTGTAAGAAATTACGTTTCACGTTTGGCGGAGTGGCTAATCCCACTCCGTTTTTTTGCGTTATAATACGTGAGTAAACAAGAGCGATATGTGAAAACAAAACCGGATGTTTCGCTAATGCATCCGAAAGGGACAGGCTGATGGGCTTGTCCCTATTTTTTGGATATAGTAAAATGAATCATCATGGTTGCCATTAAGGTGACTAAAAAAGGGACAGGCGGAGTTTAAACCCATCGAATTCGAGGGGTTAACTCTTTGCTTGTCCCGATTTTTTTATGCGCTTTATTTCCGCTCGTTTGCTTGATCAATAATTGACTGCATGGCATTACGATATACATCTGATTGTTTGATCCCTAATTTTTTGCAAGCGTCACGGAAACTTTGAACGAATTCTTTTTTATAGCTTCCTGAAATCCGGGTCATGTTTTCCTTAGACCATTGTTTAATATATTCGTTTTGGTCAAATGGTTGACCATCTTTTGTTTTTCTTGGCATTGTTTTATCCTTCCTTGCATGATCATTTGTTTCGTTTACTTAATGAGTAAAAGTAAAATTAAAGCAATTAATAATATGATTACTACAACAGTTAGAATTGTTTTAATCTTTTCTAAGAACTGATATGTTTCTCTATTCATAATTTTTCAGACATGCTAATATACAAAGGGGAGGGGCTTAAGCCCCTAAAATTTGAAGTATTGAGATTGTTAGAAGAACGATCTCAAGAATTAATTTTGCGATTTCTAAGAGGATTTTGGTAGCTTCCGCTTTGGAAATCGCTTTTTTCTTTCTCATGTCTTTTGCTTACCTCCTTACACCCTTATAATACCATAATGGTACTAGTATGTAAAGCCTTTTAACTGTTTTACTATAAATTTTTTTAAAATTTTTACTTTTGGGTAGCTAACGGGTAGCTAACAAAAGTGAGAAAAATGCTTTATATATCGCTAGTGAACTGAACTCAGAAGTTAAGCCATCTAGCGCCGACGATAGTGAATGCGAAAATAGGAAGCCGCTGGACAAAGAAAAAGCCTGTAGGAAAGGAACACCTAACCTACAGGCTTTTTCTTTGTGTTGTTAAATATATTATCTAAGGTTGTCAAAATACCAAGTTATGTTTTACTATTTGTTTAGTGTTGCATCTCATACGAGGTGCGTGGATTGAAATCGAAAGTTAGGAAGGATCCTAATAAGAAACTGTTGTCGCATCTCAACCGAGGTGCGTGGATTGAAATAATGAGGTGCGAAGAACTGCCTTGAATACGAGGCAGTTTTTTTGCATGCTCGTTTGCTAATTCAATCGCTGCTGATAAGAAAAGCCTGCTGATTAGATAAGGTCATTTCTTGTTGCCAGTTTTGATCGCATCAAAAAAATGCACCAATAATAGCGCATTTAAAATGGCAATAATTGATGCATTTTGATATAAGTCCAGTTATCGATTTAAGTTTTTTGAGATTAGTTTATTTGTCATCTACCTCTTCAAATAAGTTGAGTTGTTCGGTGTTGTCATAGATACGGATCTGAACGGGTTCGACGGTGCTGTTTTTCTGGCTTTGTGGCACTCGGGTATGGGTAACATCCAGATGGTTTTTATCGTCAAAATTGGCGATCAGGCGTAAGGTATAGATGTTTTTGAAGGCGTTGAGCACTTCAGCATTGCCAACATTCGAGAAGGCAACCAATTGTGTGCCTGTGACTTCACAAAGATTCATTAAGGCTTGAATGATATGACCAGACTGCACGTAGGCAAATGGGTTGTCCAGCAGTAAGACATGCCCGCTGCGTTTGCCGTAGACCGAAGAAAAGTTGTCTTTGCGCTGGAAGTTGAGCAGCGCACTGACAACGACGAAGGCACATAAGAATCCTTCGGCACCGGAAAGTTTACCGGCTTCATGCCAGGCAATTTTAACCTGGTTGTTTTCTTCAATTTTGTATAGGCGGATCGGAATGTTGGAAATACCGATTAAATTTTCATAGAGGGCTGGCGCATAGATGTTTTGATTAATAAGAGCGGTCTTATTATCTGGATTTCTCTCGATGGTTACTAGCAACTGGTCGAGGTATTCTTCCATCTTACCTTTGACACCTGGTTCGATTTCGTCCCAGTCTTTGACTTCGATGGATAACATTTTGCGGGTAACGTTGCCGATTGGAATGGTCGTATCCTGGTCTATAGCTTTGAGGTTTCGATGTAGCAAGGCCATATAGTCCAATAGTGTGTTGATCAATGCCCGGCGGTTATCTTTGAGCAATTTGAGGTCTTCTTCTGTCTTATCGATAAAGTTTTGCAGGAGAATTTGCTTCTGTAGAAGCTCATCGGGAAGTACATAAGGATTGACCAACAGCGGCAGAATGGATTCTAGTAGCTGGAAGCAGATCGCCATCTTTTTGCGGTACTCTTCCTTGGCTTTAGTAATCGCAAGACTCAAATCATTATTCATCTTTTCTGCGGCACTTTGCTGGTGACGGCTAGTCGTTGTAAAGGTTGTGAGTTTGTCATCTAGCTCTTCTGTAGTCCACTTTTGGACGTCGATTGGCTCGAGGTGAACGATATCGTCAGTTCCATCGGTTGGCGTCTGTACAAAGTGAGTCAGCGTAGCAACTTTATCAGCTTCTGCACGAACGGTGCGTAAAACCTGATCAAAGTGAGTTGTCTTTGTTTTTAACTCATCCTTAGAAATCGTCAAGGTTTCTTGATCTTCTTTGGCTTTTTGGATCAGACTACCCAGATCTCCTTGTCGACATTCTTTAGCTTCAAGCGGGATGCGGGTATTGCAGGTCTCTTCCATCTGGTTTTCGAGGGTTTCAATTTGCCCTTCCAGTTTGGAAATCTCTTTTTCTAACTTCAGTTTTTTCTGAGTTAGCCTATCTATGATTGTCTGGTTTTCTTTAATCTGATCATACGTTTCCTGCTCAGCCTCAAAGGAATAGGGGATATCCTTCCAGTCTGCTTCCTGGAAACCGTAACGTTTCTCCTGTTTTTTGAGCTGCTCTTTGGCAATTTTTAGCTTGGATTTGGCTTTGTCTCGTTCAGCAACATAAATTCCGTATTCTGAACTTTCCAGCTTTGCACTCAGTGAATCGAAGCGAGAGCGAAGTTCTTCCATTGTGCCTTCGGCTGGTTCGAAGTCTTTGAAAGATTCAAAGATCTCGACCTGATCGGCGGTTTTCATTTTGGCTTGCTTAGCGTTCTGAAGAAGACGGTCTGCTTCCATTAGCCGATTGGGAATCTTCTGGAGAAATTGGTCCGCTTTGTCCAAATCGGAGCGGATCTGGGTCAGCTTATCGCGCGTTTGGATTTGGAATTCAAAGTCTTTTGTAGCCTGCCTAAATTTGGAACAAATGGTTTTCCATCCCATCTGGATTTCTTTTTCTTTATCCCAGCAAGCTTTGGCATCGTTAATTTTTATTTTTAGATTGTCGATAATTTTGCGGCACTGTTCAAGCTGAAAGGTCAGGTTCGCTTTGGCTTCGTTCAGATTCTCTTTGTTTTGTTGCAGAGTATTGTATTCGTCTTCTAGAGATTCAAGTTTTTCTCGACTAAGCGATTCGTTTTTGACGGTATTCCAGTCTCCTTCTAGATCTTTTTTATCCTTTCGATAGGCACCAAGAAGGGCTTCGTATCCGGTCTTTTCATTTTGTAGGTCTTGGATCATTTCTTCTAGTTTAGAAGGGAAGATCAGATTGGTATTGAAGTGCAAGTAGGTACTTAAATTTCCAAAGTCGACTTTGGATGGATTGGAAAGTGCCTCTCGACTGCATAAGAAAATCGGTTCGCTAGCATATAGATTTCGTGTGGAGAATTCTTCTAGAACTTTAGTACTCTGTTCTTCATCCATGATCAAAGCGTATGGAAAATATGGATATTCCTGAACTAGTTTTTCCTTTTTCTTCGGGTGCATTGGTGACTTTCGCAACCACATTGCACCAGTGACGTATTCTATGCCTAGTTGGTCAATGACATCTTTCATTTCTCTCGACAGACTCAGGCTAGTTCCGGTCTGCAGGTTTTCGAGCTCGTTCATGCAACGAGTGATATCCGCCATTGCTTGTTCTTCGTGAGCTTCGTGGCGGGAGATCTGGGACTGATAGCGGTGATCCATTAGATTTGCATCCCAGAGCTTATCCGGTTCAATACCCAATTTTAAGGCAAGACGTTTCCGATTTTCCAAAGCCTTTCTGGCTGTGGTCAATTTTTCATTGGTGGCAATAATCTGATTATCTAGAGTCAACTTGTTTAGTTCATTTTGATGGATCTGCTGATTCAGGTTGTTTTTTTGCGTTTCTTCTTGGGCGATCTGCTCCTGCAAGGAATCATAGATAGCTTTGGCGTTTTCGGCGTTCTGGGCAAGCTTCTGCGTGATGGCATCGTACAGTTTTTGGTCATCTGCCCAGCTCAGTGAATGAGTCATCTCCAGATTATGATCTTCTAAAAACTTATTTTCTTCATTGAAAAAAGTATCGATTCTAGACTGGTATACTGCATTTTCAGAGGTGAGGGAGTTGATGGATTTGTTGAGGGTTTTCTGCTTGTTTGTCAGTTCTTTCTGTTCGCTCAATAATTCGTTTTTTTGAACTTTGGCTGAATCTACTTGTTTGATTTCCTCTTCTAGCTGCTTGGAGTACAAGGAATATAGCCTGCTTCCATAACGATCACGTTTTTTGGTGATTTCTTCATGAGGGAGCTGCGCGCTTTTGGCTTTTTCGCTATATTCCCGATAGGTAGATTCGTACTCGACGATCTTCTGGAACTTGTCCGCACAGGCTAACTGCCCTTGATAATGTTCGAGAGCTACAGTTGCGTCCTGGGTCTGCTTGAGTTCGTTGGCAATCTTCTCGGAATCACCCTGAAGTGTCTGGCGTTTTGTGTCGTAGCTATACCATTCTTTAGACAATTTTTCGTATTCGAGGTGAGCTAGATCTTTTTTTGCTTGGTTGATTAAGGCATCTAGAGTCTCGGTTTCTCTGGAAAATGATGTTAGGGCATTGGAAATCCCTCTAGCAAAGGCATCGATCTGCTCTCCAGTTGCTTGGAGATCGACGTATTCGTCACGAAGACTCAGTGATTGCGTGTAAAAGCTATTGAGTTTGTCTTTAAATTCCAACAGTTCGCTTAATGCTTTTAAGTTTTCTTTGTTTTTGGCTTGCAGATCGACAAATTCAGTGGTCATCGCCTGAAAGTGAGCTACGTGGTTGACTTCTTCTAGGCTGGCTTCCTTGTCAATTTTGGCTGCGGCTGCTGGTATCAGAACCTGCCGGAGCAGTTTGATTTCGGTATCGTAGCTTTCGCAGAACTTGGCTAGACCAGATTCTTCCTGGTTGAACTGGCGCATTTGAATCCATTCTCCCTGATCAATGCCTAGTTCTTCAAGTCTGGAGAGATAGACCTGTCGATGGCTGGAATTGGTTAGATTGTAGAGTGCAAAGCGATTTGGGTTGCTTTTGGCGAAGTTTTCCAGCATCGTTTTCGAACTTTGGAAGGATTTATAAGCCCGCCGACCATTAGACTGCAAGTCAATCAGTTCTAGGTTATTTAGCGAAAACTCGACGTCTGTATCGTATTCGGCAATCCAGGCATACAGATTAATTTTTTCCTGACTATCTAGATCCGGATTCATCTTACGGCTGGCCATCAGGCCGATGCAAAACTTGCCAGCTCCAGCGTCTTTGAGCCATTCTTGTACAATAAAGGCTGGTTTTGTATCGCGGAAGTAATCCGCAAAAGGACGCTTGGGGAAGTTGCGTAGCCGCGCCGGAATATAGGGGGCTAGGAGCATCTGCGTCATGACGGATTTCCCGCCACCATTTTCCATCTTGAGCAGTGTGCTGATCCCGTCGATATCAAGAATCGTATCCGGAATCACATTGCGACCATAGTTGTACTCTAGGTGAACGAAGCGAACTTTATTGAGTAGAGGCATGGGAATCACCATCGCTTTCTGTATTTACTGAGTCCAGGATGGCGAGCTGTTCGTCGCTGGACAAAATGACATGCATCAATGCATCTATGCGAGGGGTCAGATAAATCTGGTCGTCCTCTGGCAGGTATCGGATCAGTTTTTGTTTTTCCAAGAATTTGATTAGAGTCATAAAAATATGAGCTTTGTTGTTGGAGGAGTTGCGATGCTCCATATCTGAAAGCAGGTTGTTGTAGGTGTCGACCATACGCTCATATGGAATATTTCCTGGGTTATCCGTACTGTCGAGGCCGCTGTTGAGTGCGTCGGAATAGTGGTTCATCCATTCAGCCAAAGTTAAAAACGTCCTTACACGACCGCCACCATATTCAGTGGAATAAAACAGATCGAGCAAAACGAGTAGGGCAAACATGGACAAATAATAGTGGACATCATTCTGGTTCGACTTAATTAAAATGGCTTTTAGGTCCGCTTTGGAGTAGCCGAGAAACTGGTTATCCTGGCTTGGGAACAGATACAGGCAGTCTTTGGTCTGGGTTAGCCGACATTCAAAAGCCGCTACGGCAGATTCCAGCTGATCAAGATGGTCAGGGTCGGACATTAGCCAGCCGTACATCGGATCGATTGCTAATAGCTGTCCCTCCTTTAAAAGCTGGTAGAGAATTTCATTGATCATACAAGCGGCTTCCTTTCTAAATGCAGCAACAGGCGATCCAAGGAGATAACAGTCTCCAGTTCGCCATCAGGAATGGTGCAGTAAATTCGATGATCTTGCTTCTGAACTTGGAAGCTTAAATATTCTTGCAATTCAAGCTGGTTTTCCATAGCGCCAAGAATGGCTAGTGGCAACGAGAATGCAGTCTGTTCTTCTAGGATAATTTCATTTCGTGATTCATATAAACGATCCAGGTCGAGTGTAGTCAAGGAGGCTAGACTGGCTAATAATTCTCGTGCCTGGTCGACAGATTCAAACTGGTCCAGTTCAAAGCACTCATCCAATGGTAAAAAATGGCTTGGTGCTTTGGCAAGTTTCATCAGGGCGTCTTCGACTTTCTGGTTCATGCGGCGAACATAATCCTTTTTTTCCTGCTTTTGGCGCTCGTACTCTTCTAGGTCGAAGTCCGAGTTGACTTCTTCAATCGATCCATCTTCTAAGTTCAGTCGGAGTGGTCTGTACTGGAAGGCGCGGATTGGTGAAAATTGCTTAGGCGGGTCTTTGGAAAATAAAGGGTGGAGTAGTCTGTCCAAATCTTCTAAAGATCGTGGCGTATCCATGATTTTCTGCCAGATCACTTGTCGGAATGGGCGTCGCTCGTAGAAACTTTGGCGCATTTGGAAGCGTAGCTGTTCGTCGAATAGGGCTGAGAATGTGTTGATCGCTTCTAGAATACGAGCATGGGCAAGAATTGAACGGGACAGATAACCACTGATGGAGTTAAGTGCGGTCAGGTTCTTACTGTCTTGATCAGTAAAAACACCCGATTGAATGGCATGATGAAGTTCTTCAATGAGTTTGGCGACATTTTTGCGGTATGTTTGGAATTTTTCTCGGCTGTCTGCCATCAGCTTGTAGGTACTTTGACTTAGTTCTAGATACGTTTTGCGATCGAGCATCGCCGCATTGGTTCTTGCTAGTAAAGATTTGTTCTGAATTTCGACTTCCTGGATTTTAAGTAGCTGGAAAATTTGGCGTATTTCATCGAGAGCACGCGGATAGTTGCCGGCTTTCATCTGCAGTTCGAAGACGAGATCGCGAAACTGCAACTGCATGTTTTCTTCCATCTCTAAAGTCGAGAGCATCAAGTGGAACCCATCATCGCTCATTTTGTAGGACGCTTTGGGGATGCCATTTTGATAAATAATTTCCGAAGTTAGGTAATTCAGACGGACTTTCCAGCGGTCGTCGTTTTCAATTGGGTCAAAGCTGAAAGGAACACCCTGGTTGCACAAAATACTGGAAACCATCAGGTCTGCCAGCCGGTGACATTGTTCCAAGTCAAGCTGTTTGTGAAACAGCTCACGGTTGCCCTCTAAAATGCACATTGAAATATCTTCGATTAAGCATGTTTCACTCGCTAGTGTCCGCTCCATAATGAAGCGAAGGACCATAAAAAAGAGCAGCGTCTGTTCATCGAGGCGCTCAAAGCCAAAGTGTTCGAGTGTGCGGCCTTTGGTTTTGAGCATAGAAAACAACTGCCCAAATAACGCGATTGGATACATTCGTTTTTGAAGGTCTGTATAAAATTCACTTTGCATAGTTTCTCCTGATCGTATGCCTAGAATCCGAATCGAAAGTTCGAATATAGGAATAAAGTTGTCGAGTCTATCAAGTAGTTAATGTGTTTGATATCTATTGTAAGTCTTAGCCGGTGAATTTTGTAGTTTGATAAGAAAATGAACCTTTTGAAGTGGCTATCTATAGAAAACTTCAATTTATCGCAAAACTATTGATGATTAATACGATTAAAAATCCAATGCCCCCAGGGGCTGTGGATAAGAGAAGGAATGTTTTCTCTTTCCGATGATTCAGCAACTTTTATGGTACATTTTTAAGCAAATTCACACTACACAAAGAAAAGGACAGGCCTGGTAAATAAATTACCAAATCTGTCTATAAGTAAGATAAGCTGTCAAGTCACCTTATCTTAATGACATTGAGAATTTACTCTCCAAAGCGGGAGGTCGCATCTCATACGAGGTGAGTGGATTGAAATTGACAAGCTAAAGAGATCTAAAATCTGATCAGCAGGATCTGTAGTGGCTAAGGTTGAGAATTTCTTGGGGGATATACTGTCCCTTATTCCATAGGTCACGAACTGTATTTGTAAATTCGGGATCGAAAAAGGAAAAGAAATACTCTCCTGTTGTCGGTTCCTGTTTTTCTTTATATCGTGGCATTGCGCGTTCTTCGACATCAAATTTTCTTTTCGCCTCAAGCATCGCTTTGTAGCCTGGAAGCCAAGGGATAATTCGGACTTCCGGAAACTTCGCTGCGAATGATTCAAAGATCCGAATTCCTTCATAGTCTAGATCGCCCCAGTAATAGACAGGGTCGATTGAGTGGAGTAAAGCAGGGAAACCGAATAAAAGCAGATCCATAAAATAGCTTTCGATTCGGTATCCGCCTCCGTAGGCGACGCTTTGCAGGTCAAAACCTAGAATGGACGACTGCGTGATGAGCAAGCGCCGTATGGAAATGAAAGGGTCTAGGTTTTCGACGATCAGAAGTGGTCCAGGCTGATCATTTCGTGAGTAGATCGCCAGTGGCTCGTATGTCTGGTAATAGGCTAAACGCTTGGAATCGAGTCCTAGGTTACGACAAAGCCTTTCGCCATGTCGTGCAAGAACTTTTTCCTGACCAAAGATTTCAAAGCTACGTTCGTTACATGAGACTTCTTCGGGCGTGTTTTCGTGGATCGACAGCCAGCGCTGCAGATCCAAGATCATGGATTCATCTTTGCTAAATTGCGCTGGATGTTTTTTATAAAACGCTGCGGAAAGTGGCGGTTCGATTAGTCGGTCTGCTCTAGCAATCAAAGGATTCATATCTTTTTTTTGCTTGACCTTGCGATAACGCTGGTACAAAGCAGGTCTTTTGCCGTTGAGTCCAGAGTTTTTGATCGGGACTAAACGACCTTCAGCCACTTCGTTTTCAATATAATCTACGCCCTCTGCATATGATGAAAATGGGGCGATTAGTTCTTCAAATGAAATTCCTGTCATGGCATCATTGTAGCAATCTTTTTGATGTGATCTGGCTACTGTGGATAAAAAGTGCTGTTTTTGTTATACCCTCACCTTTTTTCTAAAATGAGTTGTTTTAGGAAATTAATGATTTCGATTGTTTTTACGATAACATCCTATTATTTTGAGCGGAGTTTTTGTGGTTTCCATTTTTGTCGAATGTTAACAGCGATTTAGATAGATTGACAGCTTTATAAAAATGTCTGTTGTGAGTTGAAAAAGCTTTCTCTTTGTTTTGTTGTAGTGAGCTTTTTTGAAGAGAAATGGATAGAAATGTTTGGATTTTAATTATGTGGTTTAAAATATAAGTTATGAATATGTAGGAGATGCTGATCAGCATCTTTTGAAAATTGATTTGAGAATTGAGAGGGTTTTATGGAAATAGGATTGGAGCACTTAACCAAGGTTTTTCCTGGTAAAGGGCGAAAAAACAAAAATAAAGAAGTCGTAGCGGTGAATGACTTTAACTTTGTGATTTCAGATGGCAAGTTAGTTGGATTACTTGGACCATCTGGTTGTGGTAAGAGTACAACACTGAATATGATCAGTGGGTTATTAAAACCAAGCTCAGGCAAGATTTTCTTTGGTGATAAAGATGTAACGGATTTGCCGCCTGAAGAGCGTGGTGTGGGGATGGTTTTCCAAAACTATGCATTGTACCCACACATGAGTGTTGAACAAAACATTCGTTTTCCATTGGAAAATTTAAAAGGGGATCAAAAACTAGATGCCAAACAAATGAGCCAACGGGTTGAAGAGGCCGCAAAACTCGTTAAAATCGAAGGCTTGCTCGATCGTAAGCCAGGGGAACTCTCTGGTGGTCAACAGCAGCGTGTTGCGATCGCTCGAGCTTTAGTGAAACTACCACGCGTCTTACTGCTTGATGAGCCATTATCAAACCTCGATGCGAGATTGCGTCTGCAAACGCGTGAGGAAATCCGTCGTATTCAACAAAAGACGGGGATTACGACTGTCTTTGTTACGCATGATCAAGATGAAGCGATGAGTATTTCCGATTTGATCGTGGTGATGAAAGATGGTGTTCTTCAACAAATTGATTCACCGCAAAAAGTCTATGATGATCCCGCAAACCAATTTGTGGCGCAATTTTTAGGTACGCCGCCAATTACGTTGTATGACGGTCGCATCGAACAAGGAAAATTGTGGATCGGGTCTGATGCAGTTTTAAATGTGGATCAATCAAGTGATCAAAGCGTCATTGTTGGTATACGGCCAGAGGGGTATGTGCTCAAAGATGATGGTCATTTACATAATGAATTTGTACGCACGGAAGTGATGGGCCGCGATATGAGCGTTTTATCGAAAAATCCTGCGAGTCATGCGCCTTTTGTTCGTTCTATTTTGTCGACAGAACATTTGCATATGTTGCAAGGTACACAAGCCAATTTTGATTTAAAGCCGCATAAAGTATTTTTATTTGATATTGAAACTGGACAACGGCTTCGCTATCCACTGACGGCGATTGGGGAAAGTAGGGATTTGGAATGAGAAAGTACAAAGGCCTGCTTTATCTTTTGCCAGCGTTCCTCTTTTTGGCTGTCTTTTTGATCTATCCTTTAATCGATGTGTTCATTTATTCGATTGAAGAAGGGTATAGTTCTGCAAGCCAACAATATGCGGGGATTGGATTATATAACTATCAATACGTTTTGCGTGATCCGTATTTCACGCAAGCTTTGTTGAATACAGTTTTACTTGTCGTCATTACAGTGCCAATTTCGACGGGTTTATCGTTAGGGATCGCATTTTTGTTGATGAGAATCGATAAGCTGCGTTCGCTATTCCAAACGATTTATTTTTTGCCTTATGTCACTAATACTTTGGCGGTCGGCATGGTATTTATGGTGTTGTTTAAACAAACTCCTTATTCGGTAGGTTTTGTGAATATGGTCATGGGCTGGGTTGGTCTAAGTCCTGTAGATTTTATCGATGGACCATATTGGGCAAAAATGTTTGTCCTTTGTTTCTATACGATTTGGGTCGTTATGCCATTTAAGATTTTGATTTTGACGAGTGCTCTAGCAAGCGTCAATCCGATGTATTACGATGCCGCAAAAGTGGATGGAACAAGTTCTTGGCGAACATTTTATAAGATTACTTTGCCGTTGATTTCACCATCTGTTTTCTATTTGGTGATTACTGGTTTTATCGGCGCATTTAAAGCGTACTCAGATGCGGTTGCTTTGTTTGGAACAAACTTGAACTCAGCTGGAATGAATACTCTTGTCGGATACGTCTTTGATATGTTGTATCGCGATGGGGGAGGATATCCTTCTTACGCTTCTGCAGCAGCAATTTTATTATTTGCGATTGTCTTAACCATTACAGTGATTAACTTAATGGTTTCGAAAAAATATACGCATTACAGTTAGGAGGATCGAGGATGAAAAAAAGAAAACCAATCACTTGGCTTTTATTAGTCTTGTGGGCAATTATGGTCCTGTTTCCTTTTTACTGGATGGTGCTGACTTCTGTTAAAGGATACAGCGCATATAATGCCGAATATACACCACAGCTTTTCTGTACGAATCCAACGTTTGAAAACTACATTTATGCATTTACTGAAGTGAATCTGAGCCGATATTTATGGAATACGGTGATCTTTACCGTGATTACGACCGCTTTAATGGTCGTGGTTTCAATTCTTGCTGCTTATGGATTTGCCCGTCTGGATTTTCCAGGGAAAAATATCGTCTTTACTGGATTTTTAGCGTTGATGATGATCCCGAATGAATTGGTCGTGATCACCAACTTCCAAACGATGACGGAACTCAATTTGCGTAATACATTTTTAGGCTTGATTTTGCCTTCTGTCACGTCTGTCTTCTATATTTATTTGTTAAAAGAAAACTTTGCCCAGATCCCGGATTCTTTGTATTATGCCGCAAAGATCGATGGATCTTCGGATTGGAAGTATTTATGGAAAGTCATGGTGCCAATGTGCCGGCCGACAGTTGTGACGATTACGATTTTAAAAGTCATCGAATGCTGGAACAGCTATATTTGGCCAAGCTTGATCACTGATGATGCGAATTATTATCTCGTTTCCAATGGGATCCAACAAATTCGTGAAAGTGGATTTGGACGTGCCAATATACCAGCGATGATGGCAGCAGTTGTGGTGATTAGTATTCCTTTAATTGTCTTATTCTTGCTCAATCGCCACAAAATTATGTCTGGTGTAATTCGAGGAGGGACGAAAGGATGAAGCGCAGTTTATTTGCTCGTTTCGTGTTGAGTCTATCTCTTTGTTTTGCGCTTGTGATTAGTGGTTGTCATGGCGCAAAGACAAAAGTCTCTTTTGCGATTCCGGAACAATTCGATACAACTACGCCAATCGAAATTACGTTTTGGGCTAAAAATGATACAAACAAAAATCAAACCGCAGTCTACCGACAAGCAATTACTGATTTCCAAAAGTTATATCCAAATGTAACGGTCAATATGAAGCTTTATACAGACTATGGAAAGATTTATAACGATGTGATTACCAATATTGCGACGAACACAACGCCAAATGTTGCGATCACTTATCCAGACCATATCGCTTCTTATATTCAACAAGATGGAATTGTGGTTGGATTAGATGAATTAATGCAAGATGAAAAATATGGTTTAGGTGGATCCGAGTTGAAGTTCGATGGTCCTGATCAAGATGAGCTTGTGACATCATTTGTGCAAGAAGGCGTAATTGGTGATACACAATATGCGATGCCGTTTATGCGTTCGACAGAAGCGTTATATATTAACGCCAAACTCGTTGATAATCTTGGCTATGAAATCCCTGATGTTGTGACTTGGGATTGGATTTGGGAAGTCTGCAATGCGGCGGTAGAAACAAAACAAGCCGATGGAATTTATGGCGTGAACAATCAAAAGACGCTGATTCCATTTATCTATAAATCGACTGACAACATGATGATTCAATATTTAGCTCAATCTAATGCGGGCTATAGTGATGATCAAGGAAATATTGAATTATTCAACGATACAACTCGTGAATATTTAAAAACGATTACCAAAGAAACGCAGAATGGAGCTTTTTCAACGTTTAAAGTTTCTGGCTATCCAGCTAACTTATTAAACGCATCACAAGCTATTTTTGCGGTAGATTCGACAGCGGGAGCAACGTGGATGGGTGCTCATGCACCACTTTCTGATATTAGTGAAGAAGACTTTACAGAATTTGAAACCGTTGTTCGTCCGGTGCCGCAAGTCGATGCCAATAACATGAAGATGATTTCACAAGGACCATCGATGGCGGTTTTTGGCAAACAAAATCCGCAAGAAGTTTTAGCTTCTTGGTTGTTTGTTCAATATTTAATGAGCAATGAAGTTCAGATTCCTTATTCACAAACAGAAGGTTATCTACCGGTTACGCAAAAGGCTCTCAATGACTCGGCTTATCAACAATATTTAAATGATGAAGGTAAAGATGACCTCGAACATTACGATGTGAAAATTCAAGCGACAAAGCTGTTGATGAACAATTTGGATCATACGTTTACAACTCCTGTATTCAATGGCTCTGCTTCATTAAGAAATGCGGCAGGAGAACTCATTGAAGATGTTGTGCGTTCAACGCGCCGCAAACAGACGGTGGATGATGCATATTTGGATGAACTGTATGATAAAGTCACATCACTTTATCGCTTAGATCAGTTGAGCCAAACAATTCAAACTTCAAAAGAGTTAGGACCACTGCCAGCTTCTTCGCGTTGGTTTTTGATAATTCTTGGCGGTACATGGATTTTGATCGCATTATTTTATGGTCGTAAGTGGATTCAAAAGAAAAAATCTGTTTAAAGCGGATTTGTGATTTATAAAATGAGCAGCGAAATCGTCAATTTGAATCAAACAAAAACAAATTGGTCCAATAATAAGACGAATATGAATTTTTTGAACCTTTTAGAAAAAAACAAAGTAAACTAAAGATATCGAAAAGATAGTGATTAAGCTATCGTGTAGGAGGAAATATGAAAAAGAATGCCTTAACTGCTCTTCTTCTTTGTGCAGGCATGGCCTTAGCTGGATGCTCCAATAATGCCCCAGCAACTGATTCTGGTGCAGCGACTACTGAAACTGCTGCTAATCCAAGTGCAAAATCTGAAGGTGTAATGACTTATCAGGAATACATGGATGCTGAATTAGAATCTGAAGTTACAATCGAAGCATATGTTCAAGCTAAACAATCTTGGTGGGAAGATAAAGCAACAATCTATGCTCAAGATGGCGATGGTGCTTACTTCATTTACAATGCTGCTGTAAGTGAAGATCTCTATGAACAATTAACAGAAGGTACAAAAATCAAAGTTAAAGGCTTCAAAACAGAATGGTCTGGAGAAGTTGAAATTGCGGAAGGCGCAGAAGTTGAAGTTGTTGAAGGTGACACTTGGGTTGCTAAAGCAACAGATGTAACAGACTTACTCGCAAATGAAGAAGAACTTATTAAACACCAAAATGAATTCGTTCAATTCAAAGATTTAACTGTTGCACCAGCACAAGAAGGATCTGAAGAAGCTTTCTTATACAACTACGATGGTTCTGGTGAAGAAGGAAATGACCTTTACTTCAACGTCACAAAAGATGACAAAACTTACACATTTGTCGTTGAATCTTACTTAACAGGAACTGAAACAGATGTTTATAAAGCAGTTAAAGAACTCAAAGTCGGCGATGTGATCAATTGCGAAGGTTTCTTATACTGGTATGAAGGTGCTAACCCACATATCACAACTGTAACTGTGAAATAAAAATTCCTATAAAATCTATCGATAAAACAAAAGCTGCCGGATGCATGATGATCGGCAGCTTTTATTCTTTAATGTGGGTTAGGGCAACGTTAATGATGGAATGAATATGTTCATCATCTAATGTATAAAACACACCTTTGCCATCTTTACGTGAACGGACGAGTTTAGCAGCTTTAAGAGAGCGCAATTGGTGAGAGACAGCTGAACGGGACATGTTGACGAGTAAAGCGATATCCGTAACACAAAGTTCGCCGCTTTCTAAAGCAATCAATATTTTTAAACGCGTGGGGTCGGCCATGATTTTATAAAAATTTGCCAGGCGTTCAATGATTTCGGCTTCTGGAGTATGAGATTTCGCAAGATCATAAGCTTTTTGATCTGATATTTCATAAGCTGCAGAAGGTGTATTGCAAGAAGCCTTTTCGTTTGGATTCATGAAATTTTCCTTTCAAATAGTGTTTGATCGATAAAAGCGAATAGAGCAGTCAAGATCCGCTATGAGCATACACTATTTTTTATTTTAACAAATCTGTCAACTTCTCATCTTATTTTGTGGATAAAAGGAGAGGAGAGTTAGCTGAAATCTAGAACAGAGAAAAAATAACAAAAATAACAGTTGAATGGTTGCGCAATTGTTTGAATGATGTATAATCAAGATGTAAACAGTTGAATGAGTGTTCAACTATATTAGAGGAGAATGAAGATGAAAAAGACATATAAAATTGAAGTAGATTGCCCAGTATGCGCAGGTAAATTAGAAAAATGCGCTAAAGAAACAGCAGGAGTTGCAAGCTGCTCTGTAAACGTGATGACTCAAAAATTAGTGATCGATGCTGATGCAGCTGCACAAGATCAAATCATTCACGAAATTGCAGAAAAAATGAAAAAAATCGATGACGACATTGTGATTCATATTTAATGGATTGACAAATTATGACAAAAAAACAAAAGAAAAATCTAAAACGAATTTTAATTAGTGCAGCTTGTTATTTTGGAGTAACTTTATCGAGCTTGTGGATCAATTATCCGCCATTTGTCCTTGCCGCTCTTTATTTGTTGGTTTATTTATATATTTCAAATGACGTTTTGAAACGGACGGTCATGAACATTCGCAATAAAGATTTCATGGACGAAAACTTCTTAATGGCTGTGGCTTCGATCGGAGCATTTTGTTTACAAGAATATTCCGAAGCAGTAGCCGTTATGTTGTTCTATCAAGTTGGAGAATGGTTCCAATCTTATGCGTTAAACCGCTCCCGCAAAAACATTGCTGCCTTAATGGATATTCGACCAGAGTATGCCAACCTTGAAAAAGACGGAACAGTTGAAGAAGTGGATCCTGAAGAAGTTCAAACAGGCGATAT
>JAUMZN010000015.1:0-7200 GCA_030528085.1 Erysipelotrichaceae bacterium | reverse complement strand
ATCGTCATTAAACCAGGGGAAAGGGTTCCATTAGATGGTGTCGTTTTAAGCGGTACGAGCGCAATGGATACTTCCGCTTTAACAGGAGAAAGTGTGCCGCGTTCTGTTCGTCCAGGACAAGATGTCATTTCTGGATGTATTAACGAAACTGGTGTGTTGCGCGTACAAGTCAGCCGTCCTTATGAAAATTCAACCGTTGCTAGAATTTTAGAGATGGTTGAAAATGCGACGGATAAAAAGAGTCGTTCTGAACAATTCATTACGAAATTTGCGAACGTCTATACACCAATTGTTGTTTATTCAGCAATTGCCTTAGCGATTATTCCATCGCTCTTCGATGGACAATGGTCAACTTGGATTTATCGAGCGCTTGAATTCCTCGTTATTTCCTGCCCATGTGCATTAGTCATTTCTGTACCACTAGCATTCTTTGGTGGAATTGGCGGTGCTTCAAAATGCGGTGTACTCGTTAAAGGAAGTACGTATTTACAAGATTTAGCCGAAGTCAAAACGATGGTGTTCGATAAAACAGGAACACTCACGCATGGAACATTTGAAGTCAGCAAGATTACTGCGCTCGATCTAAGTGAAACAGAGTTATTAACACTCGTCGCAAAAGCAGAATCTTATTCAACGCATCCAATCGCATTAAGTATTTTGCGCAAAGCTAACCTTGCAGATCCAAAAGCCGGTGTTCAAGATGGTCAAGAAATTGCCGGTAAAGGTTTAATTGCCCAAGTAGATGGTCAAAGCGTTGCTGCAGGGAATGAAAAACTTATGACTTCCTTGGGTATTGATCCAGCAGCTTTAATCGAAGGAACGGGATTGGGAACAATCGTCCACGTTGCGATCGATGGTCAATATGCGGGTATGATTGAAGTTGCAGACCAACCAAAAGCAGAAGCGAAAACAGTATTTGACAACCTGAGAAAAGAAGGTGTCAATAAGTTTGTGATGTTGACAGGCGACAGCAAGCGTGTTGCTCAAGCCGTCGCAAACCAAGCGGGAATCGATGAAGTGCATGCCCAACTTTTACCTGAACAAAAAGTTGAATGTTTAGAACAAATTTTGGAAAGCGATCATCAAGGAGCAGTTGTTTATGTCGGCGATGGCATTAACGATGCACCAGTTTTAACAAGAGCCGATGTGGGCATTGCGATGGGTGGTTTAGGAAGTGATGCCGCGATTGAAGCAGCCGATATCGTCTTAATGGAAGATGAACTCTCAGCCCTTGTGACTGCGATGAAAATTTCACGCAAAACGATTTGGATCGCAAAAGAAAATATCGTCTTTGCGCTCGTCATTAAAATTGGCATGTTAATTTTGGGTGCTCTAGGATTAGTCAACATGTGGGGTGCAGTCTTTGCGGATGTTGGTGTCTCAGTAATCTGTATTCTCAATGCGATTCGCTCTTTAAATGTGTCTAAATTTAAAGCGTAATCAATCATTTCAATTCATAAAACAATTTTGGGATCTTCATCAAACATGAGGATCCCTTTTTGCATGTTTGAAAATACGTAAAGAAAAAGGATCTTTACGTAAGGTAAAGATCCTTGAAGGCTAGAGATTAACGATTGCGTTTGACAAAACGATCGGATCGGTTGTTGTTTTGCGGACGTTTTCCTTTGTGCGCATGCGGCTTTTGTTTTGGCAGTGGTGCTGATGGATCAATCATTGATAAGGAAATGCGTTTGCGTGCAACATCGGTATCGATAACATAAACGGTCACGATTTGGCCGGTATGAACGATTTCATTTGGGTCTCTGACAAACTTGTTCGCTAAACGCGAAACATGGACTAAGCCATCTTCGTGCAAGCCGATGTCCACGAATGCACCAAAGCTAGTGACGTTGCGGACTGTTCCTTGCAATTCCATTCCTTCTTTTAAATCTTCAATATGCAAGATCCCTTTTTTCAAAATTGGCGCATCCATTTTGTCACGTGGGTCAAGACCTGGAGATTTCAATTCTTGAATAATATCAGTAATTGTATATTGGTCACTGTCTAAAGTTTTTGCGAGAGCTTTTGCGTCAAGTTTTGATAATGAGTTTTTAAAACTTTGCGTATGCAGATTATTTAAAGATAAATTTGCTTCCTGCAATAAGCGATTAGTTAACGCATAGCTTTCTGGGTGAATGCCGGTATTGTCTAATGGGTTTTCACCATTGAGAATACGCAAGAAACCAATACTTTGTTGATAAGTTTGGGCAGATAACAATTTTTCAAGCTGCGCGCGATTCGTGAAAGGATGAAGTTCACGAGCTTTCATAATTTTATTGATCTGCGGCTTTTTCAAACCAGAAACGTGGCGCAATAAAGAGGCAGAGGCAGTATTAACGTTCACCCCGACTTGGTTAACGGCTTTATCCGTCGCAAAATCGAGCGTTTCACGAAGCTGTTTTTGGGGTACATCATGTTGATATTCCCCAATTCCTAAAGATTGTGGATCGATTTTCACAAGTTCAGATAATGGGTCTTGGACGCGGCGGCCAATCGAAATGGCAGAGCGTTTTTCAACTTCTAAATTTGGGAATTCTTCTTTTGCGAGTTCGCTAGCGGAATACACAGAAGCACCTGCTTCAGATCCAATTAAATAAGAAATATCAGGATATTCTTCAAGTAAGTTGGCAATTAAATCTTCAGATTCACGGCTAGCTGTTCCGTTTCCAATGACAACAAGAGTTGGATGATATTGGCGAATCCATTGTTTTGTGACTTTGACTGCTTCTTGATAGCCGCGCGAATCTTTATTTACTTCTTCATTTTTCCCCATAAAACGGAAAGGGTACACAACTGTAGTATCTAATACGGCACCATTTGCGGATAACATCGCAAGCTTGCAGCCATTGACATAGCCAGGGTCCCAAGATAATAAAACTTGTCCTTTTAAAGGGCGAGCCATTAAAAGGTGGGATAAATTTGCCGCAAAGCCTTTAATCGCATGTTCATGGGCTTGTTCGCGCAATTCGGAGCGGATTTCACGTTTAATACTTGGCAGCATTAAACGCACTAAAGCATCACGAATCACAGCTTCTAAATATGCTTTCGATGGTGAGGATCGTTTTAAAAGTTTTTTTTGCAGCAGGGCTTGCAGAGTGTCGACATCACTTGTAATCGTAACGGTTAACACTTTTTCTTTTTCAGCACGATCCAAAGCTAAAACACGGTGGCTTGGCAAACTTTGGAGCGAGTTTGTGAATTCATAGTAGTTTTGATAGATACCTTGTGGATCTTTGGCATCTTTCTTTTTCGTAGCGGTGATCGATTCGTTGTTTTCGATATATTCACGAACCATTTTTCTTAAATCAGCACGGTCACTGATTTTTTCCGCCAAAATATAGCCAGCTTGTTCTAACCCTTCGGCATCGGCTAATTTGGCAGGATCGTATTTTTGTTCCCAAATTTGATCAGCCAATGGACCAAAGCCTTTAGCAATTGCTTCAGTTGCTTTCGTTTTGCGCTTTTCTTTATAAGGACGATAAACTTCTTCGAGATTGGCTAAAGTTTGGGATTGATCAATCGCTTGTTTGAGCTCTGGAGTCAGCAGTTTTTTCTCTTCGAGAATTTGCATGATCGATGCTTTGCGATCTTGCAGGGAGTTTTGATATTTCCATGTCTGCTCAATGGAACGAAGTTGATCTTCGTCTAAATTGCCAGTTTGTTCTTTTCGATAACGGGCAATAAAAGGAATAGTGGCACCTTCTTCAAACATATCCAAAACAGTTTGAATTTGGCTTGTTTTCAAAGAAAGTGATTGGGCAATATTTTCAATAATAGTCATGAAGTTAGTCTAATCATCTTGAATGGCTAAATCAAATGATGAAAATGATTCAATCGCGAAACTAGCGGGATTTAAACGCAAAATTGAAATGTCACAAATAAGATCAAAGCGAAGAAATTGTTCGTTTTTTATTGCTCAATTTTGACAAGCTAGAATCGTGGTGACTATAATTGGATCAACGATGTTGAAAAGGACATGGCGTTTAGAATTTGGATTCAGAAAGAAGGGCGGTTGATGCGAGCCCTTTGAAAAATCTTCACGTTACTCCCTTGGAATCGCCCCTGAAAAGGAGTGCCGTATTGCTGCGTTAAAGCATTTAAAGAGCAAGAAGTCTATGTTACTCAATATATAAGATATATAGAATAGATTTTTTGAAATAAGGTGGTACCGCGCACGACAGGCGTCCTTAGGGATTCTGTCGTTTTTTTGTGTTCTGAACACAACATCAATTTTTAAACGAGAAAGGATTAGAACTATGGAACTCGTTAACATTTTAGAAGACGAACATTTATCAATGCTGAACCACTCAGCAGCTCACTTAATGGCTCAAGCGGTAAAACATTTATACCCACAAGCTAAATTTTGGGTAGGTCCTGTCATTTCCGATGGGTTCTACTACGATATGGATCTTGGCGATGTCAACTTAACAGATGAAGACTTAGTGAAGATCGAAAAAGAAATGAAAAAACTTGCTAAAGACGGCAAGAGAATCGTCCGCCGCGAAGTATCTAAAGAAGAAGCTCGCGAAATGTTCCAGGACGATCCATACAAAGAAGATTTAATCGAAGGATTAGAAGACGGATCAATTACTGTTTATTCTCAAGGTGATTTCACAGACTTATGCCGTGGACCACACGTAGAATCAGTAAAACAACTTAAAAACGTTAAATTACTCAAACACTCTGGCGCTTATTGGAAAGGCGATAAAAACAATAAAGTTTTACAGCGTGTTTATGGTATCGCTTTTGACACAAAAGAAGATTTAGATGGCTACTTAGAAGCATTAGAAGAAGCAAAAAAACGTGACCACAAAAAATTAGGCCGCGAAATGAACTTATTCACAATTTCTGAATATGCGCCAGGTATGCCAATTTTCTTACCAGATGGAATGATTTTAAGAAATTTATTAGAAGACTTCTGGTATGACGTGCATGCTCAAGCAGATTACAAGTTCATCAAAACACCAATTATCATGTCTAGAGAACTTTGGGAACGTTCCGGACACTGGGATCATTACCAAAACAACATGTATACAACAAAAGTGGATGACCGTGATTTTGCGATCAAACCAATGAACTGCCCAGGTGCATTGCTCGTTTATAACAACGACCTTCATTCCTATAAAGATTTACCATTACGTGTTGGTGAACTTGGACAAGTACACCGTCATGAAGCTTCTGGTGCGTTAAACGGATTATTCCGCGTTCGTACATTTACACAAGATGATGCGCATATTTTCGTTACTCCAGATCAAATCGAATCCGAAGTAAAAGGCGTATTAACTTTAATTGACAAAATCTACAGCGTATTTGGATTACCTTATACAATCGAATTATCAACTCGCCCAGAAAAAGACTACATCGGTACAGAAGAAATTTGGGAACGTTCCGAAAAAGCATTAGCAGATGCATGCCATGCTGCAGGTAAAGACTATGTCGTTAACCCTGGAGATGGAGCATTCTATGGACCAAAACTCGATATCCATATCAAAGACTCTTTAGGTCGTGATTGGCAATGTGGAACAATCCAGTTGGATATGAACTTGCCAGAACGTTTCAATTGCACTTATGTTGACCAAGATGGATCGAAGAAAACTCCATTGATGCTGCACCGTGTTGTGTATGGTTCAATCGAACGTTTCATCGGTATTTTGATTGAACACTTTGCAGGTCACTTCCCATTATGGTTAGCACCAAGACAATTTGTTGTGATTCCAGTTCATCAAGAAAAACACTATGAATATGCGAAGAAAGTTACAGATCAATTAGAAGCATTAGGTATGCGTGTAACTCTCGATGACCGCAACGAAAAACTCGGTTATCGCGTTCGTGAAGCACAAATCAATAAGATCCCATATCAAATCGTTGTCGGCGATCGCGATATTGAAAACAATACAGTTACAATTCGTAAATCTGGCAGCAAAGATGCTCAAACTATGGACTTAAATGCAGCGTTAGACAAATTCAAAAAAGAGGTGGATGAAAAATGTCTATTCGTAATGGATTAAAATGGTCGGTCAGTGCGCTTGTTGCTCTTACATTAGCAGCATGTTCTTCTGCTCCAGCAGCATCCAGTACACAAACTTCCAGTACAGCAGTTAGCGAACCAGTAAAAGTATTAGCGCCAACAGGTGCTCCAGCCCTTGCGACACTTGGCTTAGGTGATCTTGCTGAAGTGGACTATGTCGATGGTCAAGACTTATTAGTCAGTGAACTGTCTAAAACAGACAGCGAATACGATTTGATCGTCGCTCCAATTAACTTAGGCGTAAAAACTTGGAAAGAATCACAATCTTACCAATTAGATTCCGTTTTAACTTGGGGAAACTTATATATTGCATCTCAAGATGAAAACTGGAATGAAGCCGGAAAAACAATTGCTGTATTTGGCGAAAAAGCAGTTCCAGGAATGGTTTTCAATTCCTTATATCCAGACGTACAAGCGACAGTTGAATACTATCCTTCCGTCGTTGAAGCTTCCGCAGCATTGCTTTCTCAAAAAGCAGACAGTGCCCTTTTAGCCCAACCAGCAGCAGCTGGTGCGCTTGCTAAAGGCAAAGAAAGCGGCATGGAATTATCCTTAGTTTCTGACTTACAGGCGCTTTGGAGCGAAAGTCATGAAAGTGAACATAAAGGATATCCACAAGCTGCGCTCTTTGTGAAAAAAGATCAAGCAGATCAATATGAAGCTGCATTAGATGCGATGCGCACATATTTGGACAGTGCAACGCCAGAAACAATCGAAGCAGATGTAGAGGCAAAAGTAGATCAATTAGGCGTTCCAAACGCAAAAATTGCATCTGCAACATGGGAGCAACAAAACTTGCATATGGTTAAAGCAAGTGAAGTTGAAACTGAAATTGCTGACTTCTTAAGCTTATTTGGCATTGAAATTCCAGAAGGAATCATTGTTGAATAAAGAAGTTTTAAGTTGATAATCACGAAAAATGAACTATCTGAATTGTCCGGATAGTTCATTTTTTTAACGCTCAGGAAAATTATTAAGCAGCAATTTTACTATGAGGAAATTGAAAAAATGCATAATTCATTTCCTTATATATATACAAGGTAGTTTCTCAACTTCTCTAATCTCCCGTATTCAAGGGAGATTTTTCTTTTGTGTATATAAATTTTCCTTTCGAAATCCAATGTCATTAAGTTAACGAACTTCTTGTTCACTAAGTAATGTTCGCAATAGAG
>JAUMZN010000102.1 GCA_030528085.1 Erysipelotrichaceae bacterium | reverse complement strand
ATTTTTTTCGATCTATAGAGACCTAAATACCAAAAAGCTTAACTTAATGACATTGCAAAAAAATACAAATCCTGCGATTTTCATATCGAAAATTTGAATAATCCTTCAAATTAACTATCCCCTTAAACGATCGCTCATAAAAAGGGACGAATATTTAGTCACCTCATTCATATCAATATCCACTAGGGCAAAGATTTAATAATGTGAAAACCAGTTAGGTATTTCAATGAAATCTGATATTTGATCATCTGCAGTTATCTGCGACTCATGTCTAGTAAACGCAGTCGGTGTGGAATTTGCTTTTACACTTTGCGCATTGCGGATATCCTTCAACATGACTGCAACAAGAATATTGCTCATCTATGGGATATGTTAAAATTTTTGTATTCCATAGACTTTTCGTTTTAACACCAAATAAATGGAGGAATCAAAATGATCTACACCGTTACCTTCAATCCATCATTAGACTACATTATTCGTGTCGACCACTTTCAGACCGGTCAAATCAACAAAACCCACTACGAAAACATTCTGCCTGGCGGAAAAGGAATCAACGTTTCCATCGTTCTATCTAACTTAGGACACGATAGTACTGCTCTTGGTTTTACTGCTGGCTTTACTGGAAAAGAAATCGAAAATCGAATGAATAACTTCGGCTGCCAAACGGATTTTATCCAAGTTAAAGAAGGATTATCCCGAATTAATGTAAAGATGAAATCGGATAACGAAACTGAAATCAATGGCATGGGGCCAAACATTACAGATGAAAACATTCAAGAACTATTCGATAAATTAGATCAATTAACTTCAGAAGATATTCTTGTCATTTCTGGAAGTATTCCAAAAACATTGCCAGATGATATCTATGAAAAAATCATGCTTCATCTTCAAGATAAGCACATTAAGATCGTTGTTGATGCAACAAAAAATTTGATGATGAATGTTTTGAAATACAAACCATTCTTGATCAAACCAAACAACCACGAACTCGGCGAATTATTTGATGTAACTTTAAATACACAAGATGAAGTCATTCCTTACGCACAAAAACTGCAGGAAATGGGTGCGCAAAACGTATTAATTTCTATGGCTGGTGAAGGTGCTGTCTTTATCGATGAACACAAAGTGATTCACAAAAGCCCTGCCCCAAAAGGAACAGTTGTGAATTCTGTAGGTGCTGGAGATTCTATGGTTGCTGGATTTATTTCCGGTTACTTAAATTCCAATGGCGATTACAACAAAGCTTTCTTAAAAGGCATTTGTTCTGGAAGTGCTAGTGCGTTCTCTCCAAATCTCTGCACAAAAGAAGAAGTTGAACAACTTCTCGCCTCATTAAACCAATAATCTGTTTAACCAAAACAGATCGACCCCTAATTAACTAGACTTCAAACATGAAAAAAGTGCCTAAAATAAGGCACTTTTTTCATTATCTATGTTTTTTGATTGAATTTCTGTCCGCTTGTCTAATTGAAACTTAGCCCATTCAACAAAACGCAAAGTTCTCTTTGCAAGCTAGCATTTATAATGCCTTTTTCATATAAACGACATCATCCATAGGATTATCGTAATATGCATCACACTCTTCAAATCCCATCTTTTGATATACATGAATTGCTGCTTGTAAAGGAACAATCGTATCTAGAACCATTTCTTTAAATCCTGCATCTTTGGCATGTTGAAGGATTTCAAAGACAAGTGTTTCTCCTATTTTCATTCCTCGATATTGTGGAGAAACATATAATCGTTTCATCTCACATCGCTCATTTGTATGTTTATGATAAGCCACCATTCCAATAACTTGTTCATCTTCATCTACTGCGACAAGCAGTTTTCCTTCTGGCGGTGCATACTTTTTAGCTGGATCACTCAGTTCTTCATCGATATTTTGAAATGATAAATCTCTGCCTAAACGAGTAACATATTCAACAATTTTGATTTTGACTTGATCAATATAGTCGACGCCATTCACGATTTTCAAAGTAAACATCTCCTCCGTGATTTAAAACTTACTGCTTACTTTCTCTTTGTTGAATCAAAAGCCATTACTCATGGGCATGATCATATAGTCTTTGGATCTCGTATGGAAAGTTGTCTGGCATCATACTTTGTACTCGATCTTCATTTCCATCTTGCATTGCTTGTTCATAGTACCAGCACTTGAATTTCAACATATCCAGCACACGATTCATATGCTCGATTTCGGCTTCTACTGCTTCCTTTTGTTTTTCGAATAGTTCTTTTCTGATGGAATAAGTAGATGATCCCATTTCACACCAATCCATAAATTGTTTGATGTCTTTAATTTCCAGCCCTGATTTTTTCAGACATTCAATGACTCTGAGTCTCTCTAATTCTTTATCACTGAATTTGCGGATGCCAGATTCTCGCGCCATTCCTGGGAAAAGACCTTGTTTATCATAATAGCGAAGTGTTGAGATCGGCAGATCAAACAGTTCAGATACTTGACCAATGGTATACATAAAAACCTCCTATTTTTTCGAGAACTCTTGACCTAAAGTTAGGTTTATATATTATCCTGCACATTATCAGAAAATAAATATCAATTCAAGTTACGAATAGGAGAGGATTTATATGAGCAAAAAAGTATTAATTATTTCTTCAAGTCCCCGTAAAGGCGGCAATTCCGAAACACTGGCAGCATCGTTTGCCCAAGGGGCTCAAGAAGCCGGTCATCATGTTGAAACAATTTATCTTCGTGAAAAGAAGTATAGCTTTTGTCAAGGTTGCCTTGCTTGTCTAAAAGTTGGTCATTGCATCATTGCCGATGATGCCGTTGAGATTGTTAAAAAGATGCATGATTGCGACGTCATTGTTTTTGCGACACCTATTTATTACTACAGTGTCAGCGGACAACTTAAAACAATGCTAGATCGAGCAAATCCACTTTATAACTCTGATTATGCTTTTACGAAAGTCTATTTATTGGCAACCGCAGCAGAAAATGAACCGCATGTTGCAGCCGGCGCAGCGAGTGTCATTCAAGGCTGGGTCGATTGTTTCGATCGCTGCAAACTTGCAGATCTTGTTTTTGCGGGTGGAGTAGATGACATTGGAGATATTGTCGGACATCCGGCATTGGACCGAGCATATCAACTTGGAAAAGAGATTTAACGATGAACATTTTAATTCTCAACGGCAGTCCACGCCCTAATGGAAATACCGCCGCAATGGTTCATGCTTATGCAAGTGGAGCTAAAGAAGCAGGAAGAAACTTAAAAGATTAAATGGAGGTTTTTTACATGGAAAACTTAATCATGACAAACGCTTGGGATAAGGTATTTCCAAAAAGCGATCAAGTGAATCATAAAACATTAGATGGTTAGGCGTTTAATTGCGAAAGAAAACCGATCTGACACAG
>JAUMZN010000014.1 GCA_030528085.1 Erysipelotrichaceae bacterium | reverse complement strand
TCACATGCCTTTCACGCATGCATTCACGGGTTCGAATCCCGTACGCGTCACCATTGAAAATCACACCTCGGGTAAACGCTCGAGGTTTTTGTTTTTCTATTTACTATTCCTACAGTAATTCTTCTTTAAATAAACTCACTTATCTTCTACAAAAAGATTCTCTCTTGAAATAGATTGCGATCTACATCAAAACGATTAGTGACTGTCCTTCGTTCACCCCCCCTAAAAAAATTTTAAAAAAAATCAAAAAAATGTTTGCATTCCTAAAATCGTATGTTATTATAACCAAGCGTTAAGCAAGTCAATTACGGCGCGTTGGAGAAACGGTTAACTCACATGCCTTTCACGCATGCATTCACGGGTTCGAATCCCGTACGCGTCACCATTTGAAAAATACACCTCGAGCAAAAAGCTCGAGGTTTTTTTATATATCAAGTGACCACCAAAAAGAAATAACCTCATTTATACGTGAAAAACAAAAAAATGTACTAAACTTAGGATACTTATCCGTTCTTGAATACATTTCTCTTGCATTCGCTATTAAAAAAGGGGCTTTACAGCCCCAGTTCTAATTGTATGTTTAAATCTTCTAAACGTTTTTGTTCAACTTCGATCCATTCATCTAATGTTAATGGCTGATAATTTGAACGCATCGTAAAGCAGTTGATCATTTGAATTGGAACTTTGGCTAAGTCGCCCGTCCCAATACGATGATGAGTCTGTTTAGATACATATTGGCAATACTGATCAATATATTTTTGATCTCTTGTATTATGGATATGGCCATACAACATCCACGTTTTCGGTTTACCTTTTTCATCTACGCGATATTGTCCGTTATAGCACACCATCGGATAGTGCGATAAAACGACTTTTCGGCGATTATCATGAAGCTCTGTATAATCTTTAATCCAACCGAATAAAGATTGATCGAACGTTTTATCATCAAGATAAAGGTCATGATTGCCGCGAATGAGAAACTTCTTCCCATTGAGGCGTTCCAACAATTCCGTAGTTTGTTTGGCATTTCCCCATGAGAAATCTCCTAAAATCACCACTTCATCGTTGCGGCGAACTTTCTTGTTCCACTGCTGCACCATATAATCATTCATGATTTCGACATCTTCAAAACCACGACAATCCATTTGTTCGTTGAGCTTGTAATGATAGAAATGGCAATCTGCGATGTAATATCTCATGTGCTTCACCCTTTCTTATCTATTTTCGTATTGTCTCAGTTTAACATCATATTCGTGGCGTGTAAAAAAATGCCGAATAAAAAACCAACTCGCCGATGAGTTGGTTTTCCATTTCTTTATATATATAGAAGCGTCTTTTTGAAGCGTCTTTAAAACATTTAGTTTTTACAACAAGTTTTTGCGGAGCTCTTCTGGTGATTTTGGACTTAAATATGCTGGTGCAACATCAAATACTGTCTTGCAGCCACTTTGTCCTTCTTGATTCATGCGATATGCCGCTCTTGCATAGGCCACTAATACAGAGGAAGTAAATTCTGGGTTTGAATCCAATTTTAAGCGATACTCAATCACATGCTTATTTTCTTTATTCCATCCTGTAGCTCCTGTGCGAATCACGAATCCGCCATGAGGAATTCCACTATGGTTAGCTTTTAATTCTTCTTCACTAATGAAATGCACAGTTGTATCGTAATCCGCAAAATAATTTGGCATCGTTACGATTTCTTTTTCGATTCTTGCTAAGTCGGCACCTTCTTGCGCCACAACAAAGCATTCGCGCGTATGTTTTTGGCGAACACTTAATTCTGGGTTTTCCCCATTGCGCACTGCGGCTAAAGACTCTTCCACAGGAATGGTGTATTGTCTAGCATCAACGACGCCTTCAATGCGACGGATCGCATCTGAATGGCCTTGGCTAACTCCTTTTCCCCAGAACGTATAATCTTGCCCTTCTGGCAGGATCGTACTGGCATATAAACGGTTTAAAGAGAACATTCCCGGATCCCAGCCAATAGAAATCATTGCGATTTTTCCAGAATCTTTTGCGGCTTGATCCACTCGCGCAAAGTGTTCGGGAATTGCTGCATGAGTATCGAAACTATCGACGACATTGAAATATTGAACAAATTGCGGAGTTTGTACGGGAAGATCTTTGGCACTTCCACCGCAAATGATCATGACATCGATTTGATCTTTCATCTTGATCGCATCATCAACTGAGTAGACTGATACGCCTGGCGTTAAAATAGAAACCGTTTTTGGATCTCTTCTTGTAAAAACAGCTGCCAACTCCATATCAGGATTTTGTTGAAGCGCACACTCAACCCCACGTCCGAGGTTGCCATAACCTAAAACACCAACTTTAATTGTCATAAATTTTTCCTTTTCATTCGATTTTTCATATTTTACAACAATTTTCATCAAATGTACGAGTAGATTATTGATCTGCGTGTTCTTCAAGCCATTTTTGCGTAAAAGCATCTAAACGTGTAAGCGTTTCTTTTAGATTATCGTGTTTTTTCGCCAATCCTAAGCGAACATAGCCTTCCGTTTCAAATGTTGATCCTGGCACAAAGAAGATCCCTGTCTCATTCAACAAATCGATCGCAAAACGTGTCGAGTCGATTCCACTTGGTAGCTGTAAAAACGAAACCGTTCCTTTTTTAGGCATAACGAGTTTGAAATATGGCGTTTCTTTGAGCCACTTTTCGATCGTTTGTTTATTATCTTCGATCACATCTTGGACGCGTTCGATAATTTCTTTTCGATGTTCTAAAACGACAAGAGCCATTCGTTCAACAAGCGGACCAGTTGAAATCAACATATGATCGCGCATGGAATGCACCCTAGCGATCAGTTCTGGATTCGCTTTAATCCAACCAAAACGCAAACCGGCAGCCCCATAGACTTTGGATAAAGAGGAAGTAGAAATCCCTCGATCATATAAATCGCTGATCGCTGCTTCTTGGTCCATACAAAGCGGGTTACGATACACTTCATCCACTAAAATCCAGATCCCTTTTGTTTTGCATAATGCGATCATCTGCTCGAGTTGACTTTGATCAAGCCACGTTCCCGTTGGATTAGAAGGGTTTGCAAAAATGATCATTTTTGTATTCGGCTGGATTGCTTTTTCTAAAGCATCAAAAGGCAATGACCAGTCTTTGGGATCGAGTGCTACTTCGCTTGCTTCGCACCCTAAAAAGATCGGATAGTCACGAAATTGCTGGTAGCCTGGGCGAATGGTGATGATGTGATCCCCTGGATTTAAAACGAGGTTCATCGCCAACTCATTAGCTTGTAATGCGCCATGCGTAAACGCTAGGGTGTTTTCATCTTGATTTTGATATAACGAGAGCACTTCTTTTCTAAGTTTTGGCAATCCGGTAATCCAGCCGTAATCCAAAGTAATATCTTCTAATGCTTTGGGATCAAACTGGAGTAGATCTTGCATCGTTAAACTTTCGCAGGAAGTATCCGTTAAATTGTATTTGGCTTGCTGCTCATAATCGTTCATCCATTCTTCTGTTAGAAATCTTGCAATTTTCATTATGTCCTCCCTGCTGTTTGTCCTTCCAAAAAAATAGATGATCAGCTTGCTAAAAGCAATCCTAACCATCTATTTCTGTATGTATTGATTGTCTTGATTTTATGAATTCTAGTCGTAAATGACTTTAGATAAGAATTCTTTTGCACGATCGGTTTTTGGTGCTGTGAAGAATTCTTCTGAGCCAGCTTCTTCAATGACATGGCCTGCTTCAAGGAACACAATTTTTGTTCCGACTTTGCGCGCAAAACCCATTTCATGGGTAACGACGATCATCGTCATGCCTTGTGCAGCAAGCTCTTGAATAACTTCAAGAACTTCTTTGATCATTTCTGGGTCAAGTGCGGAAGTTGGTTCATCAAATAACATAATTTCTGGATTCATACAAAGCGCTCTTGCGATCGCAACACGCTGTTTTTGACCACCAGATAAGTTATTTGGATAACTATCTTTTTTCTCGAGTAATCCTACTTTACCTAAATAGGATAACGCATTTTCTGTTGCTTCTTCTTGTGTTCTTTTAAGCACCTGCATTTGTGCAAATGTGCAGTTTTCCAAAACCGTTAAGTTTGGGAATAAATTGAAGTGCTGGAACACGAAGCCCATTTTGTTGCGTAAAGCTCGATATTCTTCTTTGTTTTTTGGATCCAATAATTTGCCTTCCAAATAAACTTCGCCGCCGTCTGGTTTTTCTAAACCGTGAATGCAGCGTAAGAAAGTCGATTTCCCTGAACCGGATGGTCCGATCAAACATACGACTTCACCGCGTTCAACGGATAAGCTTGCACCTTTTAAAGCATGCATGCCAGAGAAGTTTTTCGAAAGATTATTGGCTTGAATCATAACGGAAGGGTTGTTATTAGTCACTGACTGCTAATCTCCTTTCCAATTTATGTGCTAACCAGCTAATAATTAGAGTCATGCACAAATACATCACACCCGCAATCAACAGCGGTGTTAAATAGTCGTAGTAATGAGCACCAAGAACTTGGGCGTTATACATCAATTCACTTGTTCCGATACAGCTTGCCAAAGAAGAGTCTTTGATCAAAGTGATGAACTCACTGACTAGTGGTGGAACGATACGTTTGAACGCTTGCGGCAAGATGATTTTGAGCATCATTGGCCAATATCCAATTCCGAGCGTTTCACAAGCTTCCCATTGTCCTTTGTCTACGCCTTGAATACCAGAACGGAACAATTCTGCTTGGTAAGCACCAGAGTTTAAGGACAAGGCAACTAAAGCAACAACATAGACGTCCATACGAACGCGAATTCCGGTCATCATGCGAATTAATACTGGAATCCCCAAATAGAAGAACATGATCTGTAATAACATTGGAGTTCCACGTAAAATTTCAACATAACCTCCGCAAAGAATATTGAAAATTTTATGTTTTGAAATACGCCCTGCTGCCATTAATACACCGATCACCATTCCGATGAGCAATGCACCAAGCGCTAAGGCTAGTGATATCCCTGCCCCTTGGAGCAGGAACATCATATTTTCACCTGTTAGAATTTTACTCATTATTCAGCGTCACTCGCAAACCATTTCTGAGTCAATGTAGCGTAGTCGTCGCTTTCTTTGAATGCAGCGATTGCTTCATTGATTTGATCCATTAATTCTTGTTGATCTTCAGTTGTGTAAATAATGTTTTCTTCATCCATTAAGCTTTCGCCAACGATTTTGAAACCACCTTTGCTGACATATTGATCAGCTACTGCTTTATCTAAAACAACAGCATCGATGCCTTGTGCTTTTAAGTTTTCCATCATCAAGTTTGCATCAGCAACTGCTTGAACTTTTGCACCTTCGATTTCTTGCGCAGCGGATTCACCAGTAGCACCTTGTTGAGCACCTACAGTTTTACCGTTTAAGTCAGCTGCACCAGTGATTGTGGAATCTTCTGGAACGATGATGACTTGTGCGGAATCATAGTAAGAATCAGAGAAGATTCCTGCACGATCTGGGTCATATGTAAAACCAGATACGCCTAAGTCGATTTGACCTGCTTGTAAGCTGGAAATGATTGTATCGAAAGATAATTCTTCGAATTCGTATTTGTAGTTGTGACCATTTTCATTGAGGTAGTTGAATAACCAATCTACCATTTCTGGGTCAAACCCGATAATTTCTCCACTTGCATCTTTGGATTCATATGGTGGATAGTCTGGGGAAATCCCAACTAAAATTGTTTTTGCTTCCGCATTAGCATCTGTAGATGCTGCTGTAGAAGAACCATTGCCGCCATTAGAGCAAGCTGCCATAGATAAAGCCATTAAAGAACATAATGCTGCAGAAACTGTTTTTTTCATACTCGTATTCCTTTCCGGGGGATAACACCCTTATATTTCTTGAAGTAGTTTTCAGGTCTTAAAAAAAGCGCCCTTTCGCTACAATAACGAAAGGACGCTTGAACACGCGGTACCACCTTACTTCCCCGATTTTCCATTACACTGAATCGGGACACTTTATCCTTAACGCGGATCACGGCAGGGATTAACCCGCACTCCAAGACACGTTCAGAACGTTCCACTAACGACTTGCACCATCCGTCGTCTCTCTAAAAGCTTTGCGCCCTTACTACTTCTCTTCTTCGTTTATGCGATGATTTAAGCACAAGCCAAAACAAAACGCAAACATCAATTTCAATTTTTTGCCAAGAATCGCTCGTTTTATATAAAGTTAGGCTGTAAATTGGCTATTTCTTTCTTTTTTATACATTTATTTACATTGTTTTCTTTCATATTTTTACATCGATTTTCATGCGTTTCCTTAAAAAAATCCGTCTTGCCTAAACAAAACGGATCATAAAAACAATAAAAATTAGTTTTTGAGTGCTTGTAATGGTGCTGGAATACGTCCGCCGCGGTTCACAAACACAGAGTTTCCTGTTTGATTAATCGCAATAACAGGTCCAGATCCTAATAATCCACCAAAATCGAGCACTTCACCGACTTTTTTGCCGATTGCAGGAATAATACGAACAGCTGTTGTTTTTGTATTCACCATACCGATTGCTGCTTCATCCGCAATTACGCCAGAAATGATTTCAGCGCTTGTATCGCCATCCACAACGATCATATCTAAACCTACAGAACATACTGCTGTCATCGCTTCCAATTTTTCGAGTGTTAACACACCTTTAGAAGCTGCCGCAATCATACCTGCATCTTCAGAAACAGGAATGAATGCACCAGATAAACCGCCGACATGGCTTGTAGCCATAACGCCGCCTTTTTTCACTGCGTCATTCAATAAAGCGAGGCATGCAGTTGTGCCATATGCACCACAAGTATCTAAGCCCATTTCTTCAAGAATATACGCAACAGAGTCACCGATTGCTGGAGTTGGAGCTAAAGATAAGTCCACAATTCCAAATGGAACGCCTAAACGTTTGCTTGCTTCGCGTCCAACCATTTGTCCCATTCTTGTAATTTTGAACGCAGTGCGTTTAATTAAATCCGCAACTTCATCCATTGATGCATTTTTGTCTAATTTTGCAAGTGCTGCTCGCACAACACCAGGACCGGAAACACCGACGTTGATGACGCAATCTGCTTCACCAACACCATGGAATGCACCAGCCATAAATGGGTTGTCTTCTGGCGCGTTGCAGAATACAACGAGTTTTGCAGCTGCCATGCAGTTGTCGTCTGCTGTCATTTCTGCACAAGCGCGAACGATTTGGCCCATTTGTTTAACCGCATCCATGTTAATGCCGGCTTTTGTTGAACCGATATTTACGGAAGAACATACGTGTTGAGTTAAGCTCAATGCTCTTGGGATACTTTCGATTAAAGCGCGATCCCCATTGGCGTATCCTTTTTGTACTAATGCTGAATATCCACCAATAAAGTTAACGCCAAGTTTTTGTGCACAGCGTTCTAAAGTTAAGGCATATTCCACTGGATCGCCACCGCTTGCTGCGACTAAAAGCGCAATTGGAGTAACGGAAATTCGTTTATTGACAACTGGAATTCCGAATTCACGAGAAATATCATCGCCGACTTTAACTAAGTCTTTTGCTAAGCGGCAAATCTTTTCTTCTACTTTTTTGCAGGATGCGTGGATATCAGGATCAGCACAATCTAATAATGAGATCCCCATTGTGATGGTACGAATATCCAGGCATTCCTCATCGATCATCTTGATCGTTTCAAGAATTTTATCCGTCTGCATAGGCACCTCTTAAATTGAATGCATTGCCTGGAAAATTTCGTAGTTCATAACGCGGATTACCAGGTTATTTTGTTCACCGATTGCTTCGAATTCGCTTGCGAATTCATCCATTGTGATATTGAGTTGATCTAAGTTCACGATCATCGTCATTGAGAAGACGCCTTCAAGGATCGTTTGAGATACTTCTAAAACGTTGACGTTGTGATCTGCACAAACGTTTGCAGTCATAGCCAGGATGCCAACGCGGTCCTGACCGATTACGCTAATTACAGCTTTCATGTTTTTCTCCTTTTTTGTTTCTCATTGTTTGAGGATAACGATTTTTCAATTTATCGCAATTCAAATTCCATCTTTTTAAAGCGATACAGTTCAGCTGGTTCAAAAGTGGCCATTAATCCGTCCACATTTGCATCAAATTCGCCTGGCATAAATGGGTATTGGTTTTGTTTGTTGAACAAATCGACGATTTGTTCTGTCAGCTTGAGCGAAAGTGTTGTACTCTTCAGTGAAACGATCCGATTTTCATGATTGACCAACAATAAACGAACATCTAAATTTCTTGCTTCGAGCAACGCTTTCTTTTCATCGCATTCTTGAATGTTGAAATAAAAATCGCAAGTATCGATCGGGCCTCCTTGTGCAAGGAAAATCACGACACCATTGTTTTCGCAGACAACAACTTGAATCGGATTGTCTGTTGCACTTTGAAGTTGGTTTTCGTTCCAATCTTCATCTTTGAGAATCAATAAAAACTGATTCTCAACAAAGTCCATGACAGCACCTTCTTCAAGGTCCCAAGGTAAAATATCATTCTTTTTCATGCCTTCAGTATATCAGCTCGATTCATTTTGTCCGCTTGTCTTCCTTAGAAAATCATCTTTCGACTCATTTTATTGTCATACATTAACATTCGCTGTCGATCGACAAAAAAACTCGCCAGAATTTGGCGAGTTTTCATGTTTAATCGTTTTGATTGAATCAAATCTAAAACTAGAATGGCAGTGCTTCTGTTTGCGCTACTTTTTGAGCAGCAGTTAAGATTGCCATTTTGTAGATTTCTTCTGCGTTTGCACCACGGCTTAAGTCGTTGATTGGCGCATTTAATCCTTGCAGGATTGGTCCTAATGCTTCCCATCCACCTAAACGAGCAGCGATTTTGTAACCGATGTTACCACTGGATAAGTTAGGGAAAATAAATGTATTTGCTTTACCTGCAACTGGAGAATCTGGTGCTTTTAATTTTGCAACTTCTGGAGAAACTGCACAGTCAAATTGCATTTCACCATCAACTTTGAAAGTTAAAGGCATACGTTTTAAACGAGTTGTTGCTTCTTCCATTTTTGCTACGCAATGACCTTTTGCAGAGCCATAAGAAGAGTATGAAAGCATTGCAACGCGTGGTTCTACACCGAATTTTTGCGCTGTATCTGCAGTTTGTAAAGCGATTTCAACGAGTTCATCTGGGTTTGGATCTAAGTTGATTGCACAGTCAGACATGAATAATTGCTGACCATCTTTAACTAAAATAAATGTTGAAGATACGATGCTCTGACCTGGAGCAGTTTTAACTAACTGTAATGCAGGACGAACTGTATCTGCAGTGGAGTAAGTTGCCCCACCTAATAAACCATCAGCTTTTCCCATTTCTACTAACATTGTTCCAAAGTAGTTTGTATGGGATAAAAGTTCTTGAGCGCCATCATGATCGAGACGTCCACGTCGTAAAGCGACCATACGAACGATCATTTTTTCCAACTCTTCTGCTGGATATTCTTTTGGATCAAGAATTTCGATACCAGTGATATCAAAACCATTTTCTTTTGCGTTTCCTTCTACTACAGCACGATTGCCAAGAAGAATAGGTGTGCATAAGTCTTCTTTATGTAAACGCACAGCTGCGCCCGCTACACGTGGATCCCAGCCTTCAGTAAAAACGATTCGTGTCTTTTTTCCACGAACAAGTTCAGTTAATTTTGAGATGATCATGTTGTTTTTTCTTCCTTTTTTGTAAGGGCATTGATTTGATCTGCCCATCAATTAATATAGCACTCGAACTTCATAAATGAAATTTGGTCAATTTCTTCACAAAGTCCACTGCTTCCAGTTTGAAAAAGTGTAAGAATTTACCTCATTTTTATTGTTATTCATACTTGAGGATTTCTTCTTTGAGGCGATCGACCATTTCGCTTTGATCTAACTTCTCAATAATTTGTCCTTTACGGATGAGCAATCCTTCATTTCGTCCGCCCGCAATCGCAATGTCCGCATGTTTTGCTTCGCCCGGTCCATTCACGGCACAGCCCATAATCGCAACTGTGATCGGTTTATGAATCGTTTGTAGCCATGTTTCCATTTCATCGACAACTGGTTTCATATCCCATGCTGTCCGTCCGCAAGTTGGGCAGGCAATTAAATTTGGAACATCATCTTTTAAACCGCAATCTTTTAACAGCTCTTTGACAATTGGTAGTTCGAGACTTGCATCACCATTGACGGAAATGCGGATCGTATTGCCAATTCCTTCCAGTAAAAGCGGTCCGAGCGCTAATGTCGATTTCACTGCGGAAGTCATTACTGTTCCCGCTTCGGTTACACCAAGATGGAGTGGATAATCGAATTCTTTTGCCGCTTGGCGATAAACCTTCAAACATAAAATTGGATCACTCGATTTAAACGAGAGCACGATGTCGTGAAAATCGAGATCTTCTAAAATTTGGACGTGACGTTTTGCGGATTCGATCATGCCTTGGGCAGTTGGTTTTCCGTATTTTTCGTGAATTTCTTTTTCTAAAGATCCGGAGTTAATACCAATGCGAATTGGCACGTGGTGTTCTTTACAACTGCGCACAACGGCTTCGACGTTTTCACGAGCGCCGATATTTCCCGGATTAAGGCGAATTTTATCCGCACCCGCTTCAATTGCTGCTAAAGCGAGCTTGTAGTCAAAATGAATATCTGCCACTAATGGAATATGAATTTGTTTTTTAATGTCTTTGATCGCATGTGCATCACTCATATCCATCACCGATACACGGATAAGTTCACAGCCTTGTTGTTCAAGCTTTAAAATTTGGGCGACAACTTCATCGACTTTATTCGTCCGAATGGAGCACATCGATTGAATGATGACCCGATTGTCTCCTCCAATTGTTAAAGGTCCAACTTTGACGGCACGCGTTTGCGTTCGATGCATTTTATCTTTCCCCTTTCTGTTTATTGATGTTTAGAAAAAATCAAACAATCAAATGCTTTTTTGTTTATCTTTTCCAAGATAAAACATGTCTTTCTTTACTATAATTTTAACGAGTTTAATTCTAATTTGAATCCACTTTCCAATCAGATTGTATGATCTTTTGGCAATGTCTCGTATTGCTTGAATCCATGAGTACATTTCGCTAAAATCTTTGCACACTCCAAGCATCGTATTTGCTTGTCAGGGCGCAGACAAGATTCGAGTATTTCTTGTTTGTCCCCTCTATTTTTAAACCCAAACGAATAGAAAGGAGTATTTCATGAACGAAAAATTTGAATTAGTTTCTCCCTATCCCCCTGCCGGTGACCAGCCCGAGGCCATTTCAAAACTCGTACAAGGGATCCAACAAGGAGAACAGCATCAAGTTTTACTTGGTGCAACTGGAACGGGTAAAACGTATACGATGGCTAACGTCATCGCGCAAGTGAATCGTCCAACTTTAGTCTTTGCCCACAATAAAACGCTCGCCAGTCAGCTTTATTCTGAGCTGAAAGAGTTTTTCCCACATAACCACGTCGAATATTTCGTTTCTTATTTCGATTACTATCAACCAGAGGCGTATATGCCAAAAACGGATACGTATATCGATAAAAATACGAAGACAAATGAAGAATTGGATATGCTGCGCATGGCAGCGGTCAATTCTGCACTTCACCACCAAGATACGATTATCGTCGCTTCTGTCGCTTGTATTTATGGTGCTTCCAATCCAGAACAATATCGCGATATGATCGACACCATTCACGTTGGTGATATCATCGATCGCCAAGAATTGTTGATGAAGCTGATCAACCAACAATACCAACGCAACGATGTCGACCAAACTAGAGGAACGTTCCGTGTGCGCGGCGATGTCATTGAAATCGCGCCAGGTCATACGGATCGTTATATCATTCGCATCGAAATGTTTGGCGATGAAATCGAACGCATTTGCGAAGTTGAACCGTTAACGGGGCAATTAATTCAAGCCTATAATTTATATAACTTATACCCAGCCAGCGGTTATGCGACGAGTATGGATATCATTCACAAAGCCGCCAATCAAATCGAAGAAGAACTCAAAGATCGTCTTGAGTACTTCGATCAAATGAATAAGCCACTAGAAAAAGAACGTTTAGAACAGCGCTGCCGCTATGATATTGAAGCGCTGCGTGAATTTGGTGTCTGCCCAGGGATTGAAAACTATTCCCGCCATATCGATGGCCGCAAGCCTGGCGAAACTCCATATACGTTATTTGACTATTTCCCTGATGATTTCTTAATGATTATCGACGAATCACACGTTTCGTTACCGCAGATTCGCGGTATGTTTAACGGCGACAGAGCTCGCAAACAAACGCTTGTCGATTATGGTTTCCGCTTGCCTTCTGCTTTAGATAACCGTCCATTAACATTTGACGAATTTGAAAAGAAAGCAAGACAAACAATTTATGTTTCCGCTACGCCTGGGGATTATGAACTCGAACAAACCCAAGGGGAAATCATCGAACAAATTATTCGTCCAACTGGTTTATTGGATCCAATTGTTGAAGTCCGACCTACCCTTGGACAAATTGATGATTTAGTCGGTGAAATCAACGATCGTATCGCCCGCAACGAACGCACTTTAGTCACAACGCTGACTGTGCGCATGGCGGAAGATTTAGCTGAATATCTCAAAAACCTCAATATCAAAGTCGCTTGGTTGCACCATGAAGTCAAAACGATTGAACGTGTGGAAATTATCCAAGATTTGCGCAAAGGAAAATACGATGTTTTAGTCGGCATCAACTTATTGCGTGAAGGTTTGGATATTCCAGAAGTCTCTTTGATCACGATTTTAGATGCCGATAAAGAAGGATTCTTGCGTTCGAAACGTTCCTTAATCCAAATTATCGGTCGTGCTGCCCGCAACGCCCAAGGTAAAGTTATTATGTATGGCGATTCAATTACTGAATCGATGCAGTATGCGATTGATGAAACAGCTCGCCGCCGCTCGATCCAGATTGCTTATAACGAAGCCCATGGCATTGTGCCAAAAACGATTATCAAACCAATTCGTGAAGTTGTGCACTCCAAAGAAACAAAACAGATGACTGCGAAATATCTCAAGAAAAAGCAGAAACTTTCCAAAAAAGATACTGCCACTTATATTGCAGAACTCGAAAAAGAAATGCGCCAAGCTGCCGCAGATCTCGATTTCGAACGTGCCGCTGAACTTCGCGACATGGTTTTCGAACTCAAAGGACTCTAATGAAAAAAGTCGTTGTTTATCCAAGAATAAACAGCGACTTTTCTTTTAGCGATTCGATTGAATCCAATTAATTGGTTCGGCACCATGATCGATTAAAAATTGATTGGCGATTTTAAAGTGATTGTTTCCAAAAAATCCGCGACTGGCACTTAAAGGAGAAGGATGGACACTTTCTAAAACGAGATGGTTCGGATTATTTAAAAATTGTTTAGCGGCACGCGCTTGTGCACCCCAAAGCAAAAATACGATTGGCTGATCTTGTTGATTCAGCACTTTCAATAAATCATTCGTAAATTGTTGCCAACCCATTTTGTGGTGCGATAAAGGTTTGCCCGCTTCCACGGACAATACCGCATTCAACAACAAAACCCCTTGACTTGCCCAATCGCTTAAATCTCCTGAGCGATTAATTGGAGTGTCGTATTCTAAAGCGAGTTCTTTATAAATATTCACTAAAGAAGGTGGGATTTTCATATTGGCGGGCACGGAAAATGAAAAGCCTTGTGCTTGACCTGGCCCATGATAAGGATCTTGGCCTAAAATCACCACTTTCACTTGATCTAAGGGCGTCATTTCTAAAGCGCGAAACAAGTTTTCTTTTGCGGGATAAACCGTCGTCGTTTGATAAGCGAGATCGAGCTGTTGGCGGATTTGGGCAAGCGTTCCATTTTCCAGCTCTACTTGCATAATTTCTTCCCAAGTCATATTTGTCCTTCTTTCTTTTTTCAATTTCAAATTAGACTTATTGTACCTGAAATTTATTCAGTTTCGAATTGGGCTTCACGTATTTTTGGAATATCATAAAGGCATGTCAAAAACACTCAGCGAAAAGCTTGCCGAAATGGAAGCTTGTAAATTTCATAACCACGATTTAGCAATATTGAAACAATGGGACAAAGAAGATTTTGTTCCTTTTGATTCTACACACGCAATTCATATTGCCGGCACAAACGGAAAAGGATCCGTCATCACTTGGCTGGAAGTTTTATTCAAATCTTTGCATTGCCAAACCCGCTCTTTTATCTCACCACATTTGATCAGCCATAACGAACGCTTTCGCATCAATGGTCAGCCGATCACAATGCAAGAATGGGAAACGATTTATGATGAGTTTTGCGATCGTTTCTTTGCGCGCCGCATGACGATGTTTGAAATGGATTTATGGATGGCTCGCCAAGCTTTTATCAACCACCAAGCAAATGATTCAACTTGGACGATGATTGAAACTGGCTTAGGCGGCAGTCAAGATGCAACAACCGCTTTAGACTACAAATATGGCATCATCACGCAAATTGGATTCGACCATATGGCTTTGCTCGGTTCGACAAAAGCCGAAATTGCCCAAGCAAAAGCCGGAATTATTCAACCAGGCATGATCGTTGTTACTTTTGAACAAGACCCTGCTTGCCTTGAAGTGTTCCAAAAACGCGCCGATTTAGTCCACGCAAAGCTCATCACCCTAAATGATGACGACTTAAAAAAAGTAGCGTTTTCTGATTTTTGGAGTTCGAATCTGGCCGCTTATCAAAAAGAAAACTTTATGTGCGCCTATCGCTTGTTAAACGAAATCGGATACTCGTTCAACACCGATCAACTCAAGCAAGCCGTTCGAGACTTTTTCTGGCCAGCCCGCTTTCAAGTGTTGCGCCAAAATCCATATCTCGTCTTAGATGGTGCCCACAATCCCGATGGCATTGAAGCGCTCGTTTCTTCCTTGATTCAAAGTCATACGAAAATCGATCGCATCTATTTTTCTGTTTTAGCAGATAAACAAGCCCATGCGATGATTACTAGGCTTCAAGATTTAACACACAACATTCATTTTGTTTCTTTTGAAAGTGAACGCCTTGCCGATCTTGAACAGCTAGCCAAGCAATACAATGCGCCCATTGTCGATCTTGAAACGCTATTTGAAGAACTTGCCGCAACAAAACAAGCAACTTTAGTTTGCGGTTCGCTCTACTTTGCGGGCTATGTGCTCGAACATTTTATCGAACATTAATTTTAGAACTTAAAAAGCACCTGACATCAGGTGCTTTCGTTTATCCATTGTTTGAATTCATTTCTGGTTTAGCTTGGAAAAGTGTTTTAGGCAAGTAGCGGAACGCGAAGAAAATCACGACGCATTCAAATGGCAAGCAAACGATATTTTTAACAATACGCGTGCTGACTAAAGCCCAATATGGCATGTTGAACATCATCGTCAACAGCAATGGGTTTAACAATACGTTGCCAATTAAATCTGCCAATAATTGTGCCAAGATAAAACGGGGAACGGAAATTTTTTCTACTTGATAGAAAAATGCAACATAAATTGCGCCTTTTACCATGAGCACTAACGCAAATAGTGGATTGTATAATCCATCTGGGGACATCATAAAGCCAACAAAGTCAGCCGCTAAAGCGTAAACCATCGTTGGCCAAAAGCCATACAATCTCGCACAAAGAACAGTGGCTAAAAAAGTAAAGCTCACTTTTAATGTTGGAGAGAGTTGAATGTTGAAAAAGCGAAGCGCCACAAAGAGCGCCACAAATAAAGCGACCCCAGTAATCGTGCGGGTGCTATTTAATTTCGCACTTTTTAAATTAAAAAAGCTAGCGACAGATTTCATAATATCTATTCCTCCTTTCCGTTGCATAGGAAAAGAGGTTAATCTTTTTCGGTGCAGCGGGATGCGAACAAAAAACCGCAAGGTAAACCTTTTCGTCGCCGATTCAACTCCCCGTTATCGGCACACTTAACGCTTTTCGTTCTACTCTGTCTGCCATTACTATAAAAAGCGCACTATCCCTTGTCAAAAATTCGCTCTTCTCTTTTCTAAAAGGCATAAAAAAGAATCAATTTAGACGTTTGGAAAACTCTTACGTCTTCATTGATTCTTTTCTTTTATGCTTATTCTGCTGTTTGTTGTTCTGATGTCGCTTCTTGCGCACCTGGTTGAACTGCTGGTGCAGGAATTTCTCCAGAATGGATCATTTCTAATGTGCGATTGATCACTGAATCGTTACTGAGCGATTCTTCATTTAATTTCTTGCTTAAAAGATCGAGCATCGTTTGGAATGTCGTATTGTCGATGACACCTGTCGGTTCTAATCCATGATCGCTTTGGAACGATTTTAATGCCTCACTACTTTCAACACTAAAATATTCATCTGAACGTTGGGCTGGATAGCCTAAATAGCGAAGATAAATCTGCGCAGCTTTCGCATTTGAATGCACGCTGTCAGGAGTAATATTGAGCGGACTTTCTTCACTGACTGGAACATAGCTGACGGTTGCGACTTCGCTTAATGCGACTTCAACATCAGGAATAAAACCAACCTTGTTGATGGATAGACCATTTGGTGTTTTCCACTCTGCTTTCGTAAATTTAATGGATGACCCATCTTCAAACGGAATAGTGTTTTGTTCTGTTCCTTTTCCATAAGTCGTTTGGCCAAGAGTCGTCACTTTGTCAGGAATATGATCTTTTAAAGCTCCGATCAAAATTTCAGAAGCAGATGCCGTCTTTTTGTTTTGTAAAATATAAATATGATCAAACTCAACTTGTGCATAGTTGTCTTCTGTTTTGATCGTCTTCACTGTACCGTCTTTCAAACATTCTTGGAATACGACGCTGTCTGCTGGCAATAAAGAAGAAGCGATCTGAATAACAGAACTTAAATATCCACCGGTATTATTTCGCAAATCAAGAATGAGATTTTTAGCCCCTTGCTCACGCAGACGTCCAACCGCATCCGTAAAATCTTTAGCCGTATCTTTGGAGAACGAATTCATTGTGATCAATCCATTATCTTCCAACATGCTCGCACACACCGTTTCATCAAATGTTCCTGGTGTCACCATCATGTCGATTGTTTCCCCATTGCGACTAACCTGCATGCCCATGCTTTGATTGGCATTCGATTGGATGATTTTTGCAACATCGTCCGCCGATTTTCCTGTCACTTCTTGTTTTGCGACTTTTACAATTTCATCACCAGGTTGAATTCCCGCGCGATCTGCTGCGGAATTAATATAAACATCTTTGACGATAAAGCGATTTTGCGTATCTGTGAAAAATCTTACGCCAATTCCAACATTGCTGCCGGCAAGAGCATCGGAGAACGCATTGGCTCTTTCTAATTCTAAATATGAAGTATGAGGATCTTCAGGAATCGTTGTCATTCCAGATAATGCATTTTCGATTAATGTCGTTTTGATATTTTCATCATCTTTCGAGTAATACCATTCATTCGACAACAAATCATATACTGTTTGGAATTTTTTGAGTTCATCAGAAGTTTGCGCAACTTCCGTTTTGGATAAAAAAGGAATTGGCAAAACGCTCGCAACGACCATCCCCACAACTAGAGAAACAATCCCTACGCCGCCAAGGAGCAGCGGTAACGTATTCCTTTTTTTATTTTTTTGATTTGGATCAACTTTTTGCATAATTATTTTCCTACCTAATCAAAAAGATGTTACTTTTTCACCTTTGAATAAAAATTAAAGCTTAACTTTCAACTTTTTAAGCATGAACGAATTTCAAAATGATGTCAACACGCATTTCTTTTGGCACATCCCCTATTGTCAGGCTCTAAAAGCCTATAAAAGTCGGGATCAAGAAAGCGAAAAGCAACTATAAAAATCGTAAAATAAAAGCCTCGCTTTGAAGCGAGGCACTCAATTTATATTTAGAGAGCCTAAGTGGTAACGTACTTACTATACGCTTAAGATTTACTTACTGATCCTAGGTCTTATCTCTATTTACAGTATATACATCAAGAAAACTAAAGCCAATATTTAGCTTAGAATAATGTTTCAGCTCTTACTTCATATTTTTCGCTTGGAGAGTAAGCGATCAAAAATCGATTTTTATCCAACGTTTTAAGAACGTTTTCTACTCTTTCAGGATCTTTTTTGCTCATGAAGGCAGTATTCACAATCAAATCAGCAATTTGAATAGAATAATTGCTCGCAGAGTTTCCATACTCCACTTTAAACGAACAGTTTTTCTCAATAAAAGTTGTTGAAAGAAATTTCTCAAGGTCTTTCACATCGCCACTCTTCATACTGCGATTATCACAAGTGACATGAAAAACAACTACTTCATTTGGTTCGTCCATCAAATCGTCCACCAAAGGAAAGATCACATCTTCAAACAATTCTTTTACACCATAGTTATAAAACATATTTTCTGATTCAATCGGCTTTTGCATCATCTGTTTATCAAAAACGATTCCAACACCACAAAATCCATCACTTGTTTTAAGTGCGTTAAACAAGTCGATTTTTTGCGCATCATCCATCTGACTCGCTTTTAATTCCACATCCAGACTCAAATTATAGTTCTTTTTAATTTTTTTATTGGTACGCTTATACAAAGACTTTATTTTTTGATCATCCTCGGCGCTGCAGCAAAATCCGCCGATCGCAAAATACTGGCACTTACTATTTCTATGAATGTGACCTGATTCATCCAGATACACCATGATATGTTTAACTTGATCATCCTTTGGAGTCATGTCATTTCTCCCATCATACATTTGGTACGCTTTAAAAATAATTTTATCTTTCTGCGTATGTTTGTGAATCACTTTAATATCATCCTAGTGATTCTTTTCATAGCTTTCATCAGCATTACACTTACAAAATAGCATCATTTTTCATAAGGAGAAATAAAAAAAGCCTCTAGGAACATTACCTAAAGGCTATTGTTTTAAAATTGGTGGAGCGTAGGAGGATCGAACTCCTGACCCCCTGCGTGCAAAGCAGGTGCTCTCCCAGCTGAGCTAACACCCCACATAATCAATCAAAAAATGGTGGGCCTGAATGGACTTGAACCAGCGACCTCACCCTTATCAGGGGTGCGCTCTAACCACCTGAGCTACAGGCCCATTTCTTGACTGCTTGGAAATAATAACAGATCTTCAAACAGACGTCAAACATTTATTTAAATTTTTTTATTCTTTTTCACACGAGGCTTTTTCGCATCACTCAAAAAAGAAACATCCAAAGCTTTTTCCCTGGCTAAAAGACAAAAGTGCACTTTGATTTTCAATGTCTATTGAACGCAACAAACTATAACGGATACGTAGAGTTTTGAAATCCGCAAAATCCAGATCCTCTTGTCTATTGGATTCATACCGATCTGCAAGCAACAAAAAAGCCTCTAGGAACATTACCTAAAGGCTATTGTTTCAAATTGGTGGAGCGTAGGAGGATCGAACTCCTGACCCCCTGCGTGCAAAGCAGGTGCTCTCCCAGCTGAGCTAACACCCCACATAATCAATCAAAAAATGGTGGGCCTGAATGGACTTGAACCAGCGACCTCACCCTTATCAGGGGTGCGCTCTAACCACCTGAGCTACAGGCCCATCTCTTGACTGCTCGAAAATAATAACAGATCTCCAGCTAGAGGTCAAACATATTTTTCAAAAAAATCTAACATTCGTGAATATTTTCAAAAAGCAAAACCACCCGCGTAGTCAACATGTGCTTTATATATGCCATATTTTACATTTGATCAGCAACAGAGAAAGTTAAAAAATAATTCAAAAAATAGTAAAAGAAAATCAAAAATCTGTCCTATGCAGAAGAAATTAATCTTTAAAGAGTACCTCAAAGCTATAACTTTTTTTGATGTTCAGTAAAACTGTGTGGGATTTTTCCCTTGATCAAAAAAGTTGAATCGATTTTTTCGCAAAAGAAAAGAGATCTCTTTAAAATTGTAGGTGCTGAAAAACAACATAAGGAGATCTCGTATGCATACTAACCGTTCTGTAACCATCCGTCAAACTATTCCTGGGACTGATATTGATCCTGAATCATTCACTGGATTCATTAATCAAACAACGGATCTCATCACCAACGATTCTAAACAGCTTGTTTACAATATTTATGGCGAACGTTCGCATCATCACTGTTGTTTTTCACAAGTTATCTTTCGTACGTGGATTTTTTTCGAAATAAGGAATTCACTCAACGTTAATCCAATCAACCAAATTCGCCTTTATAAGTATTTTTAGCTCGATTCATTCTTGAAGCATTAAAAGGCATGGTTGCTGCAACAAATACTTGTATATGAAGTGAAGCTGTCTAATTTAAGTTTCCATCTGACTCAACACGCAAACACATTCAACATCTTGAGTCTGCCTATTTTCCATTCAAACACGATCCAAAACATCCTCGTATTCCATCACTCTAATTTGAGACCAAACTTTACGATCGAACAAGCATCTAATTTCCTTGTCCGTTGCGATTCTCCTTGTTTTAAAAAAATCAAAATTACTATTTGACCTCTTTGCGCGGATCTGTTATTATTTTTGAGCAATCAAACATGTGGGGTGTTAGCTCAGCTGGGAGAGCACCTGCTTTGCACGCAGGGGGTCAGGAGTTCGATCCTCCTACGCTCCACCATTTTTGAAACAATAGCCTTTAGGTAATGTTCCTAGAGGCTTTTTTCTTGTCATCTAATCAACAAAGCAACATAAAAAAGTCCCCAACTGGAGACTTTCTTACACGTGCAAGTTCTGTAGAATTCCTTGCCGTTCTTAGTGTTAACATACTAAATCAGATCAATTCGTACAGTCAATGGATTATCTCGTTATTTTCACTCGTTTGCTTGATCAATCGCCACTTGCATGGCATTGCGAAAACTTTAAGAAAAACGAGGCTGCATGTCTTAAGTAACCATGATTATGATCCAAACTTTACTCGAACTGATCTGACAGATGATTTAATAGATGTTTTTGATCTTCCTCTAGATCAAGAATTCATCTCAGATTTACGATTAAAACAAATCATCAGCAGGACAAAGAAAAAAAAAGAAAAATTAGCACATAAAAAACACACATAAAAAAAGCAAGATTGACTTTATATAAGGAAATTCTTGCTTTTTTTACAGGCTAAAACTGACAAACTTCGAGGGATAGATTTTTTAGTAAGCCCCATGACTTGGCCTTCTTTCTTTACTTAGACAAAAAGAAAAAGAGCCGATGTTCTCAGCCCTTCGCGAATACATTTAACGTCCATTCGTGTTTATTTTACTTTCGGACAATATCAAATTATCACCTTAAAAGGTTATGCATGCGCAAAACTACATAAAATTCTATAAAGCGCTCGATATAGCACGTCCAATACAGCATAATAAAAACCAATCAAAGGAGGTTAAAAGAGCGAACGACAAACAAATCAAGCGTTATTCAAGAAAGCTTAACGCACAGGCTAACTTGATTAATGTGGTAGCAAAACTAATCACAGGACTTGCCCTCCTGATTGGCTCAATATCCGCTTTGCTACAAATCTTCATCTAAGGGCAACGGGGCGAAAGCCCCTCCCCCTTTTTGTTTTGATTTACAAGCCGTTCACCCTAAATACATCATGACACGAACAACATTATTTGTCATGTTCACATTAATGCTAGCTGGTTCTTTATATCTCATTCCACAAGGATTAAAAGAATTGAAACACGCAACAAAGGAGCTTAGAAAGATCTATGGCAAACGCGCAAACAAAAGCAACTAAAAAGTATCAAGCAAAAATGGGTATTATTCGCAAAAGTTTTGCCACCCATCAGACTACAGCCGATCAATTCAAGAAAGCCTGTGAGATTGCTGGCGTATCTCAAAACGCTGCTGTTAATGATTTTATGAAAGAATTTATCGCTAAATACTTACCTGAAGAAAAAGCCGACGATTAGCCGGCTTTTTCTCATCCATAAAAATCGCCATAAGACGATTTTCACCCTTTGTAGAACTGAGGTATAAAGGAGCTATAGAGCCCCTTTGTATTTGAATTCATTTATTTTCTTGCAGATAATCCGTAGAAGTCAGCGTCTAACAATTGTTCGATCGCCCATGCAACACCTTCTTCTTCATTTGATTTAGTCATATACTTGGCAGCTTGTTTAATTTCCTCATCTGCGTTTGCCATAGCGACGGTATGAAAATCCATTTCCATCATCGACAAGTCATTCAAGCTGTCACCAAACGCAATCACTTCATCCATCGTATATCCAAGTGATTCGATGAATTCTTTAAGTGCCGGTCCTTTTTGTCCAGCGAGTGATGTGATTTCAATATTCGTAGGAAAAGATGATGCAACCGCAAGTTGAGGCAGAGCTCGTGCTGCTTCTTCTTTAATCGCTACCATGCGCTCTGCTGTAGTTCCAAAGCAGAAGATTTTGGCGATTGGTTCCATGTTTTGTTCCATCGTTTCAAAATCTGGATACATGTTCGTATTTTGTGCCATTCTCCGTGGTCCAAAATTAGGATTTGCGAGAATTTCTTCATCTGTTTTTCCTGCATTGAAGATTCGGGCATCTTGCAATGCTTTTTGGATCAGTTCTTCTTTAGTTCCAATAAAAGCGGCCTTTTTAAATCCGTTATATTTCAATGCCACTTCTGGGTATTTTTCAAAGAAAGTCGCAACTGCTTTAAGATCTGTCCAGCTGATCGGATGACGATATAAAGAATTCCCATCACGATCTTCAACTTCTGCTCCACTATTGAGCAATAGATCAACGTTTTTTAATCTGCCATTAATTGCAGCTAAAGCGCCATCTCTAACACGTCCAGTCGCAATCACGATACGCATTCCTAAAGCTTGTGCTCGTTCAATCACGCTTGCTGTGTGGTCTGTGATTTCGTGGTTTCCATCCAAAAGTGTTCCATCCATATCAACCGCAATGACTTTAATCATCTATCTTCCCTACTTTCTACTCTTTTATTTTTATGCTGTTTGGATACGGGCATGTGATCCCGTAACTGGATCTTTTGAAACGACGATTTGATTATCGATTCGATTCATTAAAGATTCCACGTGGGAAATAATACCGACTAATCTTGAATCCGCCAACATCGATAGAGCAGAAATTGCTTTACTGAGGCATTCTTCGTCTAGTGTTCCAAATCCTTCATCAACAAAAAGCGTTTCCAAACTTACGCCTCCCGCTTCCAATTGAATTTCTTCAGAAAGACCTAGAGCTAGACAAAGCGAAGCCATAAATTGTTCTCCTCCAGAAAGAGAACGTACGGAACGAGTGGAGTTGTTGTAGTAGTCTTTGACATCCAATCCTAATCCAACTTTTGAATTCCCGCCTTGTTCGTTTGCGCGCAATAATTCGTATTGGCCACCGCTCATCACAAATAAACGTGTATTGGCCCGACGAATAATTTGTTCGAAGAATGCGATTTGGACATACGTTTCTAAATTGATTTTGGCTTGTCCGGATAAAGAGCCATTTAGCGTATCAGATAATAACTTTAAGTTTTGCGCTTCATCGTGCATTTTTGGCAGTATTTTCATCTGTTCTTTAATACGTTCAAATAGCGTGCGATTGGTTTTAATCAAGCCGTTAAGATGAATGATTTCTTTTGCGACACTATCTCGTTTTGTTTCGAGTTCTTCGATTTGCGCATTCATCTTAAGCAGTAAAGGCTGGATATCTTCTGGTGTTTTTTCAAACGTCTTTAATACCCCTTCAATTTGTGCCTGATTCGCTTTTAACTTTTCGTTTTCCGCTTTTGTCTGCTGATAAAGTTTTTCATATTCCGCGCATGTTTTTTGATCTTGAGCAAGTTTTGTTTTCGCTTGTTTTTCGTCTTGAATATCGATTGTCTTTTTCAGTGTTTCCATGCGTTCAGTTAAAGCATGAGCTTGCAATTTAGCTTGGGATAATTGTTCTTGTTTTTCTTTGAGCATTTTTTGTGCTCGTTCTAAATTCGATTGGTTTTGTTGGTAAAGCTTTGCGATGTTTTGTTTTTGTTGATTTTGCGCAAGTAATTGTTGTTGCTCTTTTAAAACTTGTTCAATATCAAGATCTTCTAATTGTTGTTTCAAACTGGCGATATCTTGGTTTAAATATTCAATTTCTTGGGCTAGTTTTGCACAAATCACACTTTGATCAGCTGCTTGTTTTTCTTTTTTGCTTCTCAATTTTTCAAGTTTGCGAATCTCTTCTTCTTTTGGCGTTTGTGCATTGAAAGAAGCTGGGTTTGGATGTTCGTACGATCCACAAACAGGGCAAGGTTGATTTTCTTGTAAATCTTGCGCTAATAGTCCGGCTTGACCGGCTAAAAAGAGCTGATTGGCGCTAGTATAGTCATTTTGCGCTTGTAGAGCTTGTTGATTGTATTCAATAAACGTCGCTTGTTCTTTCTTTTGTTTTTCTAGCTGTTGGGCTTGTTTTTGTTGGAGCTGTTGTAGTTTTTGTGCCTTCTCGACGCGGACTTTATTTTTTTCAATTTTCGCTTCGAGGTCTTGCCATTGTTGAAGCTGGTTTGATTGTGCTTCTAATTGTTCTTTTCCTTCTTGAATTAGTGCTTCTTGTTTTTGGCATGCATTTTGAATTTGAACAAAATTCATTTGTGCTTGTTTTTGTTGGAGTTGCAAGTCATGAACTTGTTTGAGCTGTTCGAGTTGTTCAAGCAGCTTTTTTTGACCATAAATCAATTGTTCGATTTCTGGTTTACGCTTTTCGAGCAATTCTAAATTGTTTTTATTTGCAGCTAGTTTTGGGATCAATTGTTCTTTTTGTTTCGTTGCTTGAATAAATGTTTGATAACGCGCTGCTTGTTGAGTCAACAAGCCTTTTTGTTGGAACAAGTCGGCAGATTGTTTAGATAGTTGTTTTTCTTTTTGTTGAAGGGTATCTAGCATAGCTGTTTTTGTATTGAGCCATTGTTCGATTTGTTCGACATTTTCTTTTTCTTCTTCGCTTAACTCTTCCAATGCATCTTTTGCCAGATCAAGCTGTTCTTGGACTTGCTGCGTTTTTGCGATTGCCTGCTTTGCTTTTTCATGAATTACTTCTTGCAATCGAGAATAATCGCTCGTTTGGAATAGTTCTCTAAAGATTTTGGTTCTTTCTTGTGTTGATGCGAGTAATAGCTTTAAAAATTCTCCTTGGGCAAGAATAGCAACTTGTTTAAATTGCTTCATATCTAAGCCAATTAAGTCATTCATCGCTTGGCGCACTTCATTGACTTTTGTGAGTACTTTTTCGTGTTTAAAATCTGTGAATTCAACACTCGAAGGGTGTTTAGTCATTCCTTTTCCGGTCTTTTTAAGACGCATGTATTCTGGAGAACGTTTAATTAAATAACGTTCATCATGCAAAAGGAATTCTAATTCGACATATGTATCCATACTTGGATGAGCATATTGCGAGCGCAGCATCTCTGGTTTGCGAATATCTCCTGATAATTCGCCATATAAGGCGTAGACAATCGCATCGAAAATCGTCGTTTTTCCCGATCCAGTATCCCCACTAATCAAAAAGAGACCTTTATTTTCAAACAGCGTAAAATCGATTTCTTGTTTTTCGACATATGGCCCAAAGGCTTGCATTGTTAATTTAATCGGCTTCATGGAGCGCCTCCCAACACGATTGAATCAGCTTCGTTTGATTTTCATCCATTTGAACTCCATTTTGAAGTTCAAAAAATTCTCCAATAATCATCTGCGGTGTTTTATGTACAGCTTCTAATGGCTTATAGTCAGAAAGTTCGTGTTCACGTTTCACCTTGGCATAGCTGATTGAAAGTATTCTTGGATAGATGGCATGCAGTTTTTCAAATGCATCATAAATTTCTTGTTGATCGTCTAAGACGATATAGAAATAGTGATCTAAATTTTGTTTTTCTCTAAATTCACGACTGACAAGTTGCTCAAACGTTCCTTCGATTTTGACAAAATCATGGGAAAGATTTAAAGGAAAGAGCGTCTTTTCAATCGAATGATCGAGTTTTGTTTCGATCATTGTGATCGATTTTTCTGTCGTGATTTCTGATGCAGAAAATTTAAGCAACGTACCTGGATACCAGTTATTGTCCCTTCCCGCTTTTTGTGGACGATGCAAGTGCCCAAGTGCTGCATAATCAAATCGATCGAGCAGAGCGCTGTCGACTTCATCTAAAGTTCCTACATAGGCAATTTCACTATCGCTTGCGGATGCTCCTTTATAGAATTGATGACTCAGCAAAATGTTTGTCGCATCTTCTTTAATCTGTGCTTGATCTAATGCTAAACGGATCGCATCGCTCCAGTTTTCTACATCGCAATCATATTGCAGGCGCACTTGCGCAGGACGTAAAAATGGCAAAAAGTGAATTCGCACACTTTCGTTTTCTTTCTTTAAATCGACGTATTCAATTGCACCTTTCCATTCTGTTTGGATATGAATCGCCGAAGCTTTCATCAGTTCATTGCCAAACCCTAACCTGCCGGCAGAATCATGGTTGCCGCTAATCATAAACACATCAATGGATCGACGATTCAGCTCATTTAAAAACCAATCTAACAAATCGATCGCATTGACTGGTGGAATGGCTGTGTCGTAGACATCGCCGCAAATCAAAACACCATCAACTTGTTGTTGATCTGCAATTTGTAAAACGACTTCTAATGCTTCTTTTTGTTCTTCAATCAAATCATAGCCAAATAGCTTTTTCCCTAAATGCAAATCGGCTAAGTGAATAAATTTCATAGCAATCTCCTTTCAATGTCCCCTTGCTTATTTAAACAAGCTGCTTTTACCTTACCTGAAAATATTGATTTTGTTGAAAATCCATTCTATTTTTTTGTTTTTCTATCAATGTCATTAAGTTAAGCTTTTTGGTATTTAGGTCTCTATAGATCGAAAAAA
>JAUMZN010000101.1 GCA_030528085.1 Erysipelotrichaceae bacterium | reverse complement strand
CAAGTCTGCCTATGAGTAAGTTAATCTGTCAAGCAGCCTTAACTTAATGACATTGATATGTGGAAAGTTTAAACTTTGTTCAGAATTATGTGCGTTAGAAGTTCATAAACCATCTTTAATATGACTCTTGTAAAGGGAGGCATATATTTATGGCAGCAAAATCTACAAAATATATAACAGTAGGCGGAACAGCAATCTTGCTTTTGTTTTTGTATTATTTGATTTCGAATGGATGTTTAACAAATCCCGATCGACTTGAACTGCTCATTAAAAGCTTTGGCATTATGGCTCCTTTGTTTTTCTTGGCAATCCAAATCATTCAAGTGATTATTCCGATTATTCCCGGTGGTGTCACTTGTGGAATCGGCATTATCTTGTTTGGTCCTTTTTGGGGATTTGTTTTGAATTATGCAGGATCGATGATTGGTTCGATTATTGCGTTTATGATGGTTAAACGTTATGGGCATGATTTTATCTTGAAATTCACGGATCAAAGCACGTATGACAAATATATCGGTTGGTTAGATAAAGGGAAAAAATTTGATCGATTCTTTGCGTTTGCCATCTTAGTTCCAGGTTTTCCTGATGATCTTCTTTGCATGATTGCAGGTCTGACAAAGATGAGTCTTAAAAAATTCATTTTCATCATTGCAGCTTGTAAACCTCTAGCACTTATTGCTTATTCATGGGGCATTAAAGAAATTATTATGGGAATTAACTCTTTGTTTTAGTTAGATATGGAAATGAAACAGAAATCCGTTTGTGATTTATAATTGAAAAGAATGAAGGAGCGTGAATGTGTTGGAATACAATATTTTAGTTGTTGAAGACGAAAGCGGGATTCGTGAAACGATTACGATCTTCTTGGAAAATCAAGGATATCACGTGTTCACCGCTGAAAATGGAGCTAAAGGACTAGAAGTCATCCAAAATAATGACATTCATTTGGCTGTCGTCGACATTATGATGCCTGTCATGGATGGCATGACGATGGTCTTAAAATTAAGAGAAAAATACGATATGCCGGTTATTTTCCTCAGCGCAAAATCGGAAGATATCGATAAAATAAAAGGCTTAAATGTAGGTGCTGATGACTATATCACTAAACCATTTGAACCTTTGGAATTAATTGCCAGAGTGAACTCAAACTTAAGAAGATACAGTCAAATATTAAAACTGAAACAAGGCTATCAAGAAGAAGCACATCAAGAAATTCTGCAAGTAGGCGATTTAGTTTTAAATAAAGAAACTAAACAAGTCACGATGCGCAATAAAGAATTACATTTAACGTTAAAAGAATTTCAAATTTTAGAATTGTTCATGAGTCAGCCAGGAAGAGTGTTCTCCAGCGAACAAATCTATGAAAGTGTTTGGAATGAAATTGCGGTGAACACAGATACGATCATGGTCCATATCAGACGTTTACGTAAAAAAATTGAAGAAGATCCTAAAAATCCTGAATACATCAAAGTTGTATGGGGGATTGGATATAAAATCGAAAAAATGTGAGTGAGATTATGGATAAAAGAAAAAATATTTTCACGATCATACTGACTACACTATTGACTGCCATGAGCTTTTTTGCGGTGAGCGTGTATGATAATGCCAACACAAGAGAGATCGATCGCTTTAGTGATATTGAATATTATTTTTCTGACGAATTTCAATACACAACTCTAGGTTTAGCGATGCAGCTTGATTCATCATATACCCCTCTTCAATTTTCAGATTCGCTAAGTGATGAAAAGAAGGAGTATGTGAAGGGTGAATTTAATAGTCAATTAGAAGATGTCAGAAGTTTTATGCGTATGGATAAAGACTTCTTCTATGTTGCGAAAAACACGAAAACCCAACAAGTTGTCACAAACATTGAGAACTATGATCCAAAAACATTCGACTTAGAAGATTATGGATACAAAATCCATGTGACTTATGACAAAGATGGTTATTGCACAACCGAAGGTCCGATTAATCATGTATTTTCTGATATTGAAGCAGATGATTTATTCGATCGTTATTTACGGTATGATTATGAGGATCAATACTCCGATATTTTAGAAAAAGGCGTTTCAGTTAATGCGCCAAAAAACATCGATATTCAATTTATGTTTTCGAAAAACATTCAATCCTTTGATGGATTATCTGGCTTTTTGAATTCATGGCAGCAATATAATCCGTTTACTGCGGTAGTATTTGGTATATTTTCAGCAATTTTGTTTTTGTTGATCCTCTTCTATCCAATTCGATATGTTGAGCAGGCAAACCCATTTAAAACGATTAAGGAATGGAGTTTTGAAATCAACTTATGCGCATGGACAAGTATTGTATCTTGTGCCTTTATGGCAATATTAGTTTTAGCGGGAACGACAATGAATGGCCAGCTAAGCTACTTGTTGACAAGCTTTGGAATTGGCTATGCAGATCCATTACTCGTGGTGATTAACTTTGTTGTATGGTATTTGTCCCTGTTATCTGTCGCAATTAGTGTCTTCTTGTTGAAGTTTATTGTGACTTATGGCCCAATCCGATATTTAAAAGATTACACATTGTTCTCTAAAATTTTGGCGTATATCAAAAGTAAGCTGAATTTGATTACAGAAATTGATCTGACTTCCCCAATGAATGCCACGATCATGAAGTATGTATTGATTAATGGAGCTATTATTGTTTTTATCGCAATTTGGAATTTCCCATTAGCAATCGTATTTACTATTCTCTATACGCTGATCCTCTTCTTTTACATCAAAAAGAAAACGCAAGAGATTCAAGCTAACTACAACACATTGTTAGATTCGATTAAAAACATTATTTCTGAAGATTTCGAAACGATCACCGAAAAAGATTTTGGCATCTTTGAATCCAGCAAAAAAGAATTAAGCCAACTAGGCGAAAGCTTTGAATTAGCGATTCAAGAAAAAGTCAAATCAGAAAAAATGAAGACCGAATTGATTTCTAACGTATCGCACGATTTAAAAACGCCGCTGACCTGCATCAAAAACTATCTAGTTTTGTTGAAGGATGACGATGTTACGTTAGAAAAAAGACATTATTATCTAGAACAACTGAACTTATATACAAATAGATTGAAAAATCTGATTGAAGATTTATTTGAGATCAGCAAAGTCGATAGTGGAAACATCAATCTCAATCTGCAAGAATTGGACATCGTTTCGTTGCTCAATCAAGCATATCTAGAAAACGAAGATATGTTGGAATCGAAGAACATCACATTCGTCAAAAAATCGAATACCGACAAACTCTTGCTCAATTTGGATAGCGATAAAATGTACCGCGTCTTTGAAAACTTGTTGACCAATATCGACAAATACGCGTTATCTGGCAGTCGCGCCTACTTAACGCTGACCGAGTCAGACGATCAAGTGGAAATTGAGTTCTCAAATATTTCAGAAGTACCGATGGACTTTACACCTGAAGAAATCACAGAACGATTTGTTCGTGGGGATAAGTCGCGTTCCAAACAAGGTAGCGGCTTAGGTCTAGCAATCGCGCGCAGCTTTACTGAAGCGCAAGGTGGAACATTTAAGATCACAATTGATTGTGACTTGTTCAAAGTGAAACTCACTTTTCCTAAAAACAATTTAAATAAAGAAAGTCCTGCTCAAGAAGATTCTGTTCAAGAAAATCTTGTTCAA
>JAUMZN010000013.1 GCA_030528085.1 Erysipelotrichaceae bacterium | reverse complement strand
CACAAAAGAAAAATCTCCCTTGAATACGGGAGATTAGAGAAGTTGAGAAACTACTTTAAAAGAACAAAGGAAACACTATAATTCTTGCCTAAACGATCAGGAACTTATCCTTTCTTGTTCAAAGAAATTAGGCATTAAATATGAGTTTAGAGGAAGCAGACATGGAAATGATTCAAAACTACTATGGCAGTTTATGTACCGAAATGTATGAGATTTTGCATCAAGAAGCGCCACAAGATGAATTAGAATTTTACCTTTCTTATGCAAGAAAAGACATGAAAATATTGGAGCCTTTATGCGGCACCGGACGTTTTCTTATCCCTTTTTTAGAGCGCGGATATGATATTCAAGGCATCGATTTATCGACAGAAATGCTTGAAAAATTAAAAGAAAAAGCGCCTGCTGCCAAAGTCATTCATCAAGATATTTTGGAATATACTTCACCAGAAAAATTCGACTATATTTTTATCTCTTCTGGTTCAGTCTCTCTATTTACTGATCTAGACTTATGTAAAAAAGTTTTATCCAAGATGAAGAACTTGTTAAAAAAGAATGGCAAATTTGTTTTTGCGGTCGATACGATCGCAAATCGATGTCCAGAAGATGAAGATTATAAAACTCTCGTTTCCGCAAAAACAAAAGAAGGATACAAACTCGTTTTAAAAATGAAAAATCATTTTGATGAACAATCCCATACTCAATCCTCACCCAGCATTTATGAACTCTATGATGGAACAAACTTGTTGCAGGAAGAAAAAATGGATTTTCAAACTCACCTATATGAGTTTGGAGAACTAGAACCTTATTTACATGAGATCGGATTTACGCAAGTCAATGTCTACTCCTCTTTTGATCAAAAACGAGCTGAAAATAACAAAGCAGAAATGTTTTTGTTTGAATGTTCTAGCATTGAATAATCCAAATCAACAAGCCAAATGAAATTCATTATTCCTTGATCGCAATGAAAAAGAGATACTCACAAACTGATGCAGTATCTCTTTTTTCGTATCCTAATTGATTTGGAAATAAGTTAACACAAGGCAAACATTACCCTTTTTCTGGAAATGATCTAGTCCTTCTTATTGAGCACTAAGTTGTAGTTACTATCATAATGCAGCCCTAGTTCACGGCAGATGCGATCGTTCATCTGATCTAGTGCTTTTTTATATTCAGCATATGGCGGCGATAAAACCATTAAATTAGGCAGGAAGATATCGTTATAGCCTTTGTTTTGAAATTCTTTCAGCATTTTTCTTTGTGCGATAAATGCCGGATGATATTTCATAATTCCAGATTTTAACTTGGCACCTTTGAGTACTTGTTCTTTTAATTTTTCGTATTCACTTTCACTCATATCGCGATAATGGGCGATCATCTGCTCGGCACTTTTTGTATCTTGATTTATTCCCCCGGCCAGCTTTACTCCTATTCTCATCATAAAAGGAACTTTTAATGTCGTCTGATCACAATATTCCAAAATATTTTTCAAAGCTTGTTTTTGTTCTGGGGTTTTGATTTTTACATTCAAAAATGGTTTGAAGTGACCGATTAAATAATCACTCCATTCTTTTCCCGGCAATAAGCATTCAATCGCATTTTCGATAGATTGATAATCTAAAAGTTCATTAGCTTGATCGGCATTGCCATATTCGATAAATTGCTTCAACGCTTCTAGTTCTGCGTCTTGCAGCGCTTTTTCCTGCATCTTTTCTTGATAAATCCGAAGGAGAATACTTTTGTCATCTGTTTTTAAAAGATGCTGTATGTCTTTAATACTGATCCCGAGTTTTCGATAGACAGAAATCTTCTTTAAAGTTTCAACATCCTCTTTTGTATAGTTGCGATAGCCGTTTTGATCTTTAGCTACCGACAATAAGCCTTTTTCTTCATAATATTTGATTGCACGCTTTGTCATGCCAACTTCTTCCATAATTTCGTTTAACAACATTGATTGTACCTCCTTATGATTTAGCCAAAGTATAAGCGTGTACGCAGCGTTCAGGTCAAATGTTTTTCGTTAGCTTTTTAAAAAATGGGCAATCCCGCTAAGAACTGCCCAAATGATTATTCATATTTTTTCCCGACGATATAAGTGACGACAAGTAATCCACCTAACAAAATTAAAATTGCTGGATATTTGATATTCTCCCACATTTCAAAGCCACCGATTAAAAAACAACCATAACAAATCGCAGGATATAGAATTGCCGTTCCTAATGTAAAGATTCTAAACACGTTTAAAACAGATCCCCAGTTGGCGTTATTAAAAGAAAGTCCTGGCATATGTATTCTGAAAATCCCTTGTGATACAAAATCGACTTTGTTTGAATCATAAAATGCCGGTAATAAATCTTTTGCGAAAATACAAAGCCAACATGCAAATAACAGCATCAACAAAGAGATACATAAACTGTCTCCCATTTCCTCTATAGAAATCCCTGAGACCGTTAAGAGTATTGCTTCTACAACGACAACACCAACTGAGATGAGAAATGCGAAAATCCAATTCTTTTTTCGCTGTCGAATTGTGTCTTGTAGCGACAAGTCTAATGAGTTTACAACAAGATTTTCGACGACATCACTTTGTAAAGTCTGATCCTTTTTTAACCTTTCACCTTGTAAAAGTTCAGTTACACTAATGCCTAATACATCCGCAAGAGGAATGAGTAATGTCACATTAGGCATACTGTTTCCCCGCTCCCATTTACTTACTGTTTTATCCGACACGAACAATTTATCCGCCAAGTCTTTTTGAGTCATATTCTTTTCTTTTCGAACTTCTGCTAGAAACTGTCCGAATTTTTCATTATCGATTTGATTCATTTGCGCCACCTCCTATTTTTGTTTTATCCATTTCCGTTAAGGCAGACAATCTACTAGCGGTAGAGTTGCTCTATTTTTCCGTGATCGGCATCGTTGAATAGGTTTTGCGACGAAAAATGCAAAAAATGGGCAATCCATACTCTAGGACTGCCCAAATGATTTCATTCATCATGTGATTTTCTGATTTCTTACCTCTAATGATGCAAGTTGAATTTTTGTAGTCTTTTTCTTCATACACCGCAATGATCAACATACTTTCATAGGCAATACCCATCATATTTCTGACAGATCAATTGCTGGAGATACATCACCTTTTTTAAAATTACTCACTGCAAGGTCCATATCTTCTAGCGTTTTAGCTGAAATCCCTTCTGGCGCAACTAATTGACGAGGCTCCAAAATAATACAACCATTTCCGTATTCTTTTACATTGTAGTATTGATATGCAGCACCTCTAAGAGTAATTCTTTTTTTATGATCCAAATGGGCAACATATTCTTTTATCGCTTCCATGGCCAAAACCTCCGATTCAAGTGTTTCTGTGGGAAATCCCACTCTTTTCATTAGAATAAGCTTTTCTATCTCTCGTATCAATCCTAATTTCCGATCTACTTCGAAATATTACTTGGCACTTTACCTTTTCATCTATATGGCCTTCATGTCATTTTCACAAATGAAAAGAGCACCTCTTAGATTAACTCTAGAAGTGCTCTTGTTATCATGCATATTCATCCTTGATTTGATGAATCAATTTTGATCTTAGTAAAGTTTTGCGCCTGCTGGGATTCTGTCGTCAACCATTAAAAGGTTCAATCCTTCGCGGCCATTTTCTTCATGGACTGCGGAGATTAACATACCTTCAGAAGCAATACCCATCATTTTTCTTGGTGGTAAGTTGACAATTGCGATGCAAGTTTTGCCTACTAATTCTTCTGGTTCATAGTATTCATGAATACCACTTAAGATGACACGGTCTTTACGTTCACCATCATCTAATGTGAATTTCAACAGCTTGCTGGATTTTGGCACAGCTTCACAAGCTAAGATCTTCACAGCACGGTAATCGGATTTTGTGAATGTTTCAAAATCGATCATTTCTTCAAAGATTGGTTCGATTTTTACGTTAGATAAATCAACGTTTTCGGCTGCAGTGTGTGCTGCTGGAGCTTCAACTGCTTTTTTAGGTTCAGCTTTCTTTTTCGCACCATCTAAAGTTTTCATTGTGGGGAACAATAAAACTTCACGGATTGAGCTTTGGTCAGTCATGAACATTACGAAACGGTCGATACCTAATCCGACACCACCCGTTGGTGGCAGACCATATTCGAGTGCTTCAACATAATCAACGTCCATATCGTTTGCTTCATCATCACCTAATTCACGAAGAGCTAACTGATTTTCGAAACGTTCTTTTTGGTCGATTGGATCGTTCAATTCGGAGAATGCGTTCGCATATTCTTTACCTTTGATGAACAATTCATATCGATCTGTGTAACGTGCGTCATCTTTGTTTTTCTTCGCTAATGGAGAAATTTCCACTGGGTAGTGGTAAACGAAAGTTGGCTGTTCTAATGTATCTTCAACATATTTTTCGAAGAACAGATCGAGGATATGACCCACGGAGTTGTGTTTCTTTTCAACTTCGATTTCATGTTCTTCAGCAAGTTTTTTTGCTTCTTCGTAATCAGTGATCGCATCGAAATCGATACCTGTTTGTTCTTTAACCGCATCTGCCATTTTTACACGACGGAAAGGTTTAGAAAGGTCGATTTCTGTTCCTTGGTAAGTGATTTGAAGTGTGTTGTGTACTTCGCTAGCAACATAACGGAATAACCCTTCGATTAAATCCATCATGCCTTCTAAATCGGAGTAAGCTACATAAGCTTCAACTGTTGTGAATTCTGGGTTATGAGTTTGGTCCATTCCTTCGTTACGGAATAAACGGCCGATTTCATAAACACCTTCAAGTCCACCAACGATTAAACGTTTTAAGTTCAGCTCAGTCGCAATACGTAAATACATATCGATATTTAAAGTATTGTGGTGAGTTACGAATGGTTGTGCTGCTGCACCACCAAGAATTGTGTTCAATACTGGTGTTTCGACTTCGATTAAACCTTGTTGGTCTAAGTAGCGTTGGATTGCACGGATAATACGTGGACGTGTGATCGCGATACGGCGAGATTCATCGTTCATGATTAAGTCAACATAACGACGACGGAAACGTTCTTCAACATCAGTTAAGCCGTGGAATTTTTCTGGTAATGGACGTAACGCTTTTGTTAAGTGAGTGTATTTTAAAGCACGAATTGCGATATCGCCGTGGTCAGTTTTCATCAAAGTTCCTTCGATGCCCACGATATCCCCGATATCATTTTTCTTGAATAATTCGTAAACTTCTTCCCCAACTGTATCTTTACGTACGTAGATTTGGATTCTGCCTTCTAAATCTTGGATATGCATGAATCCGGCTTTTCCCATACGACGTTTAGTCATAATGCGTCCTGCTACCTTAACAGGAACTTGCATCTCTTCTAATTCTTCTTTTGTTTTGTCACCATAAACAGGTAAAATATCCCCTGTCTTATGTGTTCGATGGTAAGCTTGTCCAAATGGATCAATTCCCATTTCGATCAAGTCTTGCATTTTCTGACGTCTAACACGTTCTTGTTCAGTCAGTTTTGGCTGTTTATTGTTCGACATGACATTCCTTTCTTGGCGCCAAGCGCAATGTATTCAAAAAAATCTTTCCTTTATGTATAGACGATTGAATAGAAAGATTTGTTTTTCAAGTGTCTATCTGTATAAGAATATTGAGTTTTATTCACGGTGTCAAACAATCGTAAATATGTATTTTCCCGTTGTTTGAAAAGCGCTTATTTTTCTAAAGCTGAAACAATTTGAGTAAGTGTAATAGGACCTTCGCGTAAAATCTTTGGTTCGTCTTGCGTGCAATCGACAATAGTCGAAGCTTTCAGTTCATGACAAGTTCCATCTAAAATTCCATCTAGTTCTTTTAACATGCTCATCGCTTCTTGTTTGGTCAATGCGGCAGGTTCTCCAGAGACATTAGCAGAGGAAACCATTAATGGCCGATCAAGACAATCCATCACTTTTAAAAGTGTTGGGGCATTTGGAATGCGAATCGCCGCTGTGGATTTGCCATTAAAAAATTCGCGATTGGCATTGTCTGTTAATTCAACAATCAATGTTAATGGTCCTGGCAAAAACGCATCTGCAATTTTTTGAGCCATAGGACTTAGTTTGACATATGGCGCATACGTTTCTAGGCTAGAAGCCATCATTGGAATTGGTTTTGTTTCTGGACGATGCTTAATCATTTTTAAGCGATTTAAAGCATCGAGATCTCCATAAATCGATCCAACGCCATAAACAGTATCTGTTGGAAAGGCAATGACTGCTCCGTTTTGGAAGTCTTCTGCCATTTCTTTGATTTGACTTTCTTGATATTCTTTCATTGTTTACCTGATTTCTATTTCAAAGACAAAATTAATTTTCGTACAATATTATTATGAATGCAAATTCAGATTTATTTGTCCATAGACAAAATCGTAAATTAGAAAGGAGCGATTTTGTGTTTCATGATACGATTGCGGCAATCGCAACACCACTAGCTGCTGGTGCAATCTCCATCATTCGCCTCTCTGGTGATGATGCGATTTCGATTGCGAATTCAATTTTTTCAAAAGACTTATCGCAAGCCAAAAACTATACCCTCAATTACGGATTTATCCAAGAAGATGATCAACCGATCGATGAAGTTTTAGTGAGCGTCTTCCGTGCTCCCCATTCCTATACAATGGAAGACTGCGTTGAAATTAACTGCCATGGCGGACCACTCGTAACTCGTAAAGTTCTCGAACTCGTTTTATCCCATGGTGCAAGACTTGCAAATCCGGGTGAATTTACCCAACGTGCCTTTTTAAATGGACGCATCGACTTATCCCAAGCAGAAGCTGTCGAAGATATGATCGAAGCGGCTAGCGATACGGCACGCATTCAAGCAATTCATTCCATTCGTGGAGAAATCAAAAATTTATTAGAACCATTAATCGATGACTTAATGGATTTAATCGCAAATATTGAAGTCAATATCGACTACCCAGAATACGAAGATGCCGTGCAACTCACTGCTTCTTTACTCTTACCTCATGCCGATTCCCTTTTAGAGCGCATGGAAGATTTACTCAAACGCTCTAAACAAGGTGTGATGATCCAAGATGGAATTTCTACTGTCATTGCCGGAAAACCAAACGTCGGCAAAAGTTCTTTGTTGAATGCCTTGTTAGATGAAGACAAAGCGATCGTAACGGAAATTGCTGGAACGACACGCGATTTAGTTGAAGGTCGCATCCATGTTGGACCGTTCTTGTTAAACTTAATCGATACAGCCGGCATTCGTGATGGAGCGGATCGCATCGAACAAATCGGTATTGAAAAAAGCCGTCAATCAATCGATCGCGCAGACCTGATTTTATTAGTTCTTGATCGCTCTCGTCCTTTAGATCAACAAGACGAAGACTTACTAGAATTAACCGAAAATAAAAAACGAATCATTCTTTTAAATAAAGATGATTTACCTGCTCAAATCGATTTAAACGACCCACGATTCAGTCATGCCATTTCTATTAGTGCCCTCAATAAAGAAGTTGATGCTTTATCTAATCATTTAGCAGAACTCTTTGAAACACCTTCATTCCAATGGACACCACGTTTATCCAACGAGCGCCAAATTGGATTACTCGAACAAGCTCTACAAGATTTAAAGAGCGCAAAACAAGCAATGCTCGATGGTGTTGAAACCGACTTAATCGAAATCGATTTAGTTGCCAGCCACGATCACTTAAAAGAAATTTTAGGTGAAGTTCACCGCGAAGATTTATTAGATACACTCTTCTCTAATTTCTGTTTAGGAAAGTAAATCAAAACATCAAAAACCACTTGCCCTTCTCTGTACATAAGCAGACAAGGGCATTTTTGTTTGCCTGATTCTCACATCCCCAATCTCATTTTGAAACACTTGATTTCGATATTCCGAGTTGACTTTTGATTTTAATCCCCATCAAAAAAGATGCCCGATCATCATAACCAGGCATCTTCATCATTCTATTGTTTTGATTCACTTCAGCGATTTTCGCCAAAGTTCATTCTAACTTTTATTCAATAGGCGCTGTTTTAAAGGCAATTCCTTCATACGTCCAGCCAAGAGATACTAAAACATCTTTTTCATGCCCATCCATTGTGTAGTGATGTTGACCATCATTTGGATTATAGACACGATAAACTGGTGCACTTTGTGGTTTATTCGATGCATACCAAGCAATGCCTTCTTCATCCCATCCTAAAGAAACAAGCATATTTTTCTCATTTTCATCTGATGTGTAATGATGCAATCCGCTATTTGGATTATAAACACGATATAAAGCTTGACCATTCTTTTCTGTTTCAGCCATGAAGGCAACACCTTCATCATGCCAGCCAAGACTTGTTACATGTTTATATTCTTTTTCATCCAATGTATAAAGATGTTCCCCATTGTTTGGATTATAAGCACGATAAACTCGGCTCAATTTTTGAATTGAACCGCCTCCGCCACCAGATCCAGAAACAGGTTTTGGTGTTGCTGCTGGAAGTTTAATATTCACATTACTTGTTGGTGTTCCAGAAATGGTGAATCCGTGATCTGTCTTAGTTGCTAACAATCCGTTATTCAATTGTCCTTGAAGATTGCTGATATAATCATCAGGAAGATAATATCCCTCAGCTGCTTCTACGATAATATCAGTAATTGCAGTACCTTGCCCTACACCTTGATTACCATTTGTAACAACCAAACCATTTCCTGCTGTAATATACACATCATATCCTAGTTCTTCGGTTGCTAATGTTGCATAGGTCATTCTTGCCTCACTGTCCGTTGATTCAAGCCATACTTTACAATTGGCAAAATTAGCAAGTCCCATTTCAGTTGCAGAAACTTCTGTTTCATTTGCAATTTGTTTTGCCTTTGCTTCGGCGTTGTATTGTACAACAAGATATGTGTCATTTGGAACATTTGTTAATTTAACTTTGCTCTTATCATAAGATACTAATGCAGAACCAAGGTTGGTTGCTGCATATCGCAATGTAAATGCGCCATCTCCAGCCGTATTTTGCAATGTTAGATCTCCATTAGATGATGCTGCTGGTGCAGCAGATGCAAAGATGACAGATGACAAATTCAGTTCAAAAGCGGGCACCAGCGCATAAGCGTTGTTGACATAGTCGTAATGCACATAGCCGTATTCCGGCTTCGGAACCAGCACAGATTTACTACCGAGTGGGGACGGCGCACGGAGCCAAAAAGGACCAGAGTTTTCCCAGTAACTCTTATTAATACAAAGACCGTTATACAAACTGACAGAGGTGTTTTTTCCTACTGTAATAAGCTGTACGTCTAATGAACGATCATAAGCAAGATACAATTTATCTGTTGTCGAATAGACTCTTCCATCTAATGCATCCTTGGTATAAACAGTCGTATCTTTCATCAAGGCTTGTTCTGCACTTGTGAAATATGATGTTTCTAATCCTTGTAATGTTTTTCTTAAAGGACTTGCCCCGTAATGGTTTGCATAAACGTCTATTGGTTCTTCTCCTGCATAAGTACAGTTCCAATCAGCTCTATATATTTTATTATTATCCTTGTCTGGTTCAAATTGCTGATTTGTTGCTAAAGGTGTTGCCGCAAATAAAGTCAATCCTTGCTCTTGCTGGCTTCCGGCAACCCACCATTGTTGGTTGTTGTTGCCAAAATAAACCTTCGCTGGATTTTTTTCTCCGTCACTATCATTTGTGTTAAAAGACTTTAACTGCTCTTTTGTCGCAAATTGTGTATTGTTCGGCAATTCCGCCGCTTGCACTGTTTTGACCCATTGTGGGCATGTTGTCACGATCATTGCTACCGCAAGTAAAAGCGCCATTATATTCTTCTTGATCTTGTTTTGCTTCATCATCTTTATTTTCCTTTTTTTACCTTCTCTGCCTTAAACAAATTGTTTTTGGCTGATCAAAATAAACTTTATTATCACGCAAATTTTATCATCTTTACACTATTATTTATATATAGGATACTTTTATAATCTTATAAGTGTTTTACTGTTGATTGTAAATCTCATTTTGCGTTATAAGCAATTCAAATCGTGTTGTGTTTTATCTACGACTAGAAATCAAGAAGATGATCCTTCTTTTAAATTTCACAAAAACATTTTCGATTTTATGTTTTTTTCAAATATTTTTCGGTTTTCCTGATCTGTTCATGGGTGAATCCAATCGTCAAATAATGAAGATGCAATCACTGATGTTTTGATCGATCCCTGATGATTGCACAAAGAAAAACAAGAGCAGCCTGCCCTGAATTAAGGTTGGTTGCTCTTGTAGATTGAAAAAGAATTTAAATCTTTTTAGATCGATTTGTTTATGTTTTAACTCTTGTTTTTACGAGTGTTGGTTTATCGAACATAAACGAATGTTGAATTGTTTTTGTCTTGCTTGTAGCAATAGTTTTTAGGGAAGTTTTTACCATTCGCATTCATGAATGGATCGAAGATGTATTCTTTGCCATCGATTGTGATTTCAACCCAGCAATGTTCTGTTTGGCCAGATACTGTTTTTAAACTACCTTTGACTAAAGTTGGAGAATAGCCTAAATCTTTAGCTAATTGCGCAAATGTTCCAGCGATGATATAACAATCCCCTTTACGATTCGCAAAGCCTTCCATGGCGAGATAATCGTTGACGGAAATATCTGTTGGTGGAGTTGGCCATTTTGGTGCTTGTTTTGTATCGGCGATATTTTTAACGACCCAATCATAAACGCCTTCAAGGCTCTTTCCTGCTTCGTCATAGACTTTCATGTCGTTGAGCATTAATGCTTCAGCTGTTGTTAAGTTAACTTTGTCACCGTTCTCATCGAATTTCATGCCTTCAACTTCATGATTTTTCATGATTGTGCCTTGTGGGCTTAAGTAAACGATTCGTGGTCCATTTCCTGTTTGTCTGCTTGTTAAAACTTGGTATCCCGTTAAAGCTTCACCTGTTTCGCTGGAGAGATAGTGTTTTTCGCCATTGATCATTTGTGGATCTTTAAGGACTGTGCCGTTTTCATCAAAGTAATAATACTTGCCATCGATCTGGGCTTCACCAGTTGCAAGGTAGCCAGTTGCTGGATCGAAGTAGTACATATCACCATAGATTTCGTTCCATCCGGTTAACTGACTCATGGAATCGTTATCGTAGAACTTCGTTCCTTGAGCGTCTTTTACTGCGGAGTAATTGGCAAGAGAATAGAACGCAACTCCTTCATCATCCCAACCATAAGAAACGAGTGTTCTTCTTTCGTTTGCGGTTGGTGAATAGTTATGGTTTGCGGAATATTGGTTTGGATTGTATTGACGATAGATTGGATGAGCATTGACATCGTCGCTTTCCATCGATTTCCATTTCACTTCTTCATTTTTCCAGCCGAACTTCACTAATGCATCGCGTTCTTCTGCAGATGTTGTGTAGTGGTGATCACCTTCGTTTGGATTATAGAGTCGGTAAACTTCAACTCCGACATTGACTGGGGCATACCAGCCGATTCCTTCATATTTCCAACCTAATTTTTCGCAAGCATCGCGTTCTTTGGCATCTACTGTATATAAGTGTTCCCCATTATGGTGGTTATACAAACGATATACAGGAGTTGATTCATAACGTTCTAAAATGGATTCAACTTCTTGCTTTTGGGTTTTATAAGCTTGTTCATTAGGATGTTGTTCGATTAATTTTTCAAGATCCGCTAAGTTAGATTTCAGTTCATAGACTGTACTTTTTTTCGGAACGATTGGTTTTCCTGGTCCTTTTGAATCTGCTTCATTGATTGTTTCTACTTGTTCAATTGTCTCAAAATCTTGGGCAAAGATCGCTTGGGAAACCATCGATAAACTCATGGTTGCTGCCATCATTGCACTCACTAGACGTTTAGAATTTTTATGCATCATGATCCTTGATCTTTAAATATAAAATGATGATTTAAAGATTTTCCTTTCTGTTTTTGTTTAACAAGTCCACCTGTGATTTGAATGATCGTTAAATCAAGATCGGTTTTCTTGTCGAACTTATCTTTATTAATTCAATTTTACCATTCTATTCCAATTATTATGAATTCTTTTCTGTATTGATTATGCCAACTGTGAAAAAAGGTCTTGGTCCAAGCGAAAACTTAGATCAAGACCTGATGAATTCATTTTGTTTATTTCAAGATCCTAATGGAACAAGAAGTTCAACCATGGTGTCATTTGAGCAAGGACAGGAGCCATGATTAAAGCGATAACGGACATTAATTTAATTAAGATATCCATTGCAGGTCCAGCAGTATCTTTGAATGGGTCACCGACTGTATCACCAGTAACGGCTGCTTTATGTGCTTCAGAACCTTTACCGCCATGTTCACCAGATTCGATGTATTTTTTAGCGTTATCCCAAGCACCACCGGCATTGGCCATAAATACCGCAAGCATGATTGCAGAAACAAGACCACCAAGAAGCATACCGCCAAGACCTTCTGTACCTAAGAATAATCCAACTAAAATTGGGGAAAGTAAGGCGATCAGGCCTGGAACGATCATTTCGTGTAATGCAGCACGAGTAGAGATATCGACACATTCGATATAGTTTGGTTTGGATGTTCCTGCCAAAATACCTGGATCGTTTTTGAATTGAGCACGAACGTTTTCAATCATTTTATTTGCCGCACGACCAACGGAACGGATCGTTAATGCGGTGAAATAGAATGGAAGCATCGCACCAAATAATAAGGCAACTAATACACCAGGTTCTAATAAAGAAACAACTTCTAATCCTGCAGCGTGAGCATAAGCAACGATCATTGCCAAAGCTGTGAAGGCAGCAGAACCAATACAGAAACCTTTACCGATTGCAGCAGTTGTATTTCCAACAGAGTCTAAGTGGTCAGTAATTTTACGAACGCTTGGATCGAGGTCAGACATTTCTGCGATTCCACCAGCGTTATCGGAAATTGGACCATAAGCATCAACAGATACGGTAATTCCGCAAGTGGATAACATACCGACGGCACCTAAACCGATTCCGTACATACCTGTAAATAAGTAAGCTAATGTAATCCCTAAAACTAAAACAATAACGGTTAAAGCTGTGGATTCCATACCAACGGAGAATCCAGAAATAATATTTGTCGCATGTCCTGTTTCGGATTCAGATGCGATTTCACGTACTTTTCGATAATCTTCAGAAGTATAAACTTCAGCGATTTTTCCTAATAGGATACCGACGATCAAACCAGTTGCAACGGAGAAGAATGGACCAGTTGTTCCAAACAGCCATAAAGAAGCCGCCATGGAAGACAACAATTCTAAAATCGTTGCGACATAAGTAGCGATATTTAATGCGCGTTGTGGGTTTTCCCATTTTCTCATTCGTACAAATGCTTGTGCTAATACAGCAGCAATAATTCCAGCACCCGCAATGACGAATGGGAATAAAGTTGCCTGTATGCCATAGCTCTTGCCATCAATAACAAGCGTTAAACCTAAGGCGATACAAGAAACTAAAGATCCTACATAAGATTCGTTTAAGTCAGAACCCATACCGGCGATATCACCGACGTTATCACCAACGTTATCCGCGATAACAGCAGGGTTACGTGGGTCATCTTCAGGGATGCCCGCTTCAACTTTACCGACTAAGTCAGCGCCAACGTCAGCCGCTTTCGTGTAAATTCCACCACCAACACGAGCGAACAGGGCGATCATTGAGCAGCCTAATGAATAACCGGCAACAACAGGAACTGCTTCTTCAACAGAACCATAAATAAATGTGAATAATAAGAATAATCCAGTTAAACCAAGTAAACCAAATCCAACAACACTAATTCCTAAAACGGAGCCACCGTTAAAGGCAACGTGTAATGCGGAAGGCATTCCACTAGCACGAGCTGCTTCCGCTGTGCGAACATTCGCTTTGGTTGCAGCTTTCATTCCAATAAATCCAGCTAAGCCAGAAAATAGCGCACCAACTAAAAAACAAACTGCGCCGCTCCAACCTACGCCATCAATTCCCTTTAAAGAAGGGACAAAGCCAAGAGCAGTTAATAAGATGGCAACGACAATCGCGAAAATGATGATGATTTTATATTCGCGAGCTAAGAATGCCATTGCACCTTCATGAATGAATTGAGAAATCTCAGTCATTCTTTCATTTCCTGTGCTTTCTTTTTTTACGGAGCCGTATAGTGTCGCTGCATAACATAAGGCGAACGCAGCAACGATCATAATGATGAATAAAACGGTCTCCATGCCGAAAACAAACATAATTTCATTCCTTTCTCTTTCAAATTTCTATTCCAAGATAACACTTATTGAGCTATTTTTTGTTTATTTTTTAACAAACAATCACCAATGTAAGCGGTTTTACCACTTTTTGTATATTTTATGGAATAAATTCGGTAAATTTCAGAAAACACTTACTTTTTTAATGTAAAAGCACATTCCTGCTTGATTTTTCTTTCATTTATTGGATTGAAATCTTATATTTGTCCTCCTTTTTTCGCCATGAATCAGCTCGTAAAAACCATGCCTTTGTTTTGAAAATTGTGATGCAATAAATAGATGTTTTGATCATGTTGTGCTATATTTTTCGTTGAACATGGCGCGTTCGGCAAGCGGTTAAGCCATATCCCTCTCACGGATACACTCACGGGTTCGAACCCCGTACGCGCTACCATTTGTATATTTCGTCTTCATCCAAAAGATGAAGACTTTTTTATTGCACAAACAAAAAGAGCAGATTCCAATTCGTCTCATTTTGACATCATATTGGATCTGCTCTTTGTTGTTTAGATTCACTTTGTTTTATTGGATGCTCTTAATTTTATTGCAAGAATTTATCTTGGAACTGCTTTTTCATATTGGCATCGATGCCTAAAACTTGTTCAAGATAGTTGTCCACATTACCCCAATGTTCTTCGATTGTTTTCATTGCGGTTTGATAATATTGTGGGCAAACAAATAAAAGTGGATTGACGGTACCAAGCTCTTCAAATTGATCGAGATTGAGTGCATTTTGAACAGCTTTGCTGTCGGCATTGGCATGATCTTCCATATACATATTTGTCTGCATGTAATCATCAAAGATTAATTCTGGATCAACACCAAGCAGGGATTCGATCAAAATCGCCCCTAAGCCTGTGCGATCTTTTCCTTGGGTGCAATGGAATACGACTGCGCCTTTGCTTTCGAGTAAGATGTTGAAAAATGCTTTCCATTGATTAATGCAGTAAGGATCCGTTAATAATTCGGAATAAATCACTGCCATCGCATCGATTGGATTTTCCGCTACGATTTTTTCCATTTGACTAGCATTTTCAATAGAACCTAACTTAGATTCATTAAACATCAATATATCGTGATAAGTACTTCCAGCCACTTTTTGATCAGGCATCGTTTGTTTTTCCCAGCTCGATCTAAAGTCGACTACATCGCTGACTGGCATTTTTTGTAGCAGAGATAAATCTTCTTGTGATGCACTTGCTAAATGGCCGCAGCGAATCAGCTTGCCAGGTTTGATAACTCTACCATCTTTTGTCGGAATTCCTTTTAAGTCCCGGCAATTATGGATCGATTTTAAATCGAGAAATACACTAACTTCTTTCATGCTTATGACTCTTTCTTTTGTTCTTATTCAGTTTTGTTTTCTTGTTTTTCGTTATTTTGGGCTTGTTCGAATTGGTGGCGAATTTTTTCTTCGCTTTCCAAAACACTTTCTTCGAGCGTTGCTTGAATATGATAATCTTCTTTCGGTTTATTCAAATGGTAGGACACTTGATGTAAAAAGCGTAATTCTAAATATTCCAAAATGAAGATCGCCGATTTGGCTAATCCAAGTTTGTCAGAGGCGATACATAAATCGTAATTCGTCGAATAGCCCCATTTATTTTCACTATAACTATCGTGATAGTTTTTGCGCTTCCAGTTATGGCGTTTCATTTTCGTAATCGCTTGTTCGAGTGTCAAATTTTCTTCTTGCATCACACGCGCTAATTTAAATTCATCATCTGCTGTGACAAAAATCGAAACGACGCAATCAAAATCGCGCAACACTTCTTCCGCACAATGGCCAATAATGATAAAAGATTCTCCCGCACTTGCTAAGCGATGGATCATACCAAACTCTTTTGCGGCAAGATCAGCTTCCATGAGGTTATCTTCTTCATGTTTTTCGCCATTGATTTTCATTTTCTTTTTACCGACGCTCCATGAAGTGCCATCGTCTTCATAATATAAATCTTGTACATCATCGTGGTGACTGACGCCCAGCTTTTGAAGAATGTTTTTTTCAAACACTGGAATTTGCAGCTGCATGCCTAAAATATCCGCAATTCGTTTTGCGCCGCTGCCAAATTCGCGGTCCATCACAATGATCAATTGCTCTTCTTTATTGCTCATAATCATCTCTCCAAGCTAAGTTATGATACTTATAGATTATCACGTACAAAAAAGACAATGAAGAAAAGAACGTTTGGCTCCATTGTCTTTGAGTGCTTACTTAAGCACGTTTTTGCTTTTCTGTCCATCACAGATTCGGGTTGAATTAAATTTGTCTGTTTTGCTTATTTTTAAACATCTAATTACCGATTTTTACAAATACATTTTATTTAGTTATCTTACAATAATCTTAGGAGGTCATTATGCCTGAAAACTCATTAAAACATATTGTTGAATACCAAAAAGCAGGGAATCCAGTCGGAATTTACTCTGCATGCTCATCTAACTCTTTTGTTATTGAAGCAGTACTTGAAGAAGCTCGTGATCATAATGAAGTATGCTTGATCGAATCCACTGCTAACCAAGTTGACCAAAATGGTGGATATTCTGGAATGACACCTGCTGATTTCAAAGAATTCGTTCTTGCAAAAGCAAAAGAAATCGGTTGCGATCCAGCTAAAATTTATTTAGGTGGAGACCACTTAGGTCCATTAACTGTTGCTCATCTTCCCGAAGCTGAAGCAATGGCTTATGCTCGTACATTAGTTCATGACTATGTCAAAGCTGGTTTCACAAAAATCCACATCGATACAAGTATGAAAGTTGCTGACGACGATCCAAACGAACGTTTAAGCGACGAAACAATCGCAAGACGTGGTGCTGAACTTGCACGTGTTTGCGAAGATGCTTACCAAGAATTATTAAAAGAAGATCCAAATGCTGTTCGTCCAGTTTACATCGTTGGTTCTGAAGTACCTATTCCAGGTGGAGCTACGGGGGACAACTCCGGTATGCAAGTGACTCGTGTAGAAGACTTCAAAAACACAGTTGCTACTTTCGAAAAAGCATTTAAAGACCAAGGCTTAGAAGAAACTTGGAAAGATGTCATTGCTGTTGTTGTTCAACCAGGTGTTGAAGAAAAAGACGCTGGATGCACAGAATACGACCGTGCTAAAGCTGCTGAATTAATGGCAAGCATTAAAGAATTCCCAAATATCGTATTTGAAGGTCACTCTACTGACTATCAAACAAAATATAAATTACGCGAACTCGTTGAAGACGGTGTTGGTGTCTTAAAAGTTGGTCCAGGATTAACTTATGGCGCACGTGAAGCTTTATTCTCTTTAGCTTATATCGAAGAAAATATGTTCCACGGACGTGAAGAAGAAACTAGCCACTTCATCGATGTTCTCGAAAAAGCAATGTTAGAAACACCAAAGAACTGGGCTAAACACTATCATGGCAACGAAAACGAATTATGGTTCAAACGTAAATTCTCGTTCTCCGATCGTTCCCGTTACTACATGCCAAACCCAGAAGTTAAAGCGGCTATGGACAAAATGTTCGCTAACTTACGCAAAGAAGGTATCAACCTTGCTGCATTATCTCAATTCATGCCAATGCAGTATACAAAAGTGCGTGAAGGTGTTCTTCAAAACGATCCAGCTGAATTAGTTAAAGATCGCGTGAAAAACACAATCGATGAATACCGCTTTGCTACTCATCAAAACGAATTATAATCCTAATACATAAACTCCTTTCTAATTTGGCCCCGATCCTTACCTTTGCGGATCGGGGTCATTTTGTATTGATGCAATGAAATCTCTATTCATTTGGCCATCACTTGCTATAGTTTCTTGGCGAATTAGCGCAAAGCGAGAGCTTTTGCGATTTTTTTGGTAACATAGACTCATGGAAAAATATTATGAAAAACGAATTCCCAATGGGTGGTTATTCTCGCTGCTCTTACTTGCCATTGCCGGCTTAGCTGCGGGAGTGATGTTAGACTTGCGTTTAGCATCTTGGGTTTTTGATCCCCAAGCCGATTGGGCTAAAATCTTTGCGGCAGTTTCTCCTGTTGCTGCGTTTTGGGGACTTGGTGCTGCCGGCTTCATGACGATCGACGTTTTACGCGATAGAAAGTATTGGATTTTAGGATGGCTCGTTGGCTTTGTCTTACTTGCCGTTGGTCCAGTCTACATGGCTGACTCTTTAATGGAAGAGTTGCACTTATCCTGGATCATCGCTTGGATTGCCGGGTTGCTCATCAGTACTCTTCCTGCTTTGCTTTATGCTTTCTTGATGCGCAAAGCAACAGTCGAAGACAAACTCAAATGTATCGTCATTTTGTTGATCGTTTGTGTCGGATCGATGCTGATCGTTCAAGTCACTAAACGCGTTTGGGATCGCCCACGCTACATTTTGATTCAGCAATATACGGATGTTCCATTCAGTGCTTGGTATAAACCAGCAAGTTCAATTGCTGAGCAGTTCCCGAATTTAATGAATGCGAATTCGGATATGTTCCGCTCTTTCCCTTCTGGACATTCACAATCCATTGCTTGCCTATTTGTATGGGCATTAATTCCTTTATTTACCAATAAAGGCAGCGTTCATCTTTCGATGATCATCGCTTTTGTTTTATCGATCGCTACGATGGCAAGCCGCATGGTTCTTGGCGCTCACTTCTTAAGTGACGTTTGTGCTGGATTTGCGATTACGTATTTATTATTTGCGATTTGCTGCTGGGCATTTAAACTGACCCGCAAAAATCCAGATGATGAATATGACGATGATTATGACGATTACGAAGACGATGAAGACTTCGAATAACACACAAAGTCAAAACTAAAAAATCCTGGTCGAGCTTTTTGGCTCATAACCAGGATTTTTTCTTTCTTAATTTTTATCGATCGTTTGTGATCGATCTTTGTGACTTACTGTTTATCGTTAATTGTTCTTTTGCATTTGCTTATTAGATCATGATTTCCATTACCAAGCAACCGCAATATCGAGTTGTTGATGATTGCTTAAAGCAAATGTTCCCGTATCACAAACAATCCCCATTCCTAAAGAGGTCATGATTAGTGATCCGCGTGGACGAGTTGGCAAGTGGGCAGCAACCATTACGTAGTCACCTAACATTTTTACGCCATCTTCACGAACCCAATAAGGATCGTTATTGCCCATGGAACGCATAATTTTCACAACGCCGCCCATTGGCAAGTTGTAATACGTTTCTTTTCCAGATGGTCCTAAGTTCACTCCGTCTTTACGATTCAGTACAGAACCATCGTAAACATAGCCAAGATCAGGTGTTTGTAAAACGTTGTTTAACTGATCTTTAATATCTTCATTTCCTTCTTCTTCAAGAATTTCTTCAATCGTTGCGATTTCACGAACGAAATCGTCTTCGGATACTTGCACCTCTTTAACTTTTGCTAAAGCTGTATCGTATCTTTCTTGTTGTTTTGCACTTTCGTTTAATACATCAAGAACATCCGGTTTCATTTGATCAACAATATCCACACAAGCGTCTTCGATGTAAATTTGCTCTTTTACTACTTCTATTTGCGTAGCTTGAACAGCCGGACAGTAAGATTCTGAATTGTCCATTGCGAAAATTGGTACGCTATTTAGCCCGATGCATCCAGCAAATGCGATCGCAATCATTCGTTTTTTCATTCTTTGTCATCCTTTCCGCTATTAAGCACTTATGAACTTAATAATGAAGTTTTTCTAAACACTTTATGTAAAGCGTTTTTTCGAAATACCTGCATTAGAATAGCAAGATTCGAGAATATGCTCAAGTTTTTGGGCATTTTCCGATTTTTTTTCCATAGATAAAGCGTATTCAGGCATGAAAATGAAAGAAGAATCATCAAAATGAATGCGATATCAAAAATGTAAATATTTCGAAAAAGTTTATTATTTCATTAGATTTTAGAACAAAAAGTGCTTCGAAGATATCTTTTTTATCTAGATAGGATAACTATTTTTGACGATGAAAACCGTAAAAAAAAGACCGAAGATTGCTCTTCGATCTTTCGTAATTTGTATAGAATCAGTGAATTAGACTACTGTTTTTCCATGTCTGCTTCTACAGCATCCATATCGAGCTGATAGAAAGCTTTAGCACCTGGGTATTGAGCAACAGAAACTGTTCCACGTTTGTTTAATTCGTCTTCGATACGGATTAAACGGTTGTATTTAGCGATACGGTCAGTTCTGGATAAAGAACCAGTTTTGATCTGTCCAGCGTTTGTACCAACAGCGATGTCAGCGATTGTGGAATCTTCAGTTTCACCGGAACGGTGGGAAACTACTGTTGTGTAGTTGTGTTTCTGAGCTAATTCGATAGCGTCGAATGTTTCAGTTAAAGTACCGATTTGGTTAACTTTGATTAAGATTGCATTAGCAATTCCTTTTTCGATACCTTCTGCAAGGATTTTTGGGTTAGTAACGAATAAGTCGTCACCAACTAATTGGATACGTTTACCAAGAGCGTCTGTAAGTTTTTTCCAGCCGTCCCAGTCACGTTCACCAAGACCATCTTCGATAGAAATGATTGGATATTTTTCAACCCAGTTTTTGTACATTTCGATCATTTCTTCAGAAGTTTTGTTTCCGCCGCCGGATTTTTTGAGTTCGTATAAACCAGTTTCGTGGTTATGGAATTCAGAAGCAGCAACGTCCATAGCGATCATGATGTCTTTACCCGGAACATAGCCAGCTTTTTTAGTTGCTTCAACGAGTAATTCGAGTGGTTCTTCGTTTCCGTCTTTGCAGGAAGGAGCAAATCCACCTTCATCACCAACGTTAGTGTTGTAACCTTTAGCTTTTAATACAGCTTTTAAGTTGTGGAATACTTCAGCAGACATACGTACAGCTTCTTTAACGGAAGTAGCACCAACTGGCATGATCATGTATTCCTGGAAGTCTACTGTGGAGTCAGCGTGGCTTCCACCGTTGATAACGTTGCACATTGGAACTGGCATAACGTGAGCGTTAGCACCACCAACATAGTTATAGAAAGGAATTCCATAGTAGTCAGCAGCAGCCCAAGCAGCAGCCATAGATACTGCTAAAGTAGCGTTAGCACCGAGGTTGGATTTGAAATCAGTACCATCAAGTTCGAGCATTGTTTTATCGATCAGAATTTGATCAGTTACATCCATACCGATAATAGCTGGAGCGATGATGTTATTTACATTGTCAACAGCTTTAGTTGTTCCTTTACCGAGGTAACGAGTTTTGTCTCCGTCACGAAGTTCAAGAGCTTCTCTTTCACCAGTAGAAGCACCACTTGGTACCATAGCGCGTCCATAAGCGCCAGATTCAGTTGTGATTTCGCATTCTACAGTTGGATTTCCACGAGAGTCAAGGACTTCACGTGCGTAAACGTCTGTAATAATAGGCATGTCTATATCCTCCTTTGCCTTCTATACTGAAAAATTATAGCACATCAAGAACGTCTTTCGTTACTGTCATTCACTTCTATTCTAGAATTTCGTCCATTTGTAAAAGGTAACTTCATTTACTCATTTTTCTCTATCATTCCAAGTGAATTCTTGATGCTTATCGCATATTGATTAACCATTCAAAACAATAAAATATCCGCTAGTTTTCTTGTGTCATTTCTAAAAAGTGCTGGCGAATCGCTTTTGTTTGCGCTTGATTTTCAACGCTGAAGATCATGCGGAAAGCATGAATGCCTTGTTGTTTGAAAGCTGGGATTTGATCGATTTGATCGATCGCATCTTCATCAAAGATCTGCATGTTGCAATCGACATTGCCATATAAATAAGCAAGTTTGCCATCTTTTCCTTTTAAACTATATTGATGCTGACGACATAGCGCACAGTTTTTGCGTTTGCCATCTTTGAGTGCTGTATTCACTGGGCAATGCTTCATGATCATTAAGCGTGGTTTTTCATAGATCGTATAAATGACAGGCGCATCAAATCCATAGCGAGATTTAAATGCCGCTAATAAATCAGCTCTTCCTGTATCTGATAATTCTCCACTGAGTACTGCTCCTTGATAGCCAAGTTCTAAAAGGGCTGCTAGAGCATAGGAGTTAGTGATATTCATATTTTCGACGATTTGGCCTTGGCCTAAATGATCGCAATACATACCTTGATCATGGATTAAAGACGCTTTATGAATTGTATTGTTCAAATTAAATTCACTCACTTGCAATAAGCCATCGTCGATCACTTGTTCTTTTTTCGTAATTTCCACAAAACTTTTTGGCATCGCGCATGGGTTTAATTGGAAATCGTATTCACACTCTTTGATCGGTTGTTTTTCAGATCGTTTTTGATCTAATTGTTCTAACGCTTGGCGTCTTAATTCATTGACCATCTTGTTTGGAATAAATGGATTGTCACAAAGTTCAATGTCGATATAACGAACATTAGCCCATGAATTTCCAGTTTTTGATAATGCATGTTCAATTTGTTCTGGTGTCGTTGGTGCTGTTTTCGCTTGTTGCAGTTCACCTAGTTCTACTTCAACGCTATGCACACCATCTGTTGCCACCAAACGCAGCGGTCCACCCATTTGTGTGGCATAAAAAGAGAAATCCACTTCTGCTTGCGGCTTATTCTTTTTAATCGCATTTTCCACTTCTTTGGTCATTTCAAAACTTGAAGTGCGTCGAACGATCGCGCCTTTATTAACGCGCTGATTGATTTTAATATCGACAATTTGTCCGGCTTTTGCTTTATTGATCAATTTGCCTTTGGCATCATAAATAAAGTTTGCGACCCCGCCGGCTTCATATTGACCAGAAACAAAACGCAAGCCATCGTTTTGACTTAAATCGGCGCTCAGTTTGACGCGGACGCGATCATTTTTTTGAAACAGCACTTCCCCGATTTCCACACCTTGGTGATTTGACGTTTGTGGATTCATTAAGCTTAATCCCGTTTGTTCAAACGTATGGCCAAACGTATAACCGCGGTTAAATGCAGTTTTCAAATGATCTAAATCTTCTGCTGTTAAGCGATGTCCAGCAATCGCCATTTTCGCAGCATGAACACTTTGATAAACGTATTCTGGTGATTTCATGCGGCCTTCAATTTTAAATGAGTACACCCCGGCTTGATGCATGCGATCGATTTTCGTGATCAAAGATAAATCACGAGGGGAAAGCAAGTATCGTCCTTGAGTAGAAACAGGTTTGCCATCTTCTAAAAGCGTATATTCCATACGACAAGGTTGGGCACAAGCACCTTTATTACCAGAGCGATCATAGCGAACTTGGGAAAAACGACATTGTCCGGAATATGAAATACATAATGCTCCATGTACAAATGCTTCAAGTTCCATTCCCGTTTTTGCACACGCTTCAATTTGTTCAATCGTTGCTTCACGGGCTAATACGACACGCTTAATCCCTAATTTTCTTAATTGTTCAATTTGATAAGGGGTGGTCACAGAAAGTTGGGTTGAAGCATGTAATTCAAGGTTTGGCAATCGATGATGCAATAAATGGATCAAGCCTAAATCTTGAACGATCAAAGCATCTACTCCCATTTCATGAAGCGCTTTTGCGTATTCGTAAGCTTGTTCCATTTGATCTTCTTCAATCAGCGTATTCATCGTAATATAGATCTTTTTGGAGACCTGATGAGCTTGATCGATCACTTCTTTAGCTTGTTCTAATGTAAAGTTTTGGGCAAAGGCACGCGCCCCAAATAAAGGAAGTCCAAAATAAACTGCATCGGCTCCTGCCGCAAAAGCTGCTTGTAAAGATTCCATATTTCCTGCTGGCGCTAATACTTCAACATTCATTTTCTTATTCCTTTCTGCTCATTGAGATTCAATTTTCAAGGTTCACTTAATTATTTTTGAGCATTTTATTTCATCGTTCAATTCAGAAAAAAACAAGCAGTATTACTCTGCCTGTTCATTATTTTCTTTATAGTATTTTTCAATCGCATCAAATGTTTCTTGGCTAATGACATGTTCAATTCGACAAGCATCATTTTCAGCAGTTGTTTGATCTACACCGATAGACATTAACATATCCGTGAAGAAAACATGACGTGCATATGTTCTTTCTGCGATTTCTTTTCCTTTTTTTGTCAACACTAAAAATTTCTTTTGTGTGACTTCAAGTAATCCTTCATCCGATAACAGTTTCACGGCATGAGAAACTGAAGGTTTCGAAAAACCAAGATGACTCGCAACATCAACACTGCGTACATGAGGCAATTTTGATGAAAGAACAAGTACAGATTCTAAATAATCTTCTACGGACTCGGTGAGTTTAGAGTCTTTATTCACTGGTTGCATGATTTAAGTTTAGTTATAACTAACTTTTTAGTCAATCCAGAAACCCGTTCTCGGTTTGTTTTGACTAAATTTCAATTAAAACAAGCAAAAACAACAAGTTCATTTTGTATGATTTCTTATTGTTGTTCGCCGATCTTTAGAATCCATGCCCCTTAAAAGGGACACGAAACTTCAATAGACCTTTTCATATCCATTTTGATTTTCGAAATTTTAACTGAAGGATTTCCAACTTGGTAAATCATCATTGTCCCTACTGAAATACTCATTCGTTATCTAAAATATTCTTGCATCAGACTATCAAAAAGCAATTGCGTTTTATCTAAAGAAGCTTGAACTGCAGATTTTGATTTATCTATGTGTTTAACGAAATCGGCGAACTCATTTTGAAGTTTAAATGGAGGCTGAAAAATTGAAATTTTATAGAATTCTCCATGATTCAAGTCTGGTATTGTGGAGTTGCCTGCTCGTCTAAGAATATCTTTCTTGATATAAACCAAGCATAAATATTACACAATAAACTCCTGACAATACATTTCTCCATCAAAATCCATCAAAAAGAAATTATATTGTTTCTGCTTTGCTGCATCTCGATCCAGGATCTTGACTTACTCACGATCGAGATGGTGAATGACATGTACGCAGAAAGCAGCAATGATGAGTACAAAGGCTATGCGAAGATCGCTATCCAGAAGGATTTCGATGCATTTTAGCAGAATTTATGCACCTTATATAATGACAATGTGTTGACAATAGGCGTATGTTTAAGTAAGCTACACTTGAACGGAGGTGTTCTGTATGGCAACAACTAATTTAAACATTCGTACAAACAAGGCAATCAAGGACCAGGCTGAGGAAATCTTCAATGAACTTGGTCTGAATATGACAACTGCTGTAAATATGTTCCTGAGAGCCGCTATCCGTGAGCATGGTATTCCTTTTGAATTAAAACTGGAAGTGCCAAATGATACTACAGTCGCTGCCATTGAGGAAGGCCGAAAAATGATGAAGGATCCTTCTGCTCCGCGTTACTCCAGTATGGATGCGCTTAAAGCAGCTCTCGACGTATGAAATACGACATTCAGTTTACCAATCAGTTTAAAAAGGATTTGAAGCTTGCCAAAAGGCAAAATAAAAATCTTGATAAGCTGTTTGAGGTAATCGATATTCTGGCGAATGGCGGTACGCTGGAAGAAAAATACAGGGATCATGATCTTACAGGAAACTACAAAGGCACGCGTGAGTGCCACATCGAACCAGACTGGTTGCTCATTTATGAGATTCAAAACAACGTTTTAGTACTCATGCTTTACAGGCTTGGTACGCACTCAGAACTATTCAAAAAATAGATTTAAAAACAGAATAACAATTCAGAAAGCATCTATCAGAAATGGTAGGTGCTTTTCTTCTGCCCTAATTCAGGAAAGGAGGAGCCTATGGTGGGAAGTAGAATCAAGGGTATTACGGTCGAGATCGGTGGCGATACCACCAAGCTGGAGACAGCCCTAAAGGGTGTCAATTCAGAAATCAAGAATACGCTGAGTCAGCTCAAGGATGTCGAAAGCTCCTGAAACTGGATCCAGGCAACACCGAACTGCTTGCACAGAAGCTCCTCTCCAGTGCCATCAGTGAATAAAGGAAAAGCTCGCAACATTGAAAATCGCTACAGAGCAGGCAAATCAGGCGCTTGCGAATGGTGGCATTCGCAAAGAACAGTATGATGCTCTCCAGCGGGAGATCGTCGAAACGGAAGAAGATCACAAAAAGTCGGAGGCATAGGCAAATCGGTCTGTCACTGCTGTGGAGAAGATTGCTACTGCTGGTAATATCCTGAAATCTGCAGGCGATAAGGTTTCCTCTGCTGGTGAAAAACTCCTTCCTGCCTCTGCTGCAGTTACAGCTCTTGGCGTTGTTGCTGTAAAAACAGCCTCCGATTTCGATTCTTCTATGAGCCAGGTAGCCGCTGTATCCGGTGCAACTGGAGGGGATTTCAACAAGCTCCGCGCAAAGGCCTGCGAGATGGATGCGAAAACAAAGTTCTCAGCATCCGAGGCTGCAGATGCCATGAACTATATGACGATGGCTGGATGGAAAACCTCCGACAAGTCCATCGGAGTTGTGACGATTGCAACCACCAATGCCAATGGATCGATGCGAAGTCTCTCGGCAATCCTTGCAGACTGTCAGTCCGCCTTCGGGCAGCTTTCCGATTCTGAGAAAGCATCGAATGCAGAGGCACTCGTCGGTAAAAATGCCATATCCGACTTCCTTGCTCTTATGAACTCCGCACCTGAAGATATTTCAAAGCTCGAAGGCGCAATCAAAAACTGTGATGGCACTTCTGAGAAGATGGCAGAAACCATGCAGGACAACTTAAGTGGTCAGCTTACGATTCTGAAGTCTAAACTTCAGGAACTCGCCATTTCCTTTGCAAATATCATGATGCCTGCAATCAGCTCTCTAGTATCAGCTCTGCAGGGCTTGGCGGCCTTTCTCAATAAACTGCCAGAGCCAGTAAAGCAGATTATTCTCGTGGTGGCACTTCTCGTGGCGCTCTTGGACCGATCCTCATTTTTGTTGGAAAGATCATGAGCGAAATCGGCTCTATCATGACAATGGCACCGAAGACCGCAGATGCCGTGAACACGGTCACGGGAGCCATCAAGAACTTGATCTTGAGTCGAGTCGTCAACTCATTCATACACAAAAAGCAGAGACTAAATCCCAACCCGAAACATATAAGTATGTTCCTCGAGGATCAGTTAGCTTGATTACCCATGAACATC
>JAUMZN010000100.1 GCA_030528085.1 Erysipelotrichaceae bacterium | reverse complement strand
ACAAGATTTTGTCAGGTCATTTTCTTAAGGAATAAAACTGTGAAAAGTTCAGGTATTTAAAGCAAATTCAGGACTTTAAAAACAAATGATTTAGAAACTTCGAAAAAAAGTGGTGCTACAGCCTAGAAAACGGATTGTTAATTGTTCATAACCTACTTACTCGTTCTTCCTTTATTTCTTTTGCATCTTTTTCAGATAACGGAGGAAGAATACCGACTAACTGATCCAACTCTTTCTTTTTCCCTTGTTTAGATGAATCAAGTTCAGCTATTTCTTCCCTATTTTTTACGCTAACTCGATCCTCATTTAAATGCGCTCTTAGTTAGGTTGCATTTACTTTCATATCAATATCCCCTTATTCACATACATTACGTCTTTTATATCCATATTTATTTTATTACGTACTTCACGCTACCGAAATACACACAGCCAAACGCAATCAGTCCATTTAATATCTTTTTAGCTAACTTAGCTTTTCTCCCCCTTTACATTTTATAAACTCAAAAAAGCGAACCTGTTCATTCATAGATGAAGTTCGCTTCTATCTTTGTTTAGTGATTTTTCGTTTGGATGCAGCTGGTATGTTCATAGAGTCGCGATATTTAGCGATCGTTCGCCGCGAAACGAATAGTCCATTTTTTGATAATAACTGAACGAGTTTTTCATCGCTGTACGGCTTGGTTTTATTTTCCGATTCGATTTGCCGGCGCAGTTCATTTTTGATCGCATCTTGGCTCGTTCCTTGTTTCGTTTTAGAGACAAATAAACTTTTTACCGGATAAACTTCCCCTTCAAATTCGTAATATTTATTAGATAAAACTCGTGACACAGTAGAAATCGCAAAGCCTGTTCGACTTGCAATTTGTTCTAATGTGCATGCCTGTAAATCTTCTTGTGCTAGAAAATAATTTTTCTGAATACCAATCAGTTCATTAGCCAAAATCATCAACGTTTTGTTTCTTTTATTGATGCTGTCGACATAGAACTTTGCTTGATTGAAATACGCTTTTGCTTCATCGGACATTTCTTGAATATCCGCGTCCCCTAAACTGAGTTTTCCCATCTCTTTAGGTTCAATAATGAGTTCACCATCTGTTTTTACGATTTCAAATTCTGGAATGACGATGGAGATCGGCGCACTTGAATATTCGCTGCATGGATAAGGATTGCATTGTCTAATTTGTAAAAACAATTGTTCGAGTTGGCTTTGATCCAAATTCATTTCCTCTAAAATCGTTTGGATATTCCCTTGTTCGATTTCTTGCGCATAATTTTTGATCAGATTGGCTGCTTCTACATGATTTTTTTGCATCAATTGCAAATAGAGGCAATCCGCATGGCTAGTTGCAGCAACGCCAGTGGGTTCAAAGCTTTGAATAAGGGCTAACGTCTTTTTTAAATCTGCCATCGAGACTTGCAGAACTTGGCAGACTTGCATTAGGTCTTGTGTAAAAAAGCCGCGATCATCCAACGATTCGATAATGTATTCCGCAATCTTTTTATGATACTTTTGTTTGCCGGTGTGGAGTTGATAAAACAATTCATCTTGCAGACTTGGTTTTGCGGCGATGGCTTGTTCGAGAAATTGATCCATCTGCACGCTTGGCGTGAATTCTAAAAAAGGATTCGTTGCGGCAATATCTTTTAGAACTTGCGAAATCTTCTTTTGATCCATCGCCAACAAGTTCATTTGCGCTTCGGTATTTTTAGAATATTGAAACGTCTGTTTGAGTGATTGATTCAATTTAAGTGCGTTTTTCATATCAGTTCCAGTTTACCTTATCAAATAAACAAATCGCTCGACTTTCTTTTCAACCAAACGAAAAACCTCCGCAAAAAGACAGACACTCAATCACTCTTCCAAAACAAAAAGGCGTCCGAAGACGCCTCTTGCGATTCTTACTTATTTATCCAATGGATAGCCTGGCATTTTAACCACAGTATTCGAATTTTTCTTCAATTCTTTTTCTACGACTTCTTCATGCCAGATTTCCTGGGGAATTTCTTCGATCGAAATAGAAATGCTGCTAGAAGGTGATCCTAATACTTCCATCATGCATTCTTCTAAAGACTTTGCCAATTGTTCTTTCTGCGCATCCGTACGACCTGGATACATTTGTACTTTTAAATGCGGCATCTTCTTATCCCAATTGGAATCCATATTTCAATGGATCATCTTTATCGATTAAATACGTACTTACACCTGTTACATAAGCACTTCCAGTGATTTGAGGAACAATGGCCTTGAAATCACCAACCATCGTTTCTTCAGCAATACGGCCAGTGAAATGAGAACCAATTACACTTTCTGTCACGATGCTGTCACCAACTTTTAATTTTCCCATATGATGCAGCTTCACTAGCATACTACTTGTTCCCGTACCACAAGGAGAACGGTCACACTGTCCAGCTCCGAAGATTACCGTATTACAAATATCGGCTCCTTCATGTGGACATTTTGTATAGAATTCACAATGGTCAACTACAGTGATATCCAACAATGGATGTTTTACAGGGAATGTTTCTTTGATCGTATCTAAAATCTTAACCCCAACTTTGGAGAATTTAGATACATTCTGAGCCCCAATTTCAAAATCAAACTGACTAGCATCCACTAAGGCAAAGAAGTTTCCGGCAAATACGATATCGACAACAATTTCTTTTCCATCGATTGTCAAAGGTAAGTTTTCTTTATATACGAAACTTGGAACGTTTGTGATCGTTACTTCTGTTGCTTTTTTATTTTCTACTTTGACATGAGTACGAATGATTCCGGCAGGAGCATCCAATACAACATCTGTATATGGTTCTTTCATTTCTACAAGACCGGCTTCAACGCAAACTGTTGCAGTGCCCATCGTACCATGACCACACATATTCAAGTATTCCCCAGTGTCCATATAAACAACACCAAGGTCTGCTTCTTCATGGACTGGTTCCATTAAAACGGAACCAAACATATCCGCATGTCCTCTTGGTTCATGCATTAAAGCAGTACGAAGATCTTGGCAGTTATCTTCCAAGAATTTCTTCTTTTCGATCATTGTATTTCCTTCGATATGAGGAAATCCCGAAGTAACAACTCGAGTAAATTGTCCTAAGGTATGAGAATCGACAGCTGTAAATTGTCTTTCAAAGCTATCTAAATCAACTTTTGGATTTAAGTTCATACTCTTTACCAATTCTGCATTGCGCCGCCTTCATCAGCAGGTTTACATAACGCTGCATAAAGGGCTAAGATTCCTTTCTTAACTTTTGGTTCTGGACGTACCCATGCATCACGTCTTGCTTTCATTTCTTCATCGCTAACATTAACATCGATCGTACCAGCTGTTACGTCTACCGTAATGATATCCCCATCTTTTACTAAAGCAATTGGACCACCATCATAAGCTTCTGGTGTTACGTGACCAACGATTGCTCCATGGTTAAATCCGGAGAAACGAGCATCACTGATCAAACCAACGCTCTTATGAAGACCATGAGCAACTAAAGCATCTGTTGTAACCATCAATTCTTTCATACCTGGAGCCCCTTTGCATCCTTCATAACGAATGACAAGAACATCTCCTGGTTTTACTTCGTCACGCTGAATTGCGCGGAAGCAATCCATTTCGTGATCAAAACATTTCGCAACGCCTGTAAATTTCTTCATTTCTGCTGGTACACCAGTTGGACGAATAATAGCCCCATTTGGTGATAAGTTTCCATAAAGAACTTTAAGACCTGGTTCATTAAATAAAGGCTGATCTAAGCTGCGGATCAC
>JAUMZN010000099.1 GCA_030528085.1 Erysipelotrichaceae bacterium | reverse complement strand
AAAATATCATTTTACGCTTTATATAAAGCATATTTTAGTTATTCAGCAAATACCATCTAGACTTTTTAATTTTGATTTGTGGATCAAGCTAACCGGCGTTAATTGGTTCAGATGTATTCTCTTGTGGTTGGTTCGGATCCGTTGGCGGCTGTTGATTAGGGTCTGCAGGTTGATCTGGGTTAGCAGCTTGGTTTGGATCTTGATTAGAAGCTTGATTAGGATCGGCATTTGGATCTGCGGCTGGATCTTGGGCAGAATTTGATTCTTGTTGTTCGCTGCGCTGCGAAGCAATGAGACTGCCGGCTTGGCTTTCAGCTGAAGCCATACTGGAAGCAGATTGAGTTGTGCTTTCAGGTTCTGGTTTTTCGTATTTTGGTGCATCAGGATTTTCCATGATGTAATCGGAAATCGTTGCGGCGATCGTTTTAGCGACTTTATCTTGCTCAGAAGAGTTTGTTAAATGAGCAAGGTTGTCCGCATTTGTCATATAACCAAGTTCGATTAAAGCGGAGTGAATTTCCGACATCGTAACGACTTGTAAAAGTTGGTTATCCACGATGCTGTATTGTTGGCACCATTGAATTTCTTGGAAGTTTTCACCCATTTTGTTCGTTAAGTCTTTCATGACTTCATCGGTTGGGTTTACGAAGAATACTGCTCCTTCAATACTTGGATCCGCATAGGAGTTACAGTGAATCGAGAAGAAGTATTCAGCTTCTTGTTTCGTTTGTTGTTCGAGACGATAGTTCAAATCGGAAAGCTCATCAGTTAACCAAGGAACGCTATCATCAGTACGAATCATTTTGACTACGATATTCGGATTCAATTCATTTAAGTAATCAGCAACTTTATTGGTGATCGACAAGTTGATGTCTTTTTCCAAAATCGTGTCATTGACTGTATTTCCGCCATCCATTCCCCCATGACCAGCATCGAGCAGAATCGTCGTTTTCTTTCCTTTTTCTGGATAAGTCTTGTAGACCAAACCAGTGGAAGGGTCAACGGAAGAAGTTCCGGTCGGAGTTGGGGAAACATAGTTTGAGTGGTAAGTTCCCGCAAAGATGGTGCTGTATAAAACTAAAGAGATGATGCATAATCCGCTGATATAGAGGCCGATGTTCAGCTTTCTATTTTTAGGTAAACGAAATTTCACAACAATCCTCCTCATCATCAATATAAGTAAAGTGTTTGGGTAATATAAACCGTTTTATTTCTACAACATTAAACGAATGTTAAGGAAATTCGTTTCAATCTTTTTAGACGGTTTAATACGCAGAAGCATATGGATTCTCTAAAATATTAGCATTTAGAGATCCGGCAATAGCAGCAGCTGCTTTGTCTAAGTGTTCTTCATTGTTCATTAATTGCAGATCGTTGCTGTCTTTTAATGAACCGACTTCAACCATCAATGCATGACAATCAGCCATAGAAATGAGCTGTAAAGGATATTGATCAGTTGTTGTCATCGAGTTCAAGGATGACCATCCTTGATTCGTTAAGTTTTGGGCCATTAATGTCGCTAAAGAAGCGGTTAAAGAATCATTGGCGTTGTAATAGAAATGAACGCCAGCTTGGTTATCTTTAGCGTGGGTATGTAAAGAAAGGAAATAGTCAGGCTGTGTATTTTCTAAAACTTGGCGGCGCCAAACAAGATCTTCCCAACCTGCTCCTTTTGTTCCAGTTGTATCGTCTTCACGAACCATTACCACATTTAAATTTGGGTTTTGAAGCTGTAAATGTTCTTTGACTTTTAAAGCGAGTTTTAATGTCACATCTTTTTCGATTGTCCCATCGCTAGCCGCGTCACCTTGATCGTTTCCGCCATGACCGGCATCGATTAAAATCGTTTTTGTGATCGCATCATCGCTTTTCGCAATGATTGGAAATCCATAATCATCAACAGGAGCAGATTCATTTTGAATATTCAATGAATCACTTGTTGAAGAATCGTCTTGAGTACTACTTTGTGCAGAATCTTCTTGAACATTTTGATCTGTATTGGCAGATGGCGTTTGATCTTCCGCAATAGATTGTTCTGAAGAACTTTCGATTGAAGAATCTTCAACTTTTGCGGTTGTTTGATCATTGTCTATAGAAGTATTTGGTTGTGCAGAAATTGGAGTGGTGCTTTGAACTAATGGTTCACCATTAATCGCATATGCGGTCGTAATAGAGTTTGTCTGCATTGAACTAGATGATGAGATCATTTGTTCAAAGAGACCTTTATATAATCCTAGAGCGACTGCAGATAAAGCTAAAGTATAAATTCCAGTTCGAACGGACATTCTCATTCGAACGTTTGGATCTTTGTTCATATGTATATTTACCTCCGAATGCGAAGCCGTCTGTTATTCTACCACGGGATAAATCAGACTCAATCTTTCAATTTGGCAAGAGCATTTATTGTTCTGTAAATAAAGCTGTACCAATGCGCACTTGATTGCTGCCATGTTCAATCGCTAAGGCATAATCATGGCTCATGCCCATCGATAAAGTATCCATCGTTGGATAAAGTTGGCAAGCTTGATCATAAAGCGCTTTTGCTTGATCAAATTCGCTGGCGATTAAATCTTGATCATCCGTATTAGATGCGATCGTCATTAATCCTTTTAAACGCAAATGTTTCATATTCGCAATTTCAGCGAGTAAATCATCTAACTGATCGATTGGCAAGCCAGTTTTATTTTCATCTTGTTTAGAGACTTTGATTTCAACTAAGATATCTTGAACTAAATCGAGTTTAGCTGCTTGTTTTTCAATTTCTTTGGCAAGTTTTAATGAGTCGACAGATTCGATCAGCGAAACTTTTCCAATAATATATTTCACTTTGTTTGTCTGTAAGTGACCGATAATATGCCAATCATATTTTGGGTTATATTTAGACAAAAATTCTTGAACTCGGTTTTCACCAAAAGTACGAACACCAAGGGCATATAGTTCATCGACTTCTTGCGCTGTATGCTTTTTTGTCACCGCAACGAGTTTGGCACGATGATCTTGCAGGCGCTCGGCAATCAATTTTTTATTCATCATCGACTCTCCTCTCATTTTATATTAAAGAGACCTCTCAACATCATAACGGTTTTTTAGATAGATCGAAAAGGAGATTTCAATTTCATCCTTGAAATCCCTTAAAACAGAGAAATTTGTTGGAAAGCTTGATGCACGTTGAGAAGGGGATTGTTTTGTTGGAGTAAATCAAAAATGTTTTGGTCATCGCTAAGCCATTGTTTTGCTTGTTGAACATTGAAGATTACCGGCATACGGGAATGAATCGGCAAAACAGATTCATTTGCTTCTTGGGTTAAAATCACAAACGAGTTGTCTATCACTATAGCAGCAAGATAAAACGGCTGATCTTGATCGAAAAAAACTTTTTGTTTATAGAGATCCCATTCGTAAAAGCCCGAACAAATCACAACTGCGCGATGGTTTTGCAGGGCATGACGAAAAAGCGGTTTTTGCGCGATCGTTTCGCTGCGCGCATTGATAATCAACTTCTTTTTACCTTGATATAAATAAGGATAACCAAACGTATATAAATTCGCGTTGAATTGTTGATGAACATTGCGATCGATGACGATCGCTTGTTGACTTGGATAAATATCGCCAAATTCAAACTGCCCTTGTTGCCATGAACAAGCAGCACCAAAAGCAGATAACGATTGAATCACGTGTTCTTGAACTAAAAATGCACCGCACATACTCTCTCTCCATTGATTTCAGTTTAACATCGTTGAAAGATCAAAATGGCCTAGATGCCGCAATTCAAAAGGAAATGAGGGAATTAGTGAGTTTGCTTGTTCTA
>JAUMZN010000098.1 GCA_030528085.1 Erysipelotrichaceae bacterium | reverse complement strand
GGGCTTTACTGGACCCAAATAATACGCCATCTGGAACGATGCAGGCACATCGTCCCCCAACCTTTAACATTCTGATAAACAATGCTAAGAACAATAATTCTGTTTTCTTTGTTTTTGCCACTTTCAACAAATCCGCAGATACTGAATCAGCATCTAACGTTCCTTTGAATGGTGGGTTGGCAAGAATCAAAGAATATTGATCTGTATCTGGATTTTGATCGGACAAGCTATCTCGATATTCGATGATTGGAGATTCTACGCCATGCGTCATCATGTTCATCGCACCAATGCGCAGCATCGTTCTATCCATATCGAATCCATGGAACATATGATTCATGTAATGTTCTCTATTTTCTTTATTCATCAAAATGTCGTTACGGCATGTCTCTCTTAAATAATCACTTGCGCCAACTAAAAAACCACCTGTACCACATGCTGGGTCACAAATCGTTTCTTGAGGTGTTGGTTTCATCAACTCAACCATCATGCGGATAATATGTCTTGGTGTTCTAAATTGTCCGTTTCGTCCAGCTGTAGAAATCTTGGACAATAAATATTCATAGACATCACCACGAATATCAATTCCTGTGGATTTACCCATTAGGGTATAGATATCGTCTAATGCATCAACAACTTTTGATAAGACAAGTGGTGTGGGTAATTTAAAGATTGCATCGTCCATATATTTTGAATATGCACTGTTTTTATCTGAGTGCAGGTTCTTAATAAATGGAAAAACCCATTCTTGAACGGTTTCATACATTTTGGTTGCGGGTAAATCTCTAAATGTTGACCATTTTAATTGTTGTCCATCAATTGTTCTTTCCCCAATCATGACTTGATCTGAAAAAATACTTTTGAATGGTAAGCCTAACATTGCACATTCTCTTGCGTTTTTATTATCTGTGTCATCCAAATCATGGATGAACATTAAATAAGTAATTTGTTCAATGACTTCAAGAGGATTGGTTAAGCCACCAGCCGCAAACACATCCCATAGACTGTCAATTTTATTTTTTAATTCGCCTGTAATCATTATTCTTTCTCCTCATCCCTTATATTCATGAAGCTAATCTGTCACCGTTTTTATAATCGATATCTTTATAGGGACAAACCATAAAAGCTAAGATCGACATGGATAGTATCCATGCATTAATGACATCATGCATGTCACAATTTAAATTTATTATTTGTATTACTCGATTTTTCTCGTTTATAGATTTCGTGATTCTTTTTCTTGTCCAACTTTGCTCTTCTTTTTAAATCCGCGAATCACAAATATCGAACAGAGGATCCCCAAACCACTCAATAAGCATCCCATCTTCAAGCCCGCTGGTATGTACACTAAACGAATTGAATGGTCTCCAGCTTTTAAATCGACGCTGACTAAAGCATTTTGCCAAGGTTGAATCTCAACTTGTTGGCCATCGACATAGGCAGTCCATCCCTCATCATAAGGCAGAGTAAAAATCATCGTTTCATCACTTGTACTCGAATACGTTCCGGTAATCGTATTCCCCTGAATCGATTCTTGTTTTAAGCCATGTTCAATAAAGGCGTTGGCAGCTTCATCGATTTTTTCATTTGAACAAGTCGCTCCTTGAACAAGAATTTTGCCTTCATCTTGGTCATCTTCGACTTGAATCGTAATGGTGATCAAATCATCCGTTGTTACATCACCGAGATAGATGATATTTCCTTCATATTTATTATCGATCAAAATCGATCCGTTTTTATGAACAATAAATCGTTTTGCCCCACTCATCTTCGCATAGACAAATGCGTTTTGCGCTTGGAAGCGATCGAGCGTAAACGAAAACTCTTCGTTTTCCTTGAGATCTTGAATCCGATATGTATCATCTTGACCATCGCTCCATTCATGCTCACCAAATGTGCTCACATTCAAATCGATCATTTGGTAAGTATCCGCAAATAAATGGTTCAAATTGACAAACTTATTGCTCGAGCCAATCGTTTGTTGGCTATTGTCTAAACATAAGCCAATTGGAATATCATATTTCGATGTCCATACAGCCATATCACCGACCATTTGCGTTAATTGATAAGGATAAGGCATTTGTGTACTCGAATTCGTAATGACGCTTTGCACATCGAAAAATAAAGATGAAAGCGGCGTTAAGCCATACATTCGATAATAGTTTTCCCCAGAGGCAAAACCTAACTTTCCTAGTAATCCTGCAGTTTTAGGATTGATGACGGAGTTAAATGCTGAAATTCCTTGAATGCCATATAACATTGGCGCATTGGCAATATCGCTAGAAAAGATTTCAGTTCGTCCAAATCCATTTAAATCTTCAGCAATATGTGCCATTTTGATATATTGATCCATTTCAGTAAAACTTGAAGATAGCTTTCCTGGTGCACACATCACAATGCCACAATAGCTTTCTACAACAATCAATGCTGTCATGATCGCTTTCTTTTTAAACAAGGCCAATAAGCCATAAACAATACAAAGCGTCGGTAAAACAAAACCTAGCCAATATTGGTCTGAATTTGAAATGACAAAGATCACGCCATAAAAAACGGCACTCAACCCACTTGCTAGAGCGATCCATTTCACTTTAGCCCGATCTAGACTTAGTAAGCCTTGATACATCATCAACGTCACTAAAAGCGAGATCACAAATCCATAGCGATTGGGCACTTGGCGCTGTAAATAAAAGCCATGGAACAAGTAGTTCAGCCAGCTTTGTTGCAAAGAGATAAAATACAAGCCCGTCAATAAGACGATCCCAGCTTTATAGCGTTTAGAGACTTTGCCATTGATTACAAATAAAATTGTGCCCATTAAAGCTGCTGTACCCATATAAAGATTTATCGTGCCACGATTATGAGAAATACGGATTACCTCAGCATCGGGAAGCAAGCGCGAAGCAATATATTCAAAATCATTAAACCACTCTAGATCCGGTGGACTCATACGTGATGAGTTTTCCATCAACATCCCTTGCACAACAGGAACTAAAACAACCGCTGCAACAAGGACTGCACTAAGTGAACAAGCCACAAACCAACCAAAATCAATGCGGCCTTTCAATGAGAAGTGCAAACGCAAAAACAAATAATAAAACGCAAGAAAAATGCAGACGATCGCCCCCATATAAAAATTGGTCAAAATGCCTATCGCCAAAGAGATGACATAAATCAAGCGTCCTTTTTTCGTATTGAGTCTTTCGATTCCATATAACATCAACGGGACTAAAGCGATGCAATCCATCCACATGAAGTTGACCGCATAGCCTAAAAAGTAAAACCCAAATCCATAGACTAGCGCACATCCCGCTGCTAAAGTCCACGATTGCTTTTTATTTTTAGAAGGCAAATACCAAGCCATAATCGCAATGACAAATATATTTTTCAAAATAATGATCAAATTCGCCGCAGCCGGAATTTGCGATTTAGAAAATAAGAGCACCAGCCATGTGAACGGACTCAATAAGTAATAGGCGATCGTTAAATAAAAGTTTTGTCCTAAACCACCATTAAAGGTGTACAACAAGCTTCCATCCTCATAAACCGCTGACCAAAGTTCCGATAAAAACGGCATATATTGGGCAAAGCCATCATTGGTACAGAGTGAATGCGGACCTAATGGCGCTAAAGGCACAACAACAAACACCACAAACCAAGCTAGACTAGCCAATGCGACAGCTAATGCGAGTGCTCGCCATTGTTGATTTTTTATTTTCAAGAAAGGTTTTGATAGAAATTGACTGACGGTTTGCATCAGCAGCGAAAGCTTATTTAATATTGTCATTTCTTTTTCCTTTCTTATTGTTTGATGCGCCCGACAAAAGTATTTTTTAGTCTTGATGTTCTCGGGCAGTGAACA
>JAUMZN010000097.1 GCA_030528085.1 Erysipelotrichaceae bacterium | reverse complement strand
TAAGCACGATAAACTTTGCTTAATTTCTGAGTGGAGCCACCGCCTTGTACAGCATCAAAAATCTCGATATTTCCATTGTTTTCGATCTTACCATTATTTTCAAATGTCGTATCTTTGCTAATGCCTAAAGTTGCATCTTCTTTAATATTTAGTTTCCCGTTTTCTGCTAATTTAAATTTTCCTTCTCCACTAATTTTCACGTTTCCTGAAACGTTCATTTCTTGGCTGATTTCTAGTGATGCATTATTTTTGATTACAAAATTTATATTTGTGTCTTTATCGATAGATATTTTATCTACTTCTAAGTCTTTTTCGATCAAAACAGTGTCATTATTCCTTACTTGAATATTTCCCTTGTTTTGGTTAAAGAATTGATCTAATGCCACATCTGATTGTGGTTTGAAAGTAATCGTACCGTCTTGGTTATACATGTACTTATAAGAACTGTAGGCATCTTTTGGTTGTGACTCCACAGGAGTATTAAAGTAATGCCATGCACTTACGGCTTCTTGACCTGCAGGTAAAATAATAGGCGCTTTGGCTCTATCTAAAATAACTAGGTTATTATTGCCTGTTTCAAAATTATTGTTTCGAAGATCTACCTTTTGGGCAATTATATCGCTTGCCTGAATATAATTCTCAAATCTATCCGTTTTAACAGTATTTCCTTCAAATTGAATCTGTGTTTGAAAAAACATGGAACCTGCATTATTGAATTCATTATTTCTAATGACAAGTTGATTGTTCGTCGCAGTTGAAGTTGTAATAGAAGTAGCATCAGGTCCCGCACCACTAGTCGGACCACCTGCAACGGTATATACACTATTAATGAACTTATTATTTTCAATCAGCATATTCCCACTGATACCTGGTAGCATTGTTCTAAATGCACCATTAAATTCATTATTCGTAAACACGATTCTTCCTTCATCAGACTGGCCGTTGATATATAATCCGTATGACCATTCTGGGGCGGATTCCGTAACTCCATTATTGTTTGGATTGTTTGTAAACGAACAATTATGAATTGTTATATCTGCTTTATTGCCATTTACAGTTTGTGCGCTGCTGCCAGAACGCTTTGTCACTGAATACTTTAACGTCACATTTTCCAGGTTGATTGTTGTTTTTTCTTTCCCATTACCCAGCACCAAAAATTCGCCGTTTTTACTCTCAACACTAGGCGTTAATGTCAAGTTTTGTAATGTTCCTTGCTGAATTTTAGTCAATCCTTGAATCTCATACTTATTCTGTCCATCAATAATGACATTGTTATTAATTGTGACATCTTCTCTAACATCCGATAATAAGCTAATTGTATCGCCTGCACTTGCTTTTTCGATCGCATCGTTTAAAGAAGCATATTCTGTTCCATTGACACTACAAACTTTCTTATTTTCCTCATTTGCTGAAGGTTCAATAATATCTTGCGCAAATACTAGCGTATTGGTCATTGTTGTGCATGTCATGCATAACGCCATCACGCCACCTAGCAATGCATTCATTCTCTTCTTATTCATTTTGTACCCTTTCTATTCTGGATTGGATCATCCATTTAAATTTCCATACACGCAAAAAGGCCTAAACCCCTTTTAATTTCTAAGGTCTAGGCCGATATTCTTTGATTGAATTGCACGCAAAAAGGGCAGACTTACTTGTCTGTCTGTCTGTCTGTCTGAGCGTAGCAGTAGTTCAACATAGCTGTCAATTCCTTTTTACGTATTGCGTTATTAGTTTAACGTGTATTTGTAATTCATATTTTACATGATTTCACTTTTGCTGTCACTGTCTGTGATCTATGAATGTTATTCATGAAATACCATCTTTTTTGGTTAATTTTATGATTCAAATCGTATGATTTTGCAATAATCAAAAACCCATTCAATACCCTCAGTTTCGTCATTCAGTAATAAGGGATCTGAACATCGTGATAATGTCTTTTCAAGGCAGCTTCCAATTAAAAAGGTGCCAAGACATGCAAGCAAATTCATTGTTGCAAACTCTTGACACCAATATCCTCTTGTAATTTTTCGAAGAAAGAAAAAGGTTAGAGACGTTTTTCTTTCTTATCTTCATTTTATTTTAAAACACAACTTTTTAGATCCATCGAACATTTACTTTTCAATAGGAGCAGTGCGGAATGCGATTCCTTCATAAGACCAACCTAATGAAACTAAAACATCTTTTTCTTGTTTATTCATTGTGTAATGGTGATTACCATCATTTGGATTGTAAACACGATATACTGGTGCGCTTTGTGGTTTGCTAGATGTATACCAAGCAACCTTTTCATCGTGCCAACCTAAAGAAACAAGAGTATTTTTCTCGTCTTCATTTAATGTGTAATGATGCAATCCGCTATTTGGATTATAAACACGATACAATGGTTTACCATTCTTTTCTTCTTCTGCCATGAAAGCTACGTCTTCATCGTCCCAGCCGTTGTTAGTGACGTGCATGAATTCTTTATAATCTGTTGTATAGAGGTGCTCACCATTGTTTGGATTATAAGCACGATAAACTTTGCTTAATTTTTGAGTGGTAGCACTGCCACCAGATCCAGAACCAGAATCAGTAGCTGGTTGTTTTGGGATTTCTTGACCAACGCCTACTGGTTGATCTTTAACTACCTCAGATTTTTGAACTGTTGTCGTAGTAGCATTATCTTTGTTTACTACTGTTCCCTTTTCATCATAATATCCCTTATGTTGTGCCATAACGTCCGCTTTAGTTTCAGACATGGATAATGTTACAGTTCCTGGATTTCCGCTAGCACCACTCTGCCCATCACCTAATAAGATATCGCCATTTCCACAGTTTGTTTTACCATCATTATAAATAAAATCACAATTTGTGACATTAAGGTTTGATTTAGAACCACTAACCGATGCAACCACACGAATTGGTGCAGCATATGTCTTCGTATTATGTACCGAATCTATGCCTTGACCACAGTTTGTAAATGTTGTATTTGAAACCTGAATTGTCTGAGTTCCCGCCACTTTATGATTCAAATTGATTGGGACATCAATATTCTTAAATTCGCATTTATCAATTTTAATTAATCCATTGGCATTGCTGTAAACCGGTGAGTGATATGCCTTTAAATTGCCATTTTCATCCCCATTGACATCAAAGCTACATTTATTTAAATTAATATCCATTTCACCAGTTGTTCCCGAAAAATAAACACGATGCATATTTTTGCAGTTTTCAAAATTCAATGTGATCTTATGCGCCGTCCTTCTTTGTCCCCAAGCCGCAATTCCATTTAAATCTTTTACGATGACTGTAATATTCTTTGCTAAATCACTTTCTGTTTCGTTAATTTTGTTGCCTGTATTTCTATCATATTTAAATGTATCGATTTCTAAATCACGTTCGCCAGAGCTTACATAAGCCCCATTACCGTAAATAGTTAAACTATCGGCCACATGACCATGCGTCATTGTTCCGACATTAGCCCCTGGTCTGCAATGAATTTCTTTTGGTTCCTTTGTATTTGTATCCTTATACGCTGCTGTCAATGCTTCCATAAGTGTAGCGTGGTATGAATCCATATTCTTATAATAAACAGTTTTATTTGTGCTAGCGTCAGATTCCCAATCTGGTTGGACCGTTTCCTTCGTATTATCATTAATTACTTCAAATGTATTTTCTTGCGCAAATACAAGCGCATTTGTCATTGTTGAGCAAGTCATGCATAAAGCTGTGATGCTGCCTAACATTGCGTTCATTCTTTTTTTATTCATGTTTTCATCCCTTCTTTCATCTAACATTTAACACTTAGTTTATGTATATACATACTGCTCTTAGGTTACCCCCCCCCCCCCCCCGCATATTTTGTCAATTATTTTTAGTCCTAGTTAAT
>JAUMZN010000012.1 GCA_030528085.1 Erysipelotrichaceae bacterium | reverse complement strand
GCGGTGGTGTGAGAGGGAGGGACAGTACTAACCTGTCTCCTCTCTACTCGATTGTAAAGAGGTTACCTCGATGAATCTGAAGTTTTCTATGCTACCAAGTAAGCGCGATCAATATTGTGCGAATGGTTTTGTTAGTGGACTTTTTTGCAGAAAAGTGAGCGGATTTTTGAGAATTTAAATGTCTTATAATCTTGAGTGATTATAATAATAAAAATGTTCACATTTTTTTAAGAAGAAGCAGAAACGTAATTCTGCCAAATGAAGGGATTAAAAACATGAAAGATGGAAGAAATTTATCTTTGGTCATGGACTTTTATGAACTGACGATGAGCCAGGTCTATTTCAATGATCACAAAGAAGAGAAAGTGGTATTCGACTTGTTTTATCGTCGCAATCCAGAAAATGGCGGGTTTGCGATTTTTGCGGGATTAAATCAAGTAATTGAATATATTCAAGACTTATCTTTTGATCATGAACAAATTGAGTATTTAAGAAGCTTAAATCGCTTCAGCGATGAATTCCTTGAATATTTATCAAATGTCCGTTTTACAGGGGAAATTTGGGCAGTACCAGAAGGAACACCTGTTTTCCCATATGAACCATTAATTAAAGTTAGAGCACCTTTAATCGAAGCGCAGTTAGTTGAAACAGCATTATTGCTTGCAATCAACCACCAAACTTTAATTGCCACAAAAGCAAGACGAATTGTGCAAGCCGCAAAAGGCAAAGCAGTTATGGAATTTGGGGCTCGTCGTGCCCATAACTTCGATTCCGCAATTCAAGGGGCACGTGCTGCTTATATTGCAGGTGTTGCCGGAACTGCAACTACAGAAGCAGGGATGCAATCCTCTATTCCAGTATTAGGAACGATGGCTCATTCTTTTGTGCAAAGCTTCCCAACAGAATATGAAGCATTCTTAGAATATGCAAAAACATATCCAAATTCCTGCACCGTTTTAATTGATACATACAACACATTGAAATCTGGATTGGAAAATGCGATCCGCGTTGCCAAAGAATATCTCGAACCCAATGGCTATCGCTTAAAAGGCGTTCGCATCGATTCTGGCGACATGGCTTATTTATCGAAAAAGATTCGTCATCGCCTCGATCAAGAAGGTATGCAGGATTGCTCAATCGTCGTATCGAACTCTTTAGATGAATATTTGATCGAATCTTTAGTTGACCGTCAAGGCGCTAAAATCGATTCCTATGGCGTAGGGGAAAACATGATTGTTTCTAAAAACGCACCAGTATTCGGCGGTGTGTATAAACTTGCTGCTTTAGAAGAAAACGGCGTCATGGTTCCAAAGATCAAAATTTCTGAAAACGAAGAGAAGATCACTAACCCTGGCGATAAAAAACTGTATCGGATCTACAATAATGAAGATGGAAAAGCGATCGCTGATTTAATCGCATTAAGTGAAGAAGAAATTCGCGAAGATCAAGATTTGACGATTTACCATCCGATGAATAAATGGAAATCCAAAGTTCTTGAAGCAGGAACTTTTGAAGTACGCAAACTGTTAGTGCCAATTTTCGAAAAAGGAGAACTCGTTTACAATTCTCCATCGTTAGTGGGTATTCGTGACTATTGCTCCCGTGAGTTAGAAACGCTTTGGGATGAAATTAAACGTTTCTCCAACCCACAAGAGTACTATGTCGATTTAACTGAAAAATTGCTCGATTTAAAAATCGCAATGATTCAAGAAAAACGCTAAATTCAAAAATAGAAAAGAGTCAAATGACTAAGGGGACACTCCCTAGCATTTGACTCTTTTTTGATGGGATTAGGGTTTGAAATAGAGATCGGATTAATGATCCTCGTTGTCCGTTTCTTCGTCTGGATAAGTTTGTGGTTTGATTTCATGACGGAAATAGTCACGTATCAGCGCAAAGGCAAGACTTTGATAAGGACCATCATATAAGAAACGATGTTTGGCACCATGCAAGAATACCAATGCTTTTTCTTTATTTGGGATTTGATTGAAGATCTTGCGTGAGGATTTATATTGAACGACTTCATCCCCAGTGCCATGAAGAATGAAGATTGGACATTTCACTTTGAGGATGTCATCGCGATAGTTTTGGACGACACTGACAAACCCTTTTGTATGATCACCGCTCATAGAAGGCGCAGGATTGTCGCTTTTAGGCATAATTTTATTTTTAGCGACTCTAGAGACTTGGTTGAAGTCAAATGGATAAAAGGCAGGGGCTGCCAACAAAACGTCTTCAACGGCATAAATACTCGCAAAATGGCTGGCAATAATACCGCCCATAGAAAAGCCGACAAGATGAATCGTTCGTCTTTGTGCAATTGCTTGTTGAATTCTCGTTTCGCAGCGGCGAATCCATTGTGTAATGTCGGTGTCATCAGGGTCATTTGGATTGAAGTAAGAAAACTGCCACACTTCAAATCCTTCTTTTTCTAAATATTCAGCAAGTGGGTCAAATTCATGCATCGTTTTAAATCCAAAGCCATGAATGGTGATGACGAGATCTTTTTGGGGCAGATCTTGGCCTTTAGCATCTTTTTTGAAAAAACGTGAGAAGTTAAATTTCATGAATTGCTCCTTAGTTATTGATCAAAATCAAAAATGAGATTTGATCATCGATTTTAAAATGAAAAGAAATTCGTTATTTCTTATTTTAACGCAAATAAAACGGCGTGATCAAAAATACGCTTTAAATCGTTGTGAAATTAATTGATCAAAATAAAGATGGACTTTCTTATATTCGGGAAAAGGTATGTTTTCACGATCAAACAGAATTAGAAAACAGTCGATAATCAGAGCGAAATTCACGAATTAAAAAGTTGTATTTATACGATCTTTATGCCAAATTCAGCATCTTTATTTTTTGTTTATCTTTTATTAATTTTTCGTGTATTTAACTTTGAAGACTTTTGGTGACTTGCTAAACTTGTAACGAAAAAAAGAAATATAGAAAAAAAGCATTTGTTTTTCGATCGATATAGTTAAGAAGGGGAGTCTGTGAAATGGCGAATAGTCCAGAAAGAATCAAGTTGTTTTACCTTTGTAGTGCCGCGAGAAATCTGCGTTCAAAAATGATGCGTGCGCTTCATTATACGTTGCTAGGGCAATACGATACAGCAATTCGATATATTCAAAATTATTATCAAGAACTAAAAGCGCTGCGCAGCGAATATTCTTCTTTAGTGATCGATAAAAAAGACTTGTTATGCAAAGATGTTGAATCTTCATTGAAATATAGTGAACAATTGTGCGATTCCATCATGCAGGCTAATTGTTTGCAGTCAAATAACTGCTCAGCGATTAAATTTCATATTTATAACTAAACAGCTTTGTGCATTTTGCAGGCAAAAAAGAGCTGGATCTTAAAAAAATGCACAAAAATATCGATTGCAGGTCAAGATTGAAATGAAAAAATGAAATCATCTGCAATCAAAAATCATGATTTTTGATTACGAAACTAGGGTATTTTGATCTCAAAAAGGCAATTTTTGCGGAAATACCCGTTTTTTAATACGATTTTTTGAAATTTTCTGAAAGAAAATGATTGATTTTCATAAAAGTGCTTGATGTTTAAAAATGAAATGATAAAGTAGAACCACAAATTGGTGATGAAAAGAAGAGTACCCAATCCAATGTGCAAAGAGAGTTTCTGGTTGGTGTGAAGAAACGACAAAAGGTTGGCGAACATGGTCTTGGAGCTGCATGATCGATAGTTAGACATGACGGGAACGCCCGTTACAGCGTTAGAGTATGAATGTACTTGATGAGGCAGTTGTTGGCGACAACACTGTAAATTTAGGTGGTAACACGGAGTTCAAAGCTTTCGTCCTAAGTGATGAGAGCTTTTTTTATTTTTATTGAGCAAGGAGGGAAATGCTTTGATTCAGTTAGAGCATGTAACCAAAACATTTAAAACGAAAGACGGAGACGTGCAAGCCGTAAAAGATGTTTCGATCCATGTTAAAGAAGGAACGATTTATGGCATTATCGGATTTTCCGGAGCCGGAAAATCTACACTTGTGCGCTGCATGAACTTATTAGAAAGACCAGATGAAGGAAAAGTAATTTTCGATGGTCAAGATCTTACCCAAGCAAGTCCAGTGGAACTGAGAAAATCACGCAAGAAAATCGGCATGATTTTCCAGCACTTCAACTTACTACCCGCATTAACGATTTATGAAAACATCGCCCTATCTTTACGGATGGAAAAAGTACCGAAAGATGAAATCGATGCGAAAGTCATGAACTTGTTAGAACTGATCGATTTAGTTGAACGAAAAGATTCTTATCCAAGCCAGCTATCCGGAGGACAAAAGCAGCGTGTATCGATTGCGAGAGCGCTAGTGAACGATCCAAAAGTATTGCTTTGTGATGAAGCGACTTCAGCACTTGACCCACAAACGACACAAACGATCTTAAAGCTCATCAAACGAATTAATAGAGAACGCGGCATTACAGTGGTGATGATTACGCACGAAATGTTCGTCGTTAAAGAGATTTGTGATCGCGTCGCAATTATGGATAACGGTCGTGTGGTTGAAGAAGGCAATATCGTTGATATCTTCTCTCATCCAAAAGAAAAGATGACAAAAGAATTTATTTCTACCGCAAGCAACGCCAACAAAATTGATGAATTGATTGAACAAAATCATCCAATTACACAGCTTGATGAAAACGAACAACTCGTTCGTCTTCAATATGATCAAACGAATACATCTCATCCGATGATTTCTGAGATTTCCCGTAAATTTAATGTCGACTGCTCGATTATTTACGGCAACGTTGAAATTCTTCAAGAATCCCCAATCGGTACACTGATTTGTGTATTAAAAGGATCTGATGATAATATTCGCAATTCCATCGCCTGCTTTAAACAAGATGGAATACGAGTGGAGGTGATTAAGCGTGGACACATTGACTAATTGGATTCCGAATGTCATTGAATATTCAAACTTGTTCCCACAAGCCACTGTTGACACGATGATCATGTTGACGGTGACAGGCGTCGTCTCATTTTTGATCGGCTTGCCTTTGGCAGTTATCGTCGTTGTCACAAAACCAAATGGGATTTGTCCAAACAAGACAATTTTCTTTATCTTAGATAAATTCATTAACTTATTTAGAGCAATTCCATTCGTAATTTTAATTCCGATGCTTGCTGATCCAACCCGATGGATCTTCCATACAACAATCGGAATTAAGATGGCATTTGTTCCTTTGATTGTCGGAACAGTTCCATTTGTGGCAAGACAAATGGAATCAGCAATGGAAGAAATTCCAGAAGGAATCGTTGAAGCGAGTATCGCAATGGGAATGAGCCCTTGGCAAATCGTTCGCCATGTTTATTTAAGACAAAATATTCCAGGAATGATTCGCGGCATGACAATCGTGCTCATCGCAGTAATTGGTCAAATCGCCATCGTCGGTACCATTGGTGCTGGTGGTCTTGGGGACTTGGCAATTCGCTTTGGATGGCATAGAAATATGGCTGACATCACTTATGTCGTTTTATTCTTATTGCTTGTCATCATTTCTATTATTCAAATGTTTGGTGACTGGCTCGTTAAAAAGACAACACACTAAGTTGTAAAAATGAAAGATCGAAATCGATCAAAATAAATTCGATTGAATAATTGAATCAAATTCAATTATTGAATAAAAATGAACACAAATTTGGAGGAAAACGAAATGAAAAAATTAAATACTTTACTTGCGGCTGCTGTATTGTCCGCAGGACTTGTTGGATGCTCAAATTCTGACACTGCAACTTCTTCTAGCACTGCTTCAGCATCTGGCGAAAAAACTGTTACAGTTGGTGCAACAACTAGCCCACATGGTGTGATTCTTGAAGAAGCTAAAGCTTTAATGGCTGAAAAAGGATACACATTAGAAGTTGTTGAATTCTCTGATTATCCAAATATCAACCCATCTACTTCTGATGGTTCATTAGATGCAAACTATTTCCAACACTTCCCATACTTAGAAAGCTACAACGCTGACCACAATTACACTGAAGGTGTAGAAGGCTACTTAGTTTCCGCTGGTGCAATTCACTACGAACCACTTGGAATTTATTCTCAAAAACATGAAAGCGTAGATGAAATTGCTGATGGTGCACAAATCGCAATTCCAAACGATGCAACAAACGAAGCTCGTGCATTATTCTTATTAGAAGCTCAAGGATGGATCACTTTAGCAGATGATGTTGATATCGCAACTGCTACAATCCACGATATTACAGAAAATCCAAAGAACTTAGATATCGTTGAAATCGCTGCTGACCAAGTTGCTTCTAAACTTCCAGATATCGATTACGGTGTTTTAAATGGTAACTATGCTTTAACTTCAAACGTAACTGAAGACCTTTTAGTTACAGAAGCTGCTGACTCTGAAGCTGCAAAAACTTACCAAAACATCATCGCTGTTCGTGAAGACAGAAAAGATGACGAAGCAATTAAAACTTTAGTTGAAGTATTGAAATCCGATGAAATCAAAAAATTCATCAACGATGAATTCGGTGCTTTCGCAGTTCCTGCTGAATAGTCATTCAACGAAGATTTACCTAATCCATATATAACCCCGAATATATAGAGATAGAAACAAAACGCCTGATAGAAGAATTCACTTCGATCGGGCGTTTTTTAGTCGCATGTCGATCATCGATGTGCAAAAAGAAAACCCGATCTAGGATCGGGTAATATGTGCGATTATTTCGATTCGTCGCGTTTAGGATCAAAGCTTGTCCAACGACCAAATGATCCGCAAGGTAAAAAGGAATTACCATTTGTGATTGGCAAGAGCGTTTCTCCTACTTCAACAAAACCTTTGTGGTTGCGGGAAACGGTTCGTTCTAGTGTTTGACGCAAAGTTGTCAGTGGGAAGCCAGTTGTATATAAATTGACTAAGAAAAATAAAGATTGATCAGACAATAATTCGCTCGCTTGAACGAGAAGGTCATAAATATTGTCTTCGAGTTTCCAAACTTCGCCATTTGGACCGCGGCCATAAGAAGGTGGGTCCATAATAATGCCATCGTATGTTCTTCCCCGGCGTTTTTCACGGGCAAGGAATTTCATAACGTCATCTACTAAAAAGCGAATCTTTTTGTTTTGGAGATGATTGAGTTCCATATTTTCTTTTGCCCAAGCATTAATACCTTTTGATGCATCAAGATGAACAACTTCATCTGCACCAGCTTTTGCGGCAGCCATTGTCGCACCGCCTGTATAGGCAAAAAGATTTAAGATGCGAATTTGTCTGTTTGGATTTTCTTTTTTAGCTTGTTGAATTGTATTCATAATGAAATCCCAGTTAGCAGCTTGTTCTGGGAATAATCCAGTATGTTTAAATCCAGTAGGCGAAATTTTGAAACGCAAATCTTTATAAGAAATCGTCCAGTAGTCTTGGATTTTCTTTTTGAATTCCCATTGACCGCCGCCTTTATTTGAACGATGATAAATCGCATGTGCCGATTTCCAATTTGATTCATCATCAATTGGCCAAAGCGCCACGGGATCGGGACGGCGCAAAATAATATCGTTCCAACGTTCTAATTTTTCTTTGCCTCCGGCATCGAGGACTTCATAATCTTTCCAATCGGATGCAACTTGATTCATAATTTCACCTCTATCACCTGTTGATCGATTCAATGAATTGCAGTATGTACGATTAACTGTTTTGATTCTACTAGAGAACATTTGAAATTCAAACAATTGGCAAAGAAAATAGGAAATGCGTTATTCTAATGAGTAGATCCAATGCCGGTGAAAATAAAAAACTCTCATATAAATAGAAAGGGTTGATGATATGTTTGTTCAATTAGTATGTAAAAATTGCAATCCCGATAAAAAGGATGAAATTTATCAAACATTAGGCGCATTGTCGCAAAGAGAAGGCGTCCAAATTGAAGACCGAGGGCATGCGGTTGAAATTTTCGTTTGTCCGCAAGGAAAAATTACCGTTCAAGAAGACGAAAACGATGTGGTATTAGCTGCCAATACTCGTCATGGCGGACCTGGCTTCCATGCTTTTGTTGTAGATTTTTTTGAAGATTTACAAGAAGAAGTGGAAGGCGAATATGAGTTATTTGACGATACGGAGTACAACAAAGATGAAGACTTCGATCGTTTGATTGCTAAATACGAAGAAGAACTCGAATATGTACGAAAACTGATTTTAGATCGTCCGGGATTCAGCGAAAAAAACTACATGTTCGATGAAACGTACTACTTGCCGCAAGTACAACAAGGAAAAATCAATACAGCAACGGGAACAATGGATTTAACTACGTTTCAAACGACAAACATCAAACATTTGATGGATCGTTTTTATGTTTGGAACGATTGGGATCGCGATGGACAGTTCTATTTAAATAGTGCCCTGACTTTAATTGCGAAAGATTATTATGGCCAATACTCAATGATGGATGAAGTGAGCGAAAAAATCGCTCAGACGATTGCGGATGATATTGAAGTTGCCTATCGTTTAAATCCACTTTTGCCAATGCCTTTACAAACGTATGGGGAAATTTGTGACATGCTCCATCGTGATCGCAAGTTAAAAGGGGCGATCGCAATGGAAGAAGAGATTATGCCTTATCGCAATGAAAACGTGCATCATATTTTTGAAGATGCGCGCATTGTCGCATTAGGAAGTGCGCAAAGAAACTACGATCCAATTACGCAATCGCTATTTTTAAGCGCTCCTTATCAAGATGAAGGAGAATGGAGCTGGCTGATTCAAGCTTCTTTGCAGCCGGATATTTTATCCAATGTCGATGAACTATTGGAAAGAGAACCTTATGTAACGCAAGAACAAAATGTCATCTGGATGGATGAGTATGCTGAAGATGGAATTCAATATATCGATGCGATCATTCGCGAAGATGAGCGTTATTTATATGTGCATGCTTTAGCACAAGAATTTGATCGCATGGACTACTTGCGAAAATGTATCTTGCAATCAGGATTCTATCACGCATGATTTTTAGACCACCAAGCTCGTTTTTGGTGGTTTTTTCATGAAAGCGGATGAACGTTTGCCAACTAAGAACGTTCATTCTAAATTCCATCGCAAAAAAATCGCGATGTGTTAAGATGACAAGAGCTAAAATTTGTCCGCCAATTCAAGCGGCCAAAATCGAAAAGCATAGATCATTTTTTGCGGCGCAAATAAGGAGAGGGCAAGCGTATGGAACCTTTATTAAATTCTTTAAATCAATCACAAAAAGAAGCAGCGACATGCGTGGATCAGCACGTGCGGATTGTCGCAGGTGCGGGAAGTGGAAAAACGCGTGTATTAATGGCACGAATCGAATATTTGATTAACGAATTAGGCGTTTATCCAAGCCGAATTATGGCGATCACATTTACCAATAAAGCAACTTGGGAAATGAAAAACCGTCTAGAAAAACAAATGGGTGAAATGGATGCTTCAAGAGTTCGGATTTCTACAATTCACTCATTATGCGTACGCATTTTGCGTGAAGATGCTGCTGCGGCAGGATTCCCTCGCAATTTTGAAATTTTAGATACAGATGATCAAAAATCATTGCTGCGCAGAATTTATAAAGAAAACGAAATCAACCAGAAAGACTTTCCTCTTTCTTTAGCGATGGAGGAAATCTCCAATATGCGCAAACAAGAAGCTGCACGCCGCTTGCCAAAATACAAAGACGATATTCTCGATATTCCAGAAGAAGAAACGGATCCAGTCGTTATATCTGCGGCAGAAGAATATTTGCGCCGTTTAGATGAAATGCGCGCGATGGATTTTGATGACTTGCTTTTGCAGGCACATAAACTTTTAACAGAACAAGAACAAGTGCGCAAAAAATGGCAAAATCGTCTCGACTATATTCATGTCGATGAGTTTCAAGACGTTGACCCAATCCAATATGACATCATTCGTCAGCTCACGCGCCAAGATGCTATTTTGACTGTGGTCGGAGATCCGGACCAGACGATTTATTCTTGGCGTGGAGCTTCGATCAACATCATCATGAACTTTGAGAAAGACTTTCCGAATACTAAGACGGTCATTCTTGATCAAAACTACCGTTCCTTGCAGCCGATTCTTGAAGCGAGCAACGCACTGATCGCCAACAACCGCAATCGTATTGAGAAAAGACTATTTAGTGATAAAGAAAGTACAACTTTGCTTGATTTTCTTGAGGCAGACGATTTAGAATCTGAAGCTTGGAAAGTCATTGAAACGCTACGCAAAGACCGTGATCAATCGAAGCGTAAATGGGAAGATTATATGATTCTCTATCGCTCGAACTACTTGTCGCGCTCTTTTGAAAAACAATTACGTTTGAATCGCATCCCTTATCGCTTGATTGGCGGTGTCCGCTTTTTCGAGCGAAAAGAAGTAAAAGATATTTTGGCTTATATTAAGCTTTTAACTAAACCCGATCCAACAGATCCAAAACAACTCGCTTTAGATATCCCTTTAGAGCGGATCATCAATGAACCGAAACGAGGAATTGGCAATAAAATGCTCCATGACCTGGAACTATTAGCTAAAGAGCGGGGTTGCAACGTATTGTCCGTGCTCAAAGATCCAAGCTCGCTGACCAAAGCGCAAGCTAAAAAAGCAAGCCAATTTGTCGACATGATCGAAAAGCTACAAACAAAATTTGACTATTATATTGAGCAAGGTGAAGTCGATCAAATTATCGATGATATTTTAGACGATACTGGTTATCGCCAAATGTTAAACGCCTTAGGTCAAGAAGGAAAAGATCGTTTGGATAACGTTATAGAGCTCCAAAACGATTTGCATGAAGCAATGGAGGATACGCAAGATTTTACGATCGAAGAGTATTTACAAAATATTTCTTTATTAAGTGATTCAAATAAAGAAAACAAAGCAGACGGCGTAACTTTAATGACTATCCATGCCGCAAAAGGAACAGAAGCACCAGTTGTTTTTATCGTCGGCGTCAATGAAGGAGTTTTCCCTGCGTCGCGATCGATTGAAACAAGAGGAGCATCCGCTTTAGAAGAAGAGCGCCGCTTAATGTATGTGGCAATGACACGTGCACAAGAAAAGCTTTATATTAGCTGGAACAGCGGCTACTCCTTCCAAATGCGCGGGTTTTCAAACCCTTCGCGTTTTGTGGTTGAAATTCCGGAACAATGGATCGAACAAAAACTCGAGCCTTCATCAACGCTTCAACAAAGCGATGATTTGCGTGAGGCTAGCGCACCGAAAAAAGATGATCTTGTTTTAAAGAGTGCTTCTGGCAAAACGCTAGGCGTGATTCATGGCGGCAAAAATAACAACCGGGCGCAGACTTTAAATAGTCGCCGTATGGCACCTACGAAAACAAAAGACAAAATCAAAAAAGGTGACGTTGTTGAACATCCAAAATTTGGTGAGGGAATTATCTTAGATGTTACCCCAACAGCGTTGACGATCGATTTTCATGGAAAATATGGCGAAAAGAGGATTGCTCCGGGCTTTGTGAAGAAAAAGGTAATGTAATGAATCAGAAATCAAAAAATATTTTGAAAGCAATGAACATCGATTTTACCAAAACTAAGTTTTTCAGCGAAACACTCATCTATATGGTGATTGGTTTAGTGATCGGAATCATCGTTGCTTTCTTTGAATTTATTTTCGCAAAAGGGATCGAAATTGTAACAAACTTTCGACTCAGCCATGGCCAGACTTTATGGCTTTTGGCATTGCCTGTATTTGGCTTATTAATTGTTTATGTCTTTAATCACTTTGGCGGAAAATCGAAACAAGGCATGGCGCTCGCATTTAAAATTGAGCGCGGTGAAGAAACATCGATTCCTAAACGCACAATGTGCTTAATGGCAGTCGCAACTTGGCTTTCCCATTTAGCTGGCGCAAGTGTGGGCAAAGAAGGCGTCGGCATGCAAATTGGCGCAACTGTTTCCAATACATTGACACGCCGACTTCCAATCGTTAAAAATCGCAAAACGATTTTTGTGCTCACAGGGATGGCTGCTGGATTTGCGGGTTTATTTGGAACACCTTTTACGGCAATTTTCTTTGCGATGGAAATTTTTGTCAGCGGGGTCATTGAATTTAAAGCATTGGCACCAGTTGTTATGGCTTCTATTTCTGCCGCAAAAGTGAGCGCATTATTAGGATTGCATGCTGAATCATTTACTTTAGGTCTAGATCTGCAATTTGATTTATTTCAATATGGCTGGAAGTTAGTTGTCCTTGGCATCATCTTTGGTTTTGTTGGCGCGCTATTTGCACGCACGATGCATTTTGCGCACCACTTCTTTGAAAAGATTTGTCCTAATGACTACTTACGAATTTTAGTCGGCTCTGTTGGTGTTGGCTTATTATTATGGTTATTGTGGAATGGTCGTTACAGTGGTTCTGGAGCAAGCTTAATTGAAGCAGTATTCCATGGCGAAACAGTATATGCGTGGGATTTCATCTTGAAATTCATTTTGACTGCTTTATGCTTATCGATCGGCTTTGTCGGTGGGGAAGTTATGCCGCTCTTTACAATTGGCGCAACACTTGGTGCAGTCGTAGCTCCATGGTTAGGATTGCCTGCTGTTTTTGGCGCAGCATTAGGTTATGCCGCTGTATTTGGAGCAGGAACGAATACTTGGTTAGCTTCGATTATGGTCGGTGCTGAAGTATTTGGATTCCAATTCTTCCCATTCTTCTTTGTATGCTCAACAATTGCTTATTTATTTAACGGCAACTGTTCGATTTATGCGCTGCAAAGAAATTTATCATTGGCGTTCATGATGGAAGATGTCGATGAAAATGTGAAACTCGAAATCAAGTGATCAAGCAATCACTTGTAGGTGAAACTGAAGATTCAACCAGGTTTGTTCGCAAGAACACCTGGTTTTTTTGATACAATAAACAATAGGCTTTGGCGATCAAAAGATTTTTGAAATTGAAACGATTTCGATTAAAATTCTTTTGAACCGAAATTGCCAAACTAGTGATTATAAAAGAAAAGAGGTGTCTCATGTCCAAACAACGGATTGAACAACTGCGTGCTTTATTAACGCAATATGCAACGGAGTATTACATTGAGGATCAACCAACTGTTTCGGATGCTGAATATGACCGCCTGATGGAAGAACTCCAAGCTTTGGAACAACAGCACCCAGAGCTTTATGATCCAAATTCACCAACTCAGCGCATTATTGGCAAGGTGTTAGATGGATTTGAACAAGTGACACATGCCCAACAAATGTTGTCATTAGGGGATGTGTTTAATCAAGAAGAATTAAAAGAATTCGTGGATCGCATTTGGAAGCAATTTCCTGATGCAAAATTCACTTGCGAATACAAATATGATGGACTAGCAATGGCCTTGATGTATGACGATGGCCAATTTGTTCGCGCCGTGACTCGAGGCGATGGCTTTGTCGGCGAAGATGTTACGGAAAACGTGCGGACAATTGCGACCATTCCAATGCAGATCGATATGCCAGGTCATGTCGAAGTGCGTGGGGAAGTGATCATGCCTAAAAAAAGCTTTGAAGCACTCAATGCTTTACAAGAAGCCAATCACCAGCCTTTATTTGCTAATCCGCGCAATGCGGCAGCGGGAACGATTCGCAATCTCGATACGACGATTGCTCGCAAACGCCGTTTGGATATGTATTTGTACTATTTCCAAAATGGCGAAGAACATCAAATTCATTCGCAACAAGAAGCACTGGAATCTTTGCAGAAACTGCACTTTCATGTCGATCCATCGTGGAAATTGTGTTCGAATTTTGAAGAGATTTGGTCGTTTATTGAACAAGCGAGTCAAAAGCGCGCTGATCTTCCTTTTGAAATCGATGGAATCGTCATTAAGCTCAATCGCTTTGATCAACAGCGCCAATTAGGCACAACCGCCAAAGCACCGCGCTATGCGATCGCATATAAATTCCCAGCAGAAGAAGTCGAAACAAGATTAATCGACATTACGCTTACTGTCGGACGAACTGGAAAAATTACGCCAAATGCAGTATTAGAACCAGTCCGTGTAGCGGGATCGAAAGTCAGTGCCGCAACGCTCCATAATCGCGAACGCATCGAAAGTTACGATTTAAAAATTAATGATAAAGTGATTATCCGCAAAGCCGGAGACATCATTCCTGAAGTCGTCCGTGCATTGCCAGAAAAACGCGATGATACAGTCGTTGATTTTGTCTGGCCGACAACTTGTCCAATTTGTCATTGCGAATTAGTTAAAGATGAACAATTGGCTGATTATTATTGCGTCAATCCGGAATGTCCTGCCCAAATTGTCGAAAGCATGATTCATTTCTGCAGCCGCGATGCGATGGATATTGAAGGAATGGGCGATAAAAAAGTCGAGTGGCTTCATGAAAACCACTTCTTAGACTCAATTGAAGACATTTATTGTCTTCACGAAAAACGCCAACAGCTGCTCCAACATAAAGGTTGGGGAGAAAAAGGTTTAGATAAGCTGTTTGAAGCGATTGAACAAAGTAAACAACAACCATTAAGCCGCTTGCTTTTTGGCTTAGGGATTCCTTTAATCGGTGCTAAAGCCGCAGCGCTGCTTGCCAATGAATTTGGTACGATGGATGCTTTGATGCAAGCTAATGTCATGCGCTTGCAGTCAATTCATACGATTGGTCATTCGATGGCAACTTCCTTGGTGAAATTTTTTAGCCAAGATAAAAACCAGCAATTAATCGCCAACCTTAAGGCGCTCCATTTAAATATGGAACAACCGCAAACGAAGCAGGAAGAGAATCTCGACTCTTTCTTTGCGAATAAAAAAGTAGTCGTAACAGGAACGCTTGAGCACATGGGCAGAAAAGAAGCGACTGCAATTCTTGAACAACTTGGCGCTAGCGTCATGAGTTCGATTTCAAAAAGTACAGACTTGTTGATCGCCGGCGAAAAGGCAGGAAGCAAGTTGGACAAAGCAAAGGCCAACAACGTTGAAATTTGGGATGAAGCCCGCTTTTTAGAGGAGATCCATTATGGCGAGTAAAGCGATCAAAATGTTGATCTCAACTTGTGCAGTATGTATGAGTCTTTCTTTGGTTGGCTGCCAAGAAAGTGTGCAAAAAGCCCAGCCTTTAAAACCAGGGGATTATGCGGCTATTTTGCCTTATGAAACGAGCGATACGCGCGGTAAACATATCGGTTTGATTGCGGATGTCGACATTCGTACGCAAATGGAAAAAGGGCTGATGGATCTTTCCAAAGCTTATTTTTCTCCAGATGAAGTCGCTTATAAAAACCATGCGTTTTTAGATTACGATGAAATCGATGCTTCCGATGGATCGCGTGGTCTATTAGGGACGATTCGTGATGGCAACCCGAATGGTTTAAACCCAAGTGCCAATGAAGAATTCGATACGGGAAATGGCGTTGTCAAAGGCCCGATTCTCGTTGTCGACTTATATGAACTTGATTTTTATGAAAACAGCGATTTAAAAGGTATCTCGATTGGCTTAGCCGTTGCCGACGCAGTCTATGATGACCAAGGCAATCGCATTGAGATCACCCAAGAAAAAATGGATGAATACTTAACAGCGACTGGATCTAAAATCGTTTCGTATATGCGCGAGAGATTTAATGAAGTGACAACAAATGTTCCAATTTTAGTTGCCGCTTACCAGTTGAATACAAATGAAGAACTTTCATCTAAAGGTGGATATATTTTTACCGAATATTTCTCACAGCATCGTAGCAGTACCGAGGTAGTTTCTGAAGAATATTATCTTTTGCCTTCAACGACCTTTACTGAAGCACAAGCGGATATGGCTTATGAATTTGAAACATTCCGCCAAGATGTTGCGACAATCTTAACGGATACGACATATACAGTCGGCCAGGCTAAGGTGCATAATGGTTCGGTACAGCGTTTAGAAATTACGATCAACGCACATGGCAAAACAGTCGGAGAAGTTTTGGCGGTAGTGCAATACGTGCGTGAACGTATGGATATATTCGAATCGCAAGATTGCGAGTATACCGTGATTATCAAAAACAACGATGAAACGTGTGCTTTGATGAAACGCGCAGCAGACAGCACGAAAGTTGATGTCATCACGATTTATTAAAAAGTTTACAATCTCTTTGTTTTCGATTTGATTGAATAAATCGAACAAAGATTTGGAAGAAATGAGATCGATAATGATCGATCAAGAAAGGAATAGAATGGAAAAGTTTTCGAGTGAATACTTACGCAAACTAGCAAGCGACTTAAAATTTTCATTGAGCGATGAAGAAGTCGAAGCACTCAAAAAAGATTTTGAGGCAGTAGAAAAGCAGGTAGAATTATTTGAAACGATCGACACCGAAGGTGTTGAACCGATGGTTTATCCATTTGAAACGCCAACAACATTTTTAAGAGAAGACGTTGAAGATGAAGTGTTAAGCCAAGAAGAAGCATTACAAAATGCTCCAGAAGTGCGCATGGGTCATGTGCATGTACCAAAGGTGGTGAAATAATGAAAAGTCTACTTACGCCAAAACAGTCTGTCGAAAAAATCACAGCATTACAGCCTGTATTAAATGCAGCAATTACGATTGTTGAACAACCTGAAGAAAACACAAACGAAGGCGTTTTAGCTAACGTTCCAGTTGTTTTAAAAGATAATGTCTCCACAAAAGGCATCCGCACAACTGCATCCTCAAGAATCTTGGAAAACTATGTTCCAGTATACGATGCAACGATCGTTAAAAAGATGAAAGAACAAGGCGCAGTGATGGTTGCTAAAGCAAGTATGGATGAACTTGGCATGGGCGGAACAAACCGCAATGCCCTGATCGGTCCTGCGCATAACCCATGGAACCCAGCTCACATCACAGGTGGATCTAGCGGGGGCAGTGCAGCATTAATTGCGGCAGGAACAACACCACTTGCGATTGGTACAGATACTGGGGATTCAATCCGTAAACCAGCAGCATATTGCGGTGTAATCGGGGTTAAACCAACTTATGGCCGTATTTCTCGTTATGGAATCGTCCCATATTGCTCATCTTTAGATACAGTGGGCTACTTTACAACAAATATTCAAGATGCTGCACAAGCGCTTGAAGTTTTAGCAGGACGTGATGATCACGATATGACATCCTCCAATTTGCCAGTAGAACACTATTTAGAAAATTTAAATGGTAATTTAGAAGGCAAAAAAATTGCAGTATTCAAAACAATTGTTGATCGCATCATTGATCCAACACTCGCAAAACGTTTTGAACAACTTGTTGCCCAACTCAAAGAACAAGGTGCAATCGTCACTGAAGTGGAAATGGACACAAAACTGTTGGAAATGATTGCTCCAGTCTATAAAACAATTTCCAATGCGGAAGCAACTGCTAACCATTCAAACTTAGATGGTTTACGTTTTGGCATGCGTGAAGATGGTGCAAGCGTGGATGAAGTCATGACTGCTTCTCGTACAGCAGGCTTCTCTAGCTATGTACGCGCAAGATTCTTAATTGGTTCTTATTCTTTATTTGAAGAAAACCAAGACCGCATGTTCCGTAAAGCACAAAAGATTCGCCGTTTAATTGTGGAATCTTATGCAAAACTGTTTGAAGATGCAGATATCGTATTAGCTCCAGCAGCAGTAGATACAGCACCATTGATTGATGAAAGTGCTGATTTACGCTTCGGTCAAGATCGTTTTGAAAACGAACATATGCAGTTGGCTAACTTCTCCGGTTATCCATCCTTAACAATGCCGCTTTGTTTAGCAGAAAATGGATTGCCATTAGGAATTAACATCACGGCTAAACCATTTGCGGAACAAACATTGTTTGATGCCGCATACGGTTTAGAACAAATCATCGATTGGAAGGAGGAGCCAGCATGTCTTATCAAGTAACCATCGGGATCGAAATCCATTGCGAACTCAAAACTAAAACAAAAATGTTCTCCGCAGCACCAACAAGCTTTGGTGCTAAAGCGAATACAAAAACATCGGTCATCGATTTAGCACATCCAGGTGTTCTTCCTTGTGTCAATAAAGAAGCAGTCCGCCTCGCCATTAAAGCATGTGGGGGATTACACTGCACAATCGATCCACTCGTAAAATTTGACCGTAAAAACTACTACTACTCCGACTTGCCAAAAGGATTCCAAATTACGCAACAATTCCATCCTATTGGACGTGATGGCTATGTTGTAATTAAAACAGATGAAGGCGAAAAACAAGTTCGTATCGAACGTATCCATATGGAAGAAGATACAGCGAAACAATTCCATAAAGACACAGGAACTTATATCGACTTTAACCGTGCCGGAACACCATTAATCGAAATCGTTTCTCGTCCAGATATGCATTCGGCACAAGAAGCGGCAGCTTATGTTGAAGCCTTACGCCGTACATTGTTCTACCTCAATGTATCAGACGTCAAAATGGAAGAAGGATCAATGCGCTGCGATGTCAACATCTCTTTAAGCGATGATCCAAATCGCTTAGGAACAAAAGTTGAAATTAAAAACTTAAACTCCATCGCCAATGTCCAAAAAGCGGTTCAAGCTGAAATCGAACGTCAAAGCGCTTTATTAGATGCTGGTGAACCAATCGTGCAATCGACGCGCCGTTTTGATGAACCAACAAAAACAACGGTATTAATGCGTAAAAAAGAAGGAAATGTTGACTACAAATATTTCCCAGAACCAAATATCTTCCCAATCCAATTGGATGAACAATGGATTGAATCGATTTTAAATCACTTAGAAGAATTGCCTGAACAAAGATTAGAACGCTTCATGACTACATTCGGACTTAACGAATACGATGCGTCTGTTTTAGTCAACGATCGTGATATGGCTGACTTCTTTGAAGAAGTGATGAAAGATGCAAAAGATGCGAAAAAAGCCGCAAACTGGGTCATCGGTGATCTTTCTGCTTGGTTAAATAAAAACAATAAAACGTTTGCGAATAATCCATCCGATGCTAAAGATATCGCTCGTTTAGTCAACTTAATCGAAGAAGGAACAATTTCTGGAAAACAAGCTAAAGAAGTGTTCGAAGAAGTGATGAATGGCAAGAAACCAGATGATGTCATTAAAGAAAAAGGCATGCAGCAAGTTTCTGACGACTCCACATTAATCGCAATGATCAACGAAGTACTCGATGCGAACCCACAATCAATCGAAGACTACAAAAACGGTAAAAACCGTGCCGTTGGCTTCTTAATGGGTCAATTGATGAAAGCTTCTAAAGGTCAAGCAAACCCTAAAAAAGCAAATGGTTTATTAGTCGAAGAATTGAAAAAACGCTAGTCGGCGATTTCAATCTATCAATATTCAAAAAAAGCTCCCTTTGTGTTCAAAACAGGGAGCTTTTCTAATGGACAAAACTGTTCGTTTTCCTTGCTTGTAAAGTGAGATAAAATGATTCTGTCGGAAAAAATGACTAAAGATAAAGCAAATTCTTAACACGACTGCCTTAGGCAGGATGTGGCGGTACTTGTCTATATTGGATAAAAACGATAAAATACAATTTCAGAGACGATGAAAAAACCGTCAGGTTTAAAATAAATAAGCAAGAGGATGGAGGTTCTCCGCATATGCCAGAAAAACGAATGAATAAAAAAGTCAGTAAACCGAAAAAACAAAAAGTTAAACAAGGTCATAAGCTCGTTTGGTTAACTTTAATTATTTTAATTGTTCCAGTTGTTGTCGTTGGTTATGTTTTATTGACGAGTGCTAGTGAAAGCGATCAGCCAGTTGTGGGCAACCGTTTTAATCCCCAAGATTTAAATCCAAAAATTCAAGAAACTGAGATCAACAACATTCAAGGTGAATTGATGAGCATTGGCGGAATTGAAACAGCAACTGTTACATTAAAATCCGCAACGCTGCGTATTCACTTAAATATGGTCGATAGTGCAGACAATGGCACATTACAAGCAGCTGCAGATCAAGCTTATCAAATTGTCAGCAACCATTTGCCAATCGAAACATACTTCACAAACACTGCCGAAGGTAAAAACTACGATTTGGAAATTGATTCCTATAACTATTTAGTTGACGATGCCCATCCGCAAGATGGTTGGCGTTTTGTCAAAGTTTCCAAAAGTGGTGCCGGTGGGAAAGTGACGGATATTATTACTGAACCTAGAAATGCAGAATTAGCCCAACAAGTTCGTAATTCCACACCACAACCTGTAGAAACACCACCAGCAGAAGAAGCTGTTCCAGAAGAAGTAGTTGAATAAATAAACAGTAAAGATGACTCCTCAATCAATAGGCAGTCATCTTTTTTTGTGCTTAAAAAATAGTTCGTATAAAATAAGTAACATTTTTCGCGATTTTTGATCAGAAAATAAATTATAATATACATGTTATAAATAGAAGATAAAGGATGTTTAATGATCTTAAATAGATGGAATTGAAAAAGAAGGCGGAATAAAAAGATTACATCGTTGTAAGATATAAATGTAAAAAATACCAAAAAGAATGAGAATGGCATAAACTGAATTTGTATTCAAATAATCCTGATAAGGAGGATCAATTATGATCGAATTAAAGCATGTAACAAAACGTTTTGGAGATAAAATCGCCGTCAATGATGTGAATATCGAAATTCCATCGGGATCCATCACCGGCTTTATTGGACCAAATGGAGCTGGGAAAACGACAACGATTAATATGATGACTGGAGTTCTCAAACCAGACGAAGGTCAAATCTTATTAAATGGGATCGATTTAGAAAAAAATCCTTTAGAAGCGAAAAAGACATTTGTGGTTGTACCGGATACACCAGATATCTTTTTACGTTTAACAGGACGCGAATATTGCGAGCTTATGGCTAAAGTTTATGAAGTTGATCCTCAAGTTGCACAAGAGCGAATTCAACAGCTTGTAGAAGAGTTTGATATGGTCGGCGCTTTTGATGATCAGATCAATAGTTATTCTCATGGGATGCGCCAAAAAGCAATCGTGATTGGAGCACTTGTTGCCCAACCAGACATTTGGTTTTTAGATGAACCGATGACCGGTTTGGATCCAAATGCGAGCTATTTATTAAAAGAGAGAATGCGCAAACAAGCCCAAATGGGAAAAACGGTATTCTTTTCCACACACGTATTGGAAGTAGCGGAAAAACTTTGTGACAAAATCGTTTTGATCAACAAAGGACAGATTATTTATGAAGGCTCTCTAGACTTTTTAAAGGATCGTTATGAAGGACTTTCTTTAGAAGAAATCTTCTTGCAGGAGATCAACAAATGAGTAGGACACTATTGCTTTTTTCAATGATGAAGAAAAACACACGCATGCTTCAACAAGGCAGAAATCAAGCATTGAAAAAAGTTGGAATGATATTTTTGGGGTTCTATGTCGCTGCTGTTTATGGCGGATTGGCGATTATGCAGTTTGGAGCGCTGTTAGGTGCGGGTCTTATTGAACTGGCGATTTCTGCAGCGTTTGCGACATTAGTCGTATTTATCGTCTTTCTTGTTGTGCTCACGATCCCGACGATTTTCTATTTTTCAAATGATTTGAAAGTGTACTTGGCGATGCCATTTTCGCCAAATCAAATCATTGCCGCAAAAACGATGGTCGTCGCTTATGGAATGACACCAGTCATCGCACTTGTGGCCGTTTGTTTTATCATCGCAGGAGCGATCACCAATACTCTCGGGATTGCGCAATACATATTGATGACAATTAGTCTATTTGCGGTGGGGTATGCAGCAATTGTTGCGATTGGTGCTATCGAGATCGTCTTAATGCGCTTTATGCCTTTCTTTAGAGATAAAGATCGCTTCATGTTAATCATTGGTGGTGTAGTCTCCATTGGTGTTGTGATTTTGATGCTCGCCATCAATCGGATGGATTTTGATGATGTGACACAATTTAGCAGTGTGCATATTCCTCTCGAATTTTTCCCACCGGCTTGGGCAGCGTACAACTTAGTTGTTCATCCAAGTTTATGGAATGCCCTTTTGGTGATTGTTAGTCTTGCGGTATGTTTTGCGTTATTCTGGTTGTGCACAAAGACGTTGTATTTAGATGTCGCGCAAAATGCCTCAATCCATGTCGCAAAAAAGAAAAAAGCGAAGAAAACAGAAGCATCCAATGCGTCAACGTTAACTGTATTGATCAAAACGGAATTTAAAAACTTGCTTCGTTCACCGACCTATTTGATGAATAACGTGCTCAGCGGATTTTTAGTTCCAATCATTTTGATGGTCAGCTTCTATGTATCTTTTACAAAAGCTGGTGATGCCGCCATTAACATTCCGGAACTTTTGCCTCTTGTACTTGAAAGCATTCAAATTGGCGAGTTTTGGTTTGCGGCATTAATTGGCATTAGTTGCGCATGGGTATTTACAAGTTTTAATATGATTGCCGCAACTGCAATCAGCCGTCAAGGACGAAATCGTCTGCGCTGGATGTTATCGACACCAACACCACTAACGACTCATCTTAAAGCTTATGTTTATGTTGGAACGATTTTTACAATGATCAATACTGCTGTCTTTGTCATTCCATTATTTATTTGGCTTAAAGTGGGCTGGATGATGTGGTTAGGTTTGATTGTTGGTTTCGTACCTTCTGTCGTGTTTGAAAATGTGTTGAATTTGATGGTGGATTGTTACCATCCTTCACTTGATTGGATGGATGAAAATGAAGCGATCAAAAAGAATACGAACTCTTTAATTGGAGTGTTTTTAATGGCGTTGCAGATGGTTATTGTCATTACGCCAATTGCTTTAAATATCACCCCTAGAATTATGGTGATGATCGCTTTAGGTGCAATGATCATTGGCTGCTTATTCGTTCGGCTGATTTTAAACCATCTTTCAAAACGAATGATCGACATGTAATAAAAAAGATCGCCGCGGCGATCTTTTTTTGTCGGAAAATGCATGAGAGATCAAGGTTTAGCATAAGGAATTACTGAAGAAGAAATTGGGCTAGTCATAACTGGGTTAAGAGAGCGGGTTTCTTGGATGTTTTCTTTTTGCGGCGCATTTTCTTTAGCTTTTTCTGAATGATCTTTAGCGTTGGATAAATCATCTAGTAATTGAATGATCGTTAAAGAAATATTGGTGATTCGCTTAAGAGATTGGGCAAGAAACGATTCTTTTTTCTTCCATAAAGCAATGTAGGGAAATGAATATTCTGAACAATCGATCCCCATGCGCGTACAAACGATATAACTTACAGACTCAGCTTCCATTTCGCGAATCGATTGTTTGCTTGCTAGCAGTTTTTCAAATTCATTGCTTGGTGCATATAGGCGCAGTTTTTCATGTAAAAAGACATGGGCACATTCATGAATCATCGTCTTGAACGCTTGACGGGAATCACATAAATCATGAATAAAAATAGTTTTGAATTCATAGGAACATTTACCCGTTGCCCCTTCTTGAAGTGATGCTGTTTGGATGTGATAGCCTAAGGCGTTTTCTAAACGTTTTTTCGCTTCTTCATAAATATCGCAATCGCCTTGCAGTGTTTTAGGTTCCATGATCTTAGGCAAAGGTCGGCCTTCAGTTTGTGAGATATCAAAGACAGAGACTCGACGAAAACCTACTGTTGTTTCCGTTTTTTCGAGTTGGGTGATTTCATCGATCACGGTTTGCGTTTGCGTAATTGGGGCAAGAATCTTGATTCCTTTTTCGCCTTTTTTAACGTGCCGTCCAAATGATTTCCACGTCGCATAACCAGCTACAAACGTCGCTTGGGGATATTGTTTGAAGATCAATAATAAATTATGAACAGAATACGTTGGAAAGCGGGTCACGACTTTTAAGTAGTCACGGTACTGCTTGGATGATGTGAGTGCGTCGACATTCAAAATGAGCTCTTGAAGCAAATCTTCGACATTTGATTTTTCTAATGATGGATAAGAACTCGACATAGTTATACCTCCTACTTAGTTGTGGTATGAAATGCGCGCTTTGTTTTTGAAAATATTCAAAATCTAAATTTGAGCAGAAAAAAGCGCTCGATCTCCTTGTTTTCAGGAAATCGAGCGCGAGATTTAAAGAGAACTAATCCATTTCAAGAGCACCAGTATAAAGCTGGTAGTAAACTCCTTTTTTCTGAATTAAAGAATCGTGGTTGCCGCGTTCGATAATTCGACCTTGGTCTAAAACCATGATTGCATCAGAGTTCATAATTGTTGATAAGCGGTGAGCGATGACAAAGACAGTACGTCCTTTCATCAGCTCATCCATACCTTCTTGAACTAAGCGTTCAGTACGGGTATCGATACTTGATGTCGCTTCATCAAGAATCAATACTGGCGGGTTAGCAACCGCAGCACGCGCAATGGCGAGCAGCTGACGCTGACCTTGGGATAAAGATTCACCATTCGCATGGATATACGTGTTATAGCCATGTTCAAGGTGATTGATAAAGCTGTCGGCACGAGCGAGTTTTGCGGCAGCAATGCATTCTTCATCAGTCGCATCAAGTTTACCAAAACGGATGTTATCCATAATCGTTCCGGAGAACAATTGCGTATCTTGCAAGACGACACCTAATGAACGGCGTAAGTCTGGTTTTTGGATCAACTCAATATTGATGCCATCATAAGTGATCGTACCTTTTTGGATATCGTAGAAACGGTTAACCAAGTTGGTGATCGTCGTTTTTCCAGCACCAGTCGCACCGACTAAAGCAACTTTTTCACCGGCATGCGCATAAAGGTTAATGTCATGCAAAACGGTTTTGTTTTCGTTATAGCCAAAAGTAACATCATCAAATACGACATCCCCTTTTAAAGGAATGAGTTCATATCCATTGTTTGGACGTGGGTGTTTCCAGCACCAATGGCCAGTGTGTTCTTTTGTTTCTACCCATTTTCCATCTTCAAGTTTAGTGCGGACTAAACTAACGACACCAGAGTCTTTTTCTGATGGTTCGTCGAGAATTTCGAAAATACGAGCGGCACCTGCTTGAGACATAATGACAGCATTGAGTTGCTGCGAGATTTGAGTGATTGGGTTATTGAATGCTTTGTTCAATGACAACATGGCAGCGATTGTTCCGACAGTCATGTTGAACATGCCGTGAATCGCAAAGTAACTGCCGACAACAGCGCAAACAACGTAAGAAACATAACCGAAGTTCATGCAGATTGGCATTAAGATGTTGGCGTAAATATTCGCTTTTGTGCTCGCTTGGCAAAGTGTATCGTTGATTTTTTCAAAATCTTCTTGAACTTGTTTTTCATGAGAGAATACTTTGATGACACGAGAGCCCTCGATCATCTCTTCGATATAGCCGTTGACATGACCGAGTTCTTTTTGTTGCTGGCGGAAATATTTCCCTGAGTTGTGGGTGATCTTTTTAGCGATAAATAACATCATGATTGAGAATGATAATGTTAATAAAGCTAAGATCCAAGATAACGAGAACATGGAAATGATAACCATAATAATCGTAATCAAAGAGGAGAACACTTGTGGCACAGAAGCAGAAATTGTCTGTCGCAATGTATCTGTATCGTTTGTATAAACCGACATGATATCCCCATGGGCATGGGTATCAAAATATTTGATTGGCAAAGTCTGCATGTGAGCGAACAAGCGTTCACGGACATTGTTCAAAGTACCTAAACTGATTTTTACAGTCAGTCTATTTAAAACATAAGAAGCAATGACGCCGACACTATAGATGATGATCATCTGTACGATGGCAGCTAATAATGGCGAGTAATCTTTCGATCCAGTCGACAGCATTGGAGTGATGTAATCATCGATTAAACGCTGTTGGAATGTGTTTCCATATACGTTTGCGAACGAGTTGACACAGATCAAAACACCAATGATGATCACTAACCATTTGTAATCTTGCCAAACCATTTTAAAGACGCGCTTTAAACCGTTTGGATTCAATTTTGGTTTTTTGTTGGAAGCATTAGGCGTTGGCATCAGTGTCATCTCCTTTCTGTTGGGCTTGCCAAGTTGTGCGATAAATTTCGTTAGACTTGAGCAATTCTTCGTGAGTACCCATCGCAATGAAGTGACCGCGATCTAAAACTAAGATTTGATCGGCATCCTGCAATGAGCTGACACGCTGAGAAATAATAATCTTTGTTGTATCTGGGATTTTTGTTTTGAACGCTTCACGAATGAGGAAGTCGGTTTTTGTATCGACAGCCGAAGTGGAGTCATCCAAAATTAAAATTTTTGGCTTTTTCAACAGAGCACGAGCGATACAAAGACGTTGTCTTTGACCACCGGATACGTTCGTTCCACCTTGTTCAATATAAGTATCGTATTTGTCAGGCATACGTTGGATGAATTCATCCGCTTGAGCTAAACGACAAGCTTCTAAAATTTCTTCATCAGTTGCGTTTTCATCGCCCCAACGCATGTTTTCTTTAATTGTTCCGGAGAACAATACGTTTTTCTGTAAAACCATCGCGACAGAGTCACGAAGTGTTTTTAAATCATAATCTTTAACGTTGACACCACCTACACGAACTTCACCTTTTGTGACGTCATAAAGACGAGGGATTAAGCTGACAAGTGATGTTTTGGAAGAACCAGTTCCACCTAAAATACCTAAAGTCGAACCACTAGGAATCGTGAAGTCGATATCACGTAAAACGTAGTGACCATCAACTTGTGACGCATAGTTGAAATACACATGATCAAATTCAACAGTGCCATCTTTTACAGTAGTCAAACCATTTTCTGGCGATTCAAGATAAGAAACTTGGTTGATGACTTCAGCGATACGATTTGCGCTTGCTGCAGACATCGTCAACATGACAAGAATCATGGAGAACATCATGAGTGACATCAATAAGTTCATGACATAGGAGAACAAAGAGAATAAATATCCAACTTCCATTGTTCCTTCTACGATATGATGAGCACCAATCCAAGAGATCAGCAGCATACATGTATAAACCGCGATTTGGACGAATGGTTGGTTGAGAATCATTAATAATTCCGCTTTACGGTTGACGTCATAAATGTCTTGGGAACGTTTATTGAAACGGTCGATGACATAATCTTCACGAACGAATGACTTGATTGGACGAACTCCAGAAATATTTTCTTGAATTTCTTCATTCAAGTTGTCGTACATTTTGAACATCTTTCTAAAGATTGGATGAGCTTTTTTAATGAGAATGCCAATTGCCACAGCAAGGCAGACAATCACTAAAAGCAACCACAAAGCAATTTGCCAGTTCAAATAGAGAACCATACAAAATGCCATGATGAAGTTCAATGGTGAACGAACCGCAATTCGAATCAGCATTTGGAAAGAGTTTTGAACGTTGCTGACGTCAGTTGTTAAACGGGTAATTAAACCACCAGTTGAATATTCATCAATATTCATAAAGGAAAAGTTTTGAATGTTTTTAAATTCTGCAGCGCGGAGGTTTTTACCAAAGCCGGCAGCAGCAATTGCGGCGTATCGTCCTGACATCGCCCCGCAAAATAAAGCGAGTAAAGCAGTGATTAACATCAATGATCCATAGCGAATCACTACATCGATATCGCCAGGGGTGATTCCTTCATCGACCATTTTGGACATAAAGAAAGGAATCAAGATATCTAAGAAAACTTCTAGACTGACAAAGATGGGGGTAAGAATCGTTTCTCTTTTATACCCTTTAATCTGTTTGGCTAGAGTGGAAATCACAATCTATTACCTCCTTTTCAAGTAAGTTATTTACGATGGTTTGTAAAAAAATTCTTCCGCTTTCAATTTCTTCTTCGCTTAAGCCTTTTAACATTGACTCTTCAGCGTTGTCGATAATTGCACGAACATGTTCAAGTTGTTGAATTCCTAATTGAGTAAGTTCGATGTTATGGATGCGGCGATCTTTTTTTGAAACGACACGCGCAATGAGGTTTTTAGATTCTAAGCGATCAAGCAAAGAAGAAATGGTAGGGTTAGAAACTTTAAAATGTGTTTGTAAATCTTTTTGAATCACTTCGCGCTTTTTTTGGCGACTAGATTGCAAGAAAACAAGAACATCAAATTGAGTTTTTGTCAGATCTTCAGCACGTAATTGATTATCGATTTGCGTACGAATAATATGCTGCAAAGATGCGATTAAAAAACTAACATGTGGGGGATTTTGTTTATTTGTCGGACACATAGTTCTCCTTTCTATTTCAACGTTTTACATCGACCAATATAAATCTCTATATTCAAAAACAAGAAGATTAAAGATAGATGAAAAAGCTGAATAAGATCCTCTTTATTCTTTACATTCAAAGAAGATTTTAAAATATTAAAGATTGGATAAAAGAAAAAATACCGCGATATTCATCGTTGAATAGGCGGAAAAAAGGATCAAATAAGCTAGAAAAAGAATGCATGTAAAATGATTCATAACACCCTATATAATAGCTTGCTATATATTAATTTTTGAGCAAAAAAATGTCAATAAATTTGCTTCAAGAAATGAGTAAAAAAGAGAAAAAAAGGTAAGAGAAAAAATTCGCTTACCTTAGAAACTATTTATCTTTGTATCAAAAATTTGATACAGATTTATAGGAATAATTCGTTATTTTTTCGACTGGAAATTGCATCTTTAACACGGTTGACGAGATTTTCCAATTGTACAGGATCAACTTGTCTTGCTTGATGAGGACACTTTGAAACGCAACGCATGCAAGAAATACATGGTTGAGGATCAGTTACCTTAGGATTAGTGGGATCGATGGCTTGAGCTGGACAAAGTGCAGCGCAAAGACCACATTCATTACATGCATCGCTCGCATAAGGAATCATACCGCCTTTTGTTTGTTTATATGGTCGGTTTCCGGGAAGCTGGCTGATCGTTAAATCACTACGCCCGGAGTCTAGTTTTTCTTGGATTTGATGCGCATAATTTTGTAGATCTGCAACATCACTAGCATCAGGACGATCGGTAGCGAATTGAGTCATAATAGAGTGCTTAGCAATAGCCGCAATGGCAGCGACGACTTCAAAATCACACTGTAATGCTAGATCCGATAATTCGATCAAAGTATCTTCATAAGCACGATTGCCATATACACAAACTAAAACACAACGGGCATGATGACCTTGGATTTGGGTTAATCGCTTTGCAGCTAAAGCAGGGACACGTCCGGCATAAGAAGGAACAGCTAGGATTACAAGATCTTCTGGATCAATATTGAATGCTGAAAAATCAAGTTTTGGATTTGTTAAATCAATTGTGTTGATTTGGGTATTCCAAGTGTTGCTTAAAATGTCGACAACTTTTTGTGTCCCGCCAGTAGGACTAAATACGATTTGAGTAATATTCATAATGGTTTCTCCAATCTTCTTGAACACTATTATATATGTGCATAAGAAAGAATGAGCATCTATAAGTGAATGCTTTTCTTCTATAGAGAAAAACTCAATAGAGTAGAAGGACAGTAAGAACGCCGACAAGAAAATCTAGTTCAAGGTGAATAATTGTGAATTGAAATAAAAAAAATAGAAAAGTGATATAGAAAAAAATATAGATAGAACGCTTTGAATAAAATTTTGAAGAAAAATGAAGATCAAATTGAAGATGAAATAACTCAAAGTGCTCTTTATATGACTCAAAATGAATTCTATTCGAAAAAAATAATCTCGAAAAATACGATAGATAAAGCAAGGCGAAAATTATTCGAAAAAAATTTAAAAAATACACTTGCATTGCTCTTCGTTATGTGGTTGAATAGTCGAGCACTCACCGAGCGGCAAGCAAGTGAGGGCAAGCCAAA
>JAUMZN010000011.1 GCA_030528085.1 Erysipelotrichaceae bacterium | reverse complement strand
TCTCAATGACTACAGGCTTCATCAAACCAAAGTCAGAGGGCGGAAAAGGCTGCTCGTTCATATTATAATGGAATTTATCAACATTCATACAGATGCATGGCTGAAAATTGATAAACCGCAAGCTGACATAATCTAATAACGTCTTAAATATCAATCTATTAAGATTGATTCCGATTCACCTCTTTTTAGTGCACTCATTTTTAGGAAAATTTATCTGCTGTCTCTATACGTCTTCGATAAACGTTCATCGAAATAGATCACTTTCTTCAAAATCTGTCATCTTCCAAATTTTCATACACTTTTTTTCCGAAAAGTTGAGATTACTCCAATTTGCTTTAATGAGGTTCTTTCATCAATAAAACCATGACTGCTTTTTGAGCGTGCAGACGGTTTTCTGCTTCCTCAAAAATTTCATCCGCATGATCTTCAAATACTTTTTCGGTAATTTCTTGGCCACGATAAGCTGGCAGACAATGCTGAACCATTACGCCTTCTTTAGCGTTTTCTAAAAGTTCATCATTAACTTGATAGCCGGCAAAGATTTTCATTCTTTCTGCTTTTTCTTCTTCTTGACCCATTGATGCCCAAGTATCCGTAAAGACGACATCTGCATCTTTTACTGCTTCCACTGGGGAAGTTGTCAATTGGAAATGATCGCCATATGCTTTCGCAAATTCTAAAACGGTTGGATCTGGCTGATGGGTTGCTGGTGTCGCAATCGCAACATCCATTCCTGTTTTCAACCCACCGACGATCAGTGAGTTAGCCATGTTGTTGCCATCGCCAATATAAGCCATTTTAAGTCCTGCTAGTTTTCCAAACTTTTCGCGAATCGTCATTAAATCCGCTAACACTTGGCAAGGATGGCAGAAGTCGGTCAATCCATTGATAATAGGAATTGATCCATACTGAGCAAGGTTTTCAACTTCATCTTGGCCATAAGTACGAATCATAATGCCATCTAAATAACGGGAAAGGACACGAGCAGTATCTTGAATTGGTTCGCCACGGCCGATTTGCAGGTCCGCGCTCGATAAAAATAAAGGCTGACCGCCGAGTTGGGCAATGCCGGTTTCAAAAGAGACACGTGTTCTCGTTGAAGATTTTTGGAAAATCAAACCGATCGATTTTCCTTTTAAGTGTTCATGAGGAATCCCATGTTTTCTTTCATATTTTAACTGATCTGCTAAATCCAAAATTCTGATAATTTCTTCAGTAGACAGATCGAGTAATTTTAATAAATGTTTCATCCCAATACCTCTTTACATGCATCTAATACAGTTTGCAGGTGGTTATTTTCAATAATGAGTGGGGGTAAAAGACGAATTGTCGCCGTACCTGCTTTTAAAGCTAAAATTCCTTTTTGGCGAAGTTTAGCTAAATCATCCATCACTTCTTCAGGTGCAACTTCTATGCCGATCATTAATCCTAAGCCACGCACATCTTTGACTTTGGCTAAATTGAGTTTTTTCAGCTCATCCATAAACCAAGTCCCTTTGTCTTGCACATCGTTTAAAAACTCGGGAGCACTGATCGTATCGATCACGACGCGCGCTGCACTTGCGGCCAATGGATTGCCGCCAAATGTTGTTCCATGATCTCCTGCTTGCAGCACATCTTGGCATTTTGTATTCGCTAATACGGCACCAATAGGTACGCCGCCGCCTAACCCTTTTGCGCAAGATACTAAATCTGGTTCAATTCCATAATGTTGATAGGCGAAAAATGTTCCTGTTCTGCCAATGCCGGTTTGAACTTCATCAATCATCAACAGCACATCGTGTTGTTGACAAAGTTTAGCTGCTTCACAGACAAATTGTGGATCTAGTGGACGTACGCCGCTTTCTCCTTGGACGAGTTCCATCATCAATCCTGCGATTTTATGCGTCGTAAAATAGTTTTGGAGAGCTTGAATATCGTTGGCGGGAATATAGTCAAAGCCATTGGTGAATGGGAAAAAGTTTTGATGGAAATGATCTTGTCCTGTCGCTTCTAATGTTGCGATCGTTCTGCCGTGAAAAGATTGTTTGAGCGTTAAAATCACTAAGCGATTTTCATCGTGATAATGATCCCAAGAATATTTGCGAGCAATTTTAATCATGCCCTCATTCGCTTCAGCGCCAGAATTGGCGAAAAACACTTTTTTCATGCCCGACACTTGGTTGAGCTTTTGGGCTACATCAATCATTGGTTCGGTATAGAACAAGTTTGAGGCCTGCAAGATTTTTGCGGCTTGATTTTGAATTGCTTGGACTAATGGTAAATAGTTATGACCGAGCGCATTGACGCCAATGCCGCTAGTCATATCGATATATTCATTGCCTTGCAAATCATAAAGAAGGCTGCCTTGACCATGATCGATCGCTAGATCAAAACGGCCGTAAGTCTGCATGACATTTTCATGTTCTAATTGTTTTAAAGATTCAAAATCCATTTAAATCTCCTCCTGCAAAAACATCGTTCCAATTCCGACATTCGTTAATAATTCAATGAGGATAGAATGTTCTACGCGGCCATCGATAATGCTCGCGCGCGATACACCTTGGCGCACCGCTTCAACGCAGCAGTCGACTTTTGGAATCATGCCACCGCTGATTACCCCACTGCTTTGTAAAGCAGGGATTTGCGAGAGTTTAATCGTCTCGATTAAGCTATTCGGATCTTTTGGATCTGCTAATAAGCCGACAATATCCGTTAATAAAATTAATTTTTTGGCATGCAAGGCGGCAGCGAGTTTAGAAGCAGCTAAATCCGCATTGATGTTATAGGCATGACCATCTTCTTGGCCAATGGCAACAGAGGAGATGACCGGGATATAGTTTTTTTCGATTAAGTCTTTGACGAGATCGCAATTGACTTGGACGATATCGCCGACATATCCATAATCCGCATCTTGCGATTGATGTTTAACGGCTTGGAATAATTGGCCATCCATTCCGCAAAGACCAACACCTTTACCTTCTAAATGGCTGACGAGTTCTTTATTTACTTTGCCGCTTAAAACCATTTGAACGATTTCCATCGTCTGCTCATCCGTCACGCGCAAGCCATTAACAAATTGGCTTTCAATGCCAGTTTTCTTCAACATTCGGTTAATATCTGGTCCACCGCCATGGAGCAGGACGACATGAATGCCGACTAAATGCAGCATCAACACATCTTCGATGACTGCTTTTTTAAGTTGTTCATCGATCATGGCGTTGCCGCCGTATTTAACGATGACGATTTCATCGTGATATTCCTTTAAATAAGGCAAAGCTTCAGCAAGGATTGCGGCTTTCTTCTCTGCACTCATCATGTCCGGTAATCTCCATTGATTTTGACGTAGTCATACGTTAAGTCGCATCCCCAACAAGTCACTTGTGCATCTCCTGCATGTAAATCGGCGATGATTTCAATTTCTGGCTGGGCTAAAATTTTGGCGGCTAAATCTTCATCGAAGACAATTCCTTTGCCTTGTTGACAAACCAATACTTTGCCTTGGTTTGACGCAAAATAAATATCAACTAAACTTGGATCAAATTCCGTATCCGCATAACCCATCGCACATAACACACGACCCCAGTTAGCATCTTGGCCAAATACAGCTGCTTTTAATAGCGAACTAGATGCCACTGACATCGCTAACGTTTCAGCTTGTTTTTCACTTTGCGCATTTTGCATCTGCACAGTAATTAAACGTGAAGCTCCTTCGCCATCTTTTGCGATATCAATTGCTAATGCTTCCATGACGGTTTTGAGTGCTTCATTAACAATTGCGGCATCTTCACCTTCATGATCGATATAAGTGTTTTGGGCTAAACCGTTGGCCATGACGATACACATATCGTTTGTTGAAGTATCGCCATCGACGCTGATGCGGTTAAACGTTTGTTTAACGTTTTGTTTTAACATTTGATCGAGCATTTCATGGCTGATTGCCGCATCGGTCGTGATGAAGCATAACATCGTGCCCATATTGGGATGGATCATCCCGCTTCCTTTGGCAATTCCGCCTAGATGCACTGTTTTGCCATCTAATTCAAATTCAACTGAACATTCTTTAACTGTTGTATCCGTGGTCATAATCGCTTTGGCGGTTTCTAACCAATCTGTAGTTAATTCAATTTCTTTGATCCCGTTGACAATTTTATCGATTGGCAGTTCCACCCCAATCACACCTGTTGAAGCAACGAGAACATCTTCAACATTTAAGCCCAGCTGATCTGCAGCAGCTTTAGCTTGAATATAAGCATTTTGATCATCGTTGATCGCACATGCATTAGCATTGCCAGAGTTGACACAAATGGCTTGGGCTTGCCCATTGACAAGGTGTTTTTGATTTAAAAGCAGTGGTGCTGCTTTGACTTTGTTTTTGGTATATACGGCTGCCGTTTGGCAAGGCACTTGCGAAACGATCAAAGCCAGTTCTTTTTTAGACTTGTTATTGCGAATCCCACAATGAATTGCGCCGGTACTAAATCCTTTTGCGGCAGTAATTCCTGATTTGATGAGCTTCATCTCGATTTCCTTCCTGTTTTCTCTATCTTGAATTCAGTTTTCTGAATTGTTTTTCCTTTTAAAGATGCAGACCTTGGTATTCATCCAGGCCTAACATCAAATTCATATTTTGAACGGCTGCTCCACTTGCGCCTTTTCCTAAATTGTCAAAGCGCGCACTTAACACAAAGCCGTTCTCATTGCCATTCACAAAGATTTCCATGCGATCACGTTCGGCAAGCGAAGCGGTATATAAAGCAGACTCGCCACTTGCAACTTGAATAAGACTTCCTTGATAAATGGATTGATAAAACTGCACTAATTCATCCACGCTTAAAGGCAAAGATGAATTGGGTTGATGCAAATTATTGGCATCGATCAACACTTGCACTAACATGCCTTGTTTAAAGTCATCGACAATTGGCACAAATAGCGGTGTTTGTTCTAGCTGACAAATCGCCTTCATTTCTGGCAAATGTTTATGGCTAAGATTTAAGGCATAAGGTTTAGGGGATTTCATATCAGTTGTGCAATGTTGTTCATAATCTTCAATCATCGCTTTGCCGCCGCCGCTGTAGCCTGTCAACGAAAAGGCAGTCAGCTTCACATTGGCATCTAATAAACCATGGGCGACTAAAGGCTGAACTAAAGCGATAAACCCGCTGGCATGACATCCCGGATTGGCTACGCATTTAGCGTGTTGAATTTTTTCTTTTTGTTGTTGCGAAAGTTCAGGAAAGCCATATACCCAATTTGGATTGGTGCGATGCGCCGTGCTCGCATCAATAATGCGAGTATCCATATCCGCCATCCATGAAGCTGCTTCTTTAGCTGCTTGATCGGGCAGGCATAAGAAGACTAAATCCGCTTGCTGCATAAGCTTTTTGCGTTCATTTTCATCTTTTCGCAATGCCGGATCGATTTCTAATAATTCAATATCTTTGCGCATCGCTAGACGTTCATGAATTTGTAAGCCAGTCGTTCCTGCCTGACCATCGATATATACTTTTTTCATCGCTGCAGATCCTTTCTATTTTGTATATAACTTTCTAAACAATCGTTTTAGTGATTTATTCGTGATCGTTAATGAGGAATTGTTCCATTTGTTCTACTTGCGCCAAAACACTTTTTGGCGTTGGACCGCCATACACTTGGCGTTGATTGACACAATTTAATAAATCGACACTTTCAAAGAAATCTTGATCAAAGAGGGAGCTGATTTGTTTTAATTGTTCTAATGGAAGATCTTCAAGGACGATGCCTTGTTCAATACAAGAGGCAACAAGTTCGCCTGTCAGTTTATAAGCATCCCGAAATGGCATTCCTTTTTTCGTTAAATAATCGGCGCAGTCAGTCGCATTGATAAACCCTTTTTGACCCGCGCTTTTCATATTGTCTTTAAGCACCTTCATCGTTTCGATCATTGGAGCTAATACGTTTAAACACATGATGACGGTGTCGGTCGCATCAAATACGGCTTCTTTGTCTTCTTGCATATCTTTGTTGTAGGCAAGAGGCAAACCTTTCATGACAGTTAATAAGCCAATTAAATCGCCATACACCCGACCGGTTTTTCCACGGATGAGTTCGCACATATCAGGATTTTTCTTTTGTGGCATAATCGAACTGCCAGTTGAAAAGGCATTATCTAGTTCAATGAATTTAAACTCCCAAGAGCTCCATAAAATCATCTCTTCACTGAGTCTGGAAAGATGCATCATCATGATGGATAGATCGCTTAAATATTCAATGCAGTAATCGCGATCCGCTACAGCATCCAGTGAGTTTGGCATCGGTTTTAAAAACCCTAAATGTTTAGCCGTATAGTCACGATCTAAATTGAATGTCGTTGTCGCGAGAGCGCCTGCGCCAAGTGGGCATTCATCCATGATCTCGAGCGTATTGGCTAAGCGTTTGAAGTCGCGTTTTAACATCGTCGCATATGCCATTAACGTATGACCAAATGTGATCGGCTGTGCTCTTTGCAGGTGCGTATAGCCGGGCATAATCGTATCGGCATTCGCTTTCGCGACTTGGCATAAAGCGTGAATGACTTGCTTAATCGCTTTTTGGATTTCACCAATTTCTTGAGCAACATATAGTTTTAAATCCAAAGCGACTTGGTCGTTTCTGCTTCTGCCTGTATGTAACTTTTTGCCGGCATCGCCGATTTTTTCGGTTAAAAGCTGTTCGACACAAGTGTGAATATCTTCATACTCATGGCTGAATTCAATTTTGTTTTGATCCATCAAGTCGAGAATTTCTTCTAGACCTTGATGAATTTTGTCTTTTTCTTCTGGGGTGATGATTCCTTGTTTGGCTAGCATGCTGCTGTGAACTTTTGATCCTTGAATGTCTTGGGCATACAGTCGTTGATCAAAAGAAATCGAGCTGTTGAAATCATTCGCCTGCGGATCGGTTTTGCCGGCGATCCGTCCGGTCCAAAGCTTTGCCATTACTCAACGCTGGAGAAATGTTCTCCAGTCTCTTGAGCTAGCTTTTGATCATTGAGTGCTCTTACGGCAATAGGCAAACCGAATAAGTTAATGAATCCTGCAGAATCTGCTTGGTCGTAACAATCGTCTTCATCAAACGTTGCCATACCAGCGTTATATAAGGAATAAGGAGAAGTCACGCTCACTGGCAGGATGTTTCCTTTATATAATTTGACTGTTACATCCCCCGTTACTGTTTCTTGTGTAGAATCCACAAATGCGGACAGTGCCTTTCTTAATGGGGTGTACCATAATCCGTCATAAACGAGTTCGCCAAATTTTTGAGCAACGATGTCTTTGAAATGTTTGGTGTTTTTATCCAAAGTGATTTCTTCTAATTTTTTATGTGTCGCATAAAGAATTGTTCCGCCTGGTGTTTCATAAACGCCTCTCGATTTCATGCCGACCAGTCTGTTTTCAACAATATCTAAAATTCCAATTCCATTCGCTCCGCCAAGTTCATTGAGTTTGTAGATGATTTCTTTGGCGCTCATTGCTTGACCATCTAATGCGGTTGGCACCCCTTTTTCATAATGGAGTGTGATTGTTGTTGGTGTATCTGGGGCTTGTTGAGGAGAAACACCTAATTCTAAGAATCCTTCTTGTTCGATTGGTGCTTCATTTGCCGGATCTTCAAGATCTAATCCTTCATGAGATAAGTGCCAGAGGTTTTTATCTTTTGAGTAGTTCGTTTCTTTATTGATTTTTAAAGGAATGTTATGGGCTTGGGCATAAGCGATTTCTTTTTCTCTGGAGTTCAGTTCCCAGAACCGCCATGGCGCGATGATGTCTAATTCTGGAGCAAAAGCTTTAATTGCTAATTCGAATCTAACTTGGTCATTTCCTTTACCTGTGCAGCCATGACAAATCGCTTGCGCACCTTCTTTTTTCGCAATTTCAACGATCTTTTTCGCGATGATTGGTCTTGCAAAAGAAGTACCGAGTAAATAATCTTCATAAGTTGCGCCAGCTTTTAAAGAAGGCACGATATAGTCATTCACAAATTCATCTGTTAAATCTTCGATATATAGTTTTGAAGCACCTGTTGCGAGAGCCTTTTCTTCCAATCCTTCAAGTTCACTAGCTTGACCGACGTTGCCGGATACCGCAATGACTTCACAGTTGTTGTAATGTTCTTTTAACCAAGGGATTAAAACGGATGTATCTAATCCACCAGAGTAAGCCAAGACAATTTTTGTGTAGTTTTTATTTTCGTTATGTAAGTTAGACATGTAATTTCTCCTCTTGCTGCTATGAGCTTTTCTATAAATTTCGTTTGTTTGTATTTCGTTTAAACTTTTCCATTTTGATCTAAGGATCTAGAGGTGCTTCGTCGGACTTTTTTCATGAAGATCACCCCTTTCCATGCCTAAAAAAAACGCCCTTCCATGCAACATGAAAGGACGATTGCTCGCGGTACCACCTATCTTCCCTTTGTTCTATACAAAGGACTCTCTCCTATAACGCCAGGCAGCGGAAACTACTCGATTGCTGTCGCAGTTTCACTCACGGACACGTTCACTGTTTTCCAGACGCCATATTTCACCAACCTACAGCTCTCTTTGGACCTTCCCACAGCTACTACTTCCGGTCATCGATTTAATGATTCTGTATTTTAATCAGTCATTTTCATTTTTCAACTATTTTGTTTTTCAAATCATTTATTTTCAGAAAAATAATGAAATTATTACCGATTTTTCAAAAAAATTGGACATTTCAACAAAAAACTGGTGATTTTTGCCAAATTCACAACTCATTGTCACTTTCTAAGATCCCTTTTTTAAGCTTTTTAGCTTTCATTTGTTTCAATTCAGACTCACACATTAAAAAAATCCCAACTGAACACAAATCATTTTGTATCCAATTGGGATCGAAATTACGATGCAATTTTGCGATAAACCGTGAAATACATACATATGTAACATGCACATCCGCCGATGAAATTCGAAATCGGTTCAGCCGCAAAGACTCCCATTACGCCCATAAAACGCGGCAAAAACAAAGTCAATGGAACAACGAGAACAACTTTGCGAAACAAAGAGAAAAATACCGCTTGATTGCGCATATTCAATGATTTAAATACTGTTTGACCTGCATATTGAAATGCTTGGAAAACAAACGCCGCAAAATAAACGATCAATGCCGGAGAAGCAATTTTCGTTAAATTTGGATCTTGGTTGAAAAGGTCGACAAAGACATGCGGCCAAATCATGACGCAAAGCCAAACGAGTAATGTATAGCCAAAACAAATGCCCGTCATCATCAAAATCGTCTTTTTAACACGATCCATTTGATTAGCACCATAGTTAAAAGACAAAATAGGACTCGATCCTTCAACTAATCCAGAAACTGGCGTATCCAAAATTTGGCGAACAGAGCTGACAATCGTCATGATCGAAATATAAAGATCGCCGCCGAGTTGTCCTAAAACGGAATTCGAAACAGATTGAACAATTGAGTTGGTCACTTGCATAATAAATCCCGCAAACCCAAGCGAAGTAATTCGGCGAATTCTGCCCCACTTCAATGACGGCAATACAAAAGAAAATTCTAGTTTTAAAACGGCGCGTTTAGACATCAATAAGGACAACACAATGAATGCGGAAATGATTTGCGAAATCACTGTTGCCAATGCTGCACCGGCAATCCCCATGTGCCAAACAAAGATGAATAGTGGATCGAGCACAATATTTAAAATTGCCCCTACCGCAATGGTCATCATACTCGCTAAAGGTCTGCCTTGTGCGATCAAAAACGGATTCATCCCTGTTGCAAGCATCGAAAACACTGTGCCCCATAAAACGATATCTAAATATTGCTTAGCATAAGGAATATTGCTTGCAGTCGCACCAAATAGCCGCAAAATTGGAGTACTCCATACTTGCGTAATGAGCATCAGGACAACTCCTGTGATTACAATCATCCCTAATGTTGCAGCTTGGATGCGTTTAGCTTCTTGATCTTCTTTGCGTCCGCGGCAAATCGCCACTAATGGACCACCGCCCGAACCATACAAATTGGCAAATGCAATCATAATCGTCAAAATCGGAAAACAAAGTCCAACTGCGCCGATCGCAATTGTCCCTTGCGGCATATAAGCGATATACATGCGGTCAATCATGTTGTATAAAAGCGAAAGGACTTGCGCGACCATCATCGGACCGGCAGATTGCACGATCGCTTTTGCGATACTTCCATGGCCATAATCGATTGATTTCATGTGCCCTTCCTCCTTTGCTCGTTATTTGAATTGCTTCTTCTTCAAATTATACGAGCAAATTTTAAAAACAAAAAAATTTTAGATTGCGCAATGAAAAAGCAAGTGGAAATCATTTTCGTTCCACTTGCTTTTGTTTTCGATCAATTAAGCTGTTGCTGTTTGGCAAGAATGATCATCAAGCCATTGTTTTTGTTTGAGCCAATCCGAGATTTTTTGAACAAGAGCACCAATCATAAACGTTGCACAAACCGTACCGATTCCAATCACTTCAAATAATTGTTGACCCGATACGATTGCGACAACAATTGCCACGACTAAAGCTGTCCCATCACATGCCCAACGCGCAGTTTGATAAGAAACTTTGCCTTTTGATAAATCCATAGCGATCAGTTGTAAAGCATCATAAGGGCCAACGCCTTTATTTGGATAAATGTAAATCGCTACACCAACACAAATAATGGCTAAGCCAATGAGCATCATCACAGTTCTGATGACCAAGCTTTCATATGGCAGATTTTGTAAACAAAACACTGCGAAATCGGAAACATATCCGACACCGACCATATTGAGGATCGTTCCCCAGTTAATATGTCTTCTGCCAACCAAAATCATCGGAATCAACAAAATGATATTCAAAGTCAAAAACAAATTGCCATATGAAATCGGGAGGACATTCGACATTGCCATCACCATCGTCGTAAATGGATCTGCACCAAATCCCGACCATCTAAAACAACCGCAACCTAGCCCAATTAAAATCACGCCAATGGCCATTTCGACAAATTCTTTCTTTGTGCATTTTAAGTTCATCATTTTCTCCTTGCCTAATCACTGATTTCGATTTTTTATATTTTTCTCCACACTCAGAATAGAGAGCAAAACAATAATTCGAAAGGCAAAAATTTACCGTAAACTCGCTTAAATTTCGGCAAAACATCCATCTCTTACACTCCATTTTTGTCCATCACAAATCATTTGAATTAATTTTTTAAATCTATACAAAAGCTAGCTCAGACAAACTAGACATTAAAACTAGATGCCTCATTGAACATTCCAATTCCACAAAGTCGGAAGTAAAACCACGATATTTTCGGAAGTCAAAAATATGAAAAGCGTACTGTCTGCTACGGCAAGCCGTTTTCTTCTCTCAAAAAAGTTCTGAACTATAGCTACTACACGTTTGCTTCATGTCCAAATCTTCGTCGTTCAATTTTTCAAAGCCATGCAAAAACCCCAATCATGAATGACTGGGGTTTTTGTGAATTCAATTTGAAAAGGGAGATTTATTTTCCTTCGGTGTTATACCCATCTGGGTTTTCGGATTGCCATTTCCAAGAAGAAGCACACATATCATCGAGATTATATTTTGCTTCCCAACCTAATTCTTCTTTTGCTAGGTCGCATTTTGCATAACAAGTTGCGATATCGCCTTCACGTCTAGGTTTGATGGAATATGGAATTGGATGTCCGCAAGCTTTTTCAAAAGCGTGGATGACGTCTAAAACAGAACTTCCTTTTCCAGTTCCTAAGTTATAGATTTTTAATCCTGCATCTTTTTTGATTTGTTCTAAAGCTGCAACGTGGCCGCATGCTAAATCGACAACGTGGATGTAGTCACGAACACCTGTACCATCTGGTGTTGGATAGTCATCGCCAAAGACGCCGACTTCTTTTAATTTACCTACTGCAACTTGTGCGACATAAGGCAATAAGTTGTTTGGAATTCCTTTTGGATCTTCCCCAATGCGTCCGGATTCATGTGCACCAATTGGGTTGAAGTAACGAAGCAGAATAACATTCCATTCTGGATCTGCTGTATGTACATCAGTCAAAATTTGTTCGATCATCCATTTTGTCCAACCATATGGGTTTGTGCATGTTCCTTTTGGACATTTTTCTGTAATAGGAATTTCGTATGGATCTCCATATACTGTTGCGGAAGAAGAGAAGATGATATTTTTTACATCGTGATTACGCATTGCTTCAATTAAGTTTAAAGTTCCGGCGATATTGTTTTGGTAGTATTCAACTGGTTTGCGAACACTTTCGCCAACTGCTTTTAATCCCGCAAAGTGGATCACGGCATCAACTTTTTGTGCATCAAATACTTTATTTAAGCCTTCTAAATCACAAATATCTGTTTGATAAAAAGCGACTGTTTTTCCAGTCAGTTCTTGAATTCTGTCAACTGCTTTTTCACTTGAGTTATATAAGTTATCGACAATAACAACTTCATGACCTGCATTTAATAATTCAACAACAGTGTGGCTACCGATATAACCAGCGCCTCCAGTTACTAAAATTCTCATAACGTTTCCTTTCGCGAATGTTCTATTCGATTTCACTTATTAAGGTTTAAAGTGCTGCGATGAAGCGGCGGAATGCTTCTCTGCCTGCTGCATCTGTTTTATAAACACCTGCATCTTCTAATACATGCGTAAATACAATACCGATTTCATCATGAATGATTTGATCGATGTTGTCCGCATTGATGTCGGCGTATTTTTCTTTAATTTCATCTGCCCAATCAGCATGGATTTCTAATGCTGGAATAGCATGGATATCTTCGCCATTTAACATTGCTTGTTTCAGATCGGACATTTCTTGTTTTAAACGAGCTGGCAATACTGCAAGACCCATAACTTCGATTAAGCCGATATTTTCTTTTTTAATGTGATGCCATTGTGCGTGTGGATGGAAAACACCCATTGGATGTTCTTCACTTGTGATATTGCAGCGCAATACTAAATCCAGTTCGTATTTGCCATCGTGTTTGCGGCTGATTGGTGTAATCGTGTTATGTGGCTGACCGTCATTAGCGATAATGGATGCAGCTTCATCTGTATAGCCGCGCCATACGTCTAAAATATGATCTGCTGCAGCAATGATACGGCAGCGATCGATGCCTCTTAAACGAATAACGGACATTGGCCAAGCAACAATTCCGGCTTCAAGATCTTCGAATCCTTTCAATGTGAACGATTCTTCGATTGGTGCTTTTGCCATTGGGAAGTCGTGATGACCACCTTGGAAGTGGTCGTGGGATAAAATACTTCCGCCCACAATTGGCAAGTCAGCGTTGCTTCCTAAGAAGTAATGTGGGAATAAGTCGATAAAGTCGAATAATTTTACGAATGTATCGTGGTTAATCGCCATTGGCACGTGTTTGGAGTTAAACACGATGCAGTGTTCGTTGTAGTAAACATATGGCGAATATTGGAATCCCCAAGGGGAATGGTTCACTTCAATACGGATAATGCGGTGGTTGGAACGACCTGGATGGTTGACACGTCCGGCATATCCTTCGTTTTCAAAGCACAGCTGGCATTTTGGATAGCTGGATTGAGGCGCATTTTTAGCAGCCGCAATCGCTTTTGGATCTTTTTCTGGTTTGGATAAGTTAATGGAAAGTTCGATTTCGCCATAAGGAGAATCTGCTGTCCATCTTTCGTCTTTAGCGATGCGATCACGACGAATATAGTTGGAATCTTGAGAAAGTTTATAGAACCAATTTGTCGCATCTTGAGCGCTTCTCGCATAGCGTTTATCAAATTCTTTTTGAACTTCATTTGGACGCGGCAATAAGCAGTTCATTAATTTAGCATCGAATAAATCACGGTACGTAATGGAATCTTCGATAATTCCTTTTTGTGCAGCTTCATCGAGTAATTCATCTAATACAGCAACCAGATCAATAGGTTTTCCATCTGGTACATAAGCTTCAACATCAATTGCGTCTTGGCGCATCAAATCAAGAAGTAAGTTGGTCGCATACGTTTTTTCCGTTTCTGGTAACAAGCCAGTTTCAACACCGTATTCAACCAGTTTTAAAATAGATTGATCAGACATATTTCCTTCTCTTTCTTTAGTCCTCGGACCTTTTTTAGGATTTTGTTAATTCCATTGTATCGCATGAATAGCGCTTTCAGAAAGGTTTGTTTTAAAATATTTACTAAATTTTGCGGTTTATTCGCTAAAATTTTACTTATTCCAATATAGCTTTCAAAAATCATTGCGAAAAACTTTGTTGAAATGGTGATCATTTCAATTTTGAAACGTTTCATGAACAACATCTTGTATCCGCTTCCATCATCAATTATTCTAAATACAGATCAAACAACATTAATTATTGAACAATCGTTGACTAATCAGGTTATAAACTATCTTTTTAGTGTTTCATTTAACCTGTGTTTCAATTAAAGGAGAATGTATGTCCGAATTAAATTTACAACACATCAAAAAAGTCTATCCTAACGGGTATGAAGCAGTTCAAGACTTCAACCTCGATATCAAAGATGGCGAATTCGTCATCTTCGTTGGTCCATCTGGATGCGGTAAATCCACAACATTACGTATGGTTGCCGGTCTTGAAGAAATCACAGCTGGTGATTTAATTATCGATGGCAAACGCGTGAACGATCTCGATCCAAAAGATCGTGATATCGCCATGGTCTTCCAAAGCTATGCTCTATACCCACACATGACAGTTCGCGAAAATATGGAATTCCCATTAAAGATCGCAAAACTTCCAAAAGATGAAATTAATGCCCGCGTTGCTGAAGCCGCAAAAACTTTAGGTTTGGAAAGCTTATTAGACCGTAAACCAAAAGCTCTTTCTGGTGGTCAAAGACAGCGTGTCGCAATGGGCCGTGCAATCGTTCGTCATCCAAAAGTATTATTAATGGACGAACCATTATCCAACCTCGATGCTAAATTGAGAGGTCAGATGCGTGTTGAAATTTCTCGTTTACACGAAAAATTAGGTTCTACAATCATCTACGTTACTCACGACCAAACTGAAGCGATGACTTTAGGTGATCGTATCGTCGTTATGAGTAATGGTGAAGTTCAACAAATCGACACTCCAAATAACCTTTACAAATTCCCAGTCAACAAATTCGTTGCCGGCTTTATCGGTAGCCCACAAATGAACTTCATGGATGCCGTAATTACTGAAAAAGGCGACAAAGTTTATTTGACAATTGGTGATGACAACATCTTATTGCCAACCGCAAAAGCTGCTCGTTTAAAAGAAAAAGGCTATACAAATGGTCAAGTTGTCACTTTAGGTATTCGTCCAGAAAACCTTTCTGACCAACCAGATGATCTCGCAAAAGCGAAAGACTGCATCGCGACTGGTAAAGTTGAAGTTTATGAAATGTTAGGTTCTACTTGCAACTTATATGTCAACTGCAACGGTGTTCAAATTACAGCTGCTGTTGATCCAACGACAACTGCTCACGTTGGCGATATGATCCAACTCGCATTCAATGTCGACACACTCCAAATTTTCGATAAAGAAACAGACAATAACATTCTCGTTGATGTTGATCCTGTTACTGGACAACTCGTTTTCAACGCTTAATGATTTGATAATAAGAACGGCTTGTTCTTCACACCCTCCTCAAAAAAGAAGCTGCGCATGCGGCTTCTTTTTTTTGGCTGTTCGCTTCTCTTTTTCAACCGACACAAAAAAATCCCTTTTCGTATCCGCTAATTTGTTTATAACGGTACGAAAAGGGAGATTGTTTTTACAAAACGATTCGTTTCGATTTTAAGTGCTCAAATCCGATTTTATTTGGATTTTTTAGATTTTTTTGCGCCTGATTTTTTAGAACCAGATTTTTTGGAGGCGCATTTTTTAGCAGGAGCTTTTTTCACTGCTTTTGGTGCTGGTTTTTGCGCAGCCGTTTTTGGTGCAGCTACTTTTGTTTCAACTGTTTTTGCAGCTTTCTTTTGATCCATTAAAGTTTGCGCACTAACGAGTTCAACATCTTGATCGGAATAAACACCTAATTTTTTCAAATGCCAAATGTCGTTGTTGTATTGCGCAATTGTACGGTCAGAAGAGAAGTAACCTGCCATTGCCATGTTGATTAAAGCCATTCTTGCCCATTTTTTCTGATCGCCATAAGCAGCATAAGCTTCTTTGCGAGCAGCCATGTAAGCATCTAAGTCAAGAAGTGCCATGAACCAGTCTTTGTTTAAAATGTCGTTGTATAAACGCTGTAAAGATTCTGGATCACCATTTGTCATCATTTCTTCACTAACTAAGAAATCTACAATTTCACCAATTCTGTTGTTTTCTTGGATGATATCCATTGGGTGGTAATCCATTTTTGCGTAGTGGTCGATTACAGTGTCGCTGTCTTTACCGAAGATGAAGATGTTGTCATCCCCAACTAATTTGTGGATTTCAACGTTTGCACCATCGTCAGTACCTAAAGTCACTGCCCCATTGAGCATGAATTTCATGTTAGATGTTCCGGATGCTTCTTTAGAAGCTAAGGAAATCTGTTCAGAAATATTTGCGGCTGGGATCAGTTTTTCTGCACATGTTACGTCGTAGTTTTCAACCATAACGATTTGCATGTATTGGCTGACGATTGGATCATTTGCGACGATGTTAGAGAAGACAAGAATCGCATGGATGATGTCTTTGGCAAGAACATAAGCAGGTGCTGCTTTTGCCCCAAAGATAATCGTTACTTTGTGGTCTGGGCGGTAACCAGCTTTAATTTCTTGATACATTGCGATCGCAGATAATAAGTTCATCTGTTGACGTTTGTATTCGTGCAGACGTTTAACTTGGATATCAAAAATAGAATCTGTATCTAATTCGATTCCTTGACGTGCTTTTAAGAAAGTTGCTAATTCTTCTTTTTTCTGTTTTTTGATTGCGACAAGTTCTGTTAATGCTTGTTCATCATCAACATAATCGAGTAATTTTGTTAAATCATCAGCGTTAGATAAAAAGCTATCACCAATTTTGGAGATGATCCAAGTAGTTAATTCTGGGTTGCATGCTTGTAACCAACGACGGAATGTTACCCCGTTTGTTTTGTTGTTGAACTTGTTTGGATAGAGTTCATAGAAATCATGCAGCTCAGTGTTTTTTAAGATATCTGTGTGGATTTTGGCAACACCGTTTGTGGATTGAGAGAAGTGGATATCCATGTGTGCCATATGAACACGATTTTCTCCATCAATGATTGCAGTTGCTGGGTTATTGGAACGTTGACGAGCTTTTTGATCTAAGTATTCAATAATTGGCATTAAATCTGGAGCAACTTCATTTAAGAAGTGAACTGGCCATTTTTCCAATGCTTCGGCAAGGATTGTATGGTTTGTGTAAGCGCAAGTTCTTTCAACTTGTTCGATTGCAGCATCCATGTCCATTCCTTCTGCTACTAATAAGCGGATCAATTCTGGGATGACCATAGATGGGTGCGTATCGTTAATTTGGATGACTGCGTGCTGGCTTAATGTATCTAAAGACCAACCGTGTGCTTTAATGTCTTCTAAAATCATTTGCGCACCAGCAGAAACTAAGAAGTACTGTTGGTAAACACGTAACAAGCGGCCATTTTCGTCACTGTCATCTGGGTAGAGGAACAGTGTTAAGTTTTGAGGGATTTCTTCTTTATCAAAAGAGATGCCATCGTGGATGATTGATTCATCAACGCAATCTAAATCAAATAACAATAATTGGTTTTTCTTTTTTGTATAACCAACAACATCGATCGCATATAAGTGCGCATACAATGTTCCTTTTTTGAAATTTACTGGATAATACTTGCCTGTATCTTGTACCCAGCAGTTATCAGAAAGCCATGGATCTGGAATTTCTTTTTGTTTATTGTTTTCAAATTTTTGGTGGAACAAACCGCAGTGATAGTTCAAACCAACACCATAACCTGGTAGTTCTAATGTTGCGATTGAATCGAGGAAGCAAGCAGCTAAACGACCTAAGCCGCCATTTCCTAAAGATGGTTCTGGTTCGTATTCTTCAACTTCCGCTAAAGAAATACCGTTAGCCTCTAAAACGTCACGAACTTCTTTGTATAAACCTAAGTTGATTAAGTTGTTCGATAACAATTTTCCGATTAAAAATTCAGCAGAGATGTAGTAGATTTTCCGATCTCCTTCGATTTGAGGAACACTTTTAAGTAATTCTTTCGTGAGATCGAGCAGAATATAATATACTTCACGTGGACCGCAGTCTTTAAGTTCTTTACCGTAATAATGTGAAGCAATACCCTGCAGAGTTTGGTTCATGTCCATATTCATAATCCTTTCGTCGCGTACAGGAATAGGTCCTGTTATTTGAGAATACATAGAATCTTCATCAGCAAACTATATGCATTTTGACTTTTCAATGTCTTTCTAAATCCAAGAGCAAGCTCTATAATTAAATGTGATTTTGGCCTTTTTAATTTGTTGACTTAGTCTTCCATATGAACTTTAAAGTTTTCCTTTAAAAAAGGCTAATTTACGCTATTTATTTATTTTGGATTTTAATGTAAAGCGTTTGCACTTTTGTGTCTTTCTAGCATTCTGAAAATGAAACGTTTTATACTATGTTTTTTTTGAAATTGAGGTTTAAGTATGGCTTTTTTTACACTATGGGCATTAGGCATTGTGCTATGTGCACTGAGCATAATTGTCTTATTCAAACAAGTCGCTGCATTAAAAAAGAGTTTTGATGTGCAGCGCAATTTTATGAAAATGCACAACGGCTCAACCAAAGCAACCTTTGATCAAGGATGGCTCTTTCTCGATATTGTGCTCGCTTTTTTTGTTTTATCGTTCTCGACACAAAGTCAAAATCTAACCAATACAGACAGCTTTCCTCCTGAATATTTATGCTTCATCGGGATTGCGATTTTCTTAGCTTCTAAAGCTGTCCAACATTGGCACGATGGCCGTATTGTGTTCGGTTCACAAGCTATGGTTTATCACGATCAAGAAATTCCTTATTCAACAATTCAATCGCTTGAACCTTATGGTTCCCGCCTCGTTGAATTATCCTGCAAAAAAGGAAAATATATGATTTCCAAACGCGAAGCACAAGAAATTGAAAGCCGCCTAGAAAAGTGGCGCAGCAATCGCCGCAATAAACACCATTAATCAAAACGAAATCTACACAAGAAGAAGTGGAACAAAGATTCGATTTTTTGCGGATCCTTGTTCCACTTTTTTTGTTCAAAACACCTTACTTTTATTGCCCGATCGCCCTTAAAAAATCCGCAAAGACCGATTGAGATATTTGCGGATTTTCATTACATCAGTTGTATGTTTCAGCCAAGAGAAAACTTATTCTTTCTCTTCGTCTTTTTCTTCTTCAACTTCTTCTTTCTTAACTGGGGCACGACCATATAAGTCAGTTACCCATTTTAATGTGCCTTCGATATCACCATTGATTTGGCCTGGTTTTAAACGCCAAGTCCAGTTGCCGCCCATTTTACCTGGAGTATTCATACGACTTGAAGAATCCAATCCTAATAAGTCTTGGGCTTGTACGATTGAAGTATCAGCTGGAGAAGCGATGACGGTACGCATCATTTCCCAATGATATTCATCTGGATTATAGGCATCCATGAAATCTTGCGCATATTTGCGATCATCATCGTTGATCACTTTAAACCAACCTTGGATTGTGTCGTTATCGTGAGTTCCGGCATAAGCAACACAGTTTTTTGGATAGTTGTAAGGCAAGTATTCAGCACCGGATCCATCGCGGGAATCGAATCCGAATTCTAATACTTTCATTCCTGGGAATCCGCTGTCCGCTAACAATTGTTTAACGGAATCTGTTAAGTATCCTAAGTCTTCAGCGATGATTTCGCGTTTGCCAAGCTTCGCTTCAATCGCTTTGAATAAATCGATACCAGGTCCTTCTAACCATTCCCCAACTTTTGCGTTTTTCGCACCTGCTGGAATTGCATAGTAGGAATCAAAGCCGCGGAAGTGGTCGATTCGCAAAATATCCATGACTTTTGTTGCATGGTCAATGCGGTGAATCCACCATTCATAACCTGTTTCTTTATGATGTTTCCAATCGTAAATTGGATTTCCCCATAACTGGCCATCTTCGGAGAAGCCATCAGGTGGGCATCCAGCAACGAGAGATGGTTTGCCATCTTCATCGAACATGAATAAATCTGGATGACTCCAAGCATCAACAGAGTCTAATGCGACGTAAATTGGCAAGTCGCCTAAAATTGAAATGCCGTTTTCGTTGGCATATTCACGGAGTTTTTCCCATTGTGTAAAGAAGAAGTATTGTAAAGATTTGTAGTAATCAACGCGAGCTTGATTTTCTTTTGCCCAAACTTTAGCTTCTTTTGCGTCGTATTTGCGATATTGTTCTTCCCATTCTAGCCAAGGTTTGCCTTGATGCAGATCTTTTAATGCCATGAATAAAGCATAATCATCTAACCAGCTCGCATGCGCTTTGCAGAAATCTGCGTAGTCTTTCGTTGGATTTTGTAAAAAGCGGCTGGATGCTTTTTCTAAAATTGGATAACGCAAGTTGTACATTTTACCGAAATCAACTTGGTTTTCTTGTTCATACCAATCTAACTTTTGATATTCTTCTGGTTTTAACAACCCTTCTTTTTCTAATGTTTCTAAATCGATTAAATAAGGGTTGCCCGCAAATGTGGAATATGAAGCATAAGGAGAATCTCCATATCCTGTTGGACATACTGGCAATACTTGCCAAATCTGCTGGTCTGCCCGTTTTAGAAAATCAACGAAGTCGTAAGCTTCTTTTCCTAATGTTCCAATCCCATACTTGGTTGGAAGACTTGTAATATGAAGAAGCACTCCATTTTTTCTCATAATTATGTTTCCTTTCTTCGTTTTCTTTTATTCATATATCCATGAAAACTATGCTTATGCATACAGCTTTCATGATTAAGCGTTCAATTTCTCTTTTTTCCTTGTCAATGGTGCTGCAAGTCAAACATCATCGTTTATTTCAGTGATTCAATCGTTTCGATGCGCCAACAAGAATCTTGCCATTCGACAGACCATGCAAGTTCTTGATGACTCTGGACTTCATTAGAAAATTTAGTTTCTAAATCGTTTAATGTCGCAATGATATGAATGACATCTTGATCTAAGTCGCGCTTAATTCCTGATAATCTCGGAACGGAATAACGGGAAGCATCACTAAGATCCATCGCAAATACAACGAGATCTTGTCCGACTACAATGCCTAAGTCTTGCGCAGCGCGCAAAAGTCCAATCGCTTGTTCTTCATTGCCAACTAATACCGCATTTAATTTTTCATTTTTAGCGAGCAATTGTTTTAACCCTTGATAGCCGCCTTCATAAGTCGAGGGCTGAACTGTCGTCATTTTATTTTCACGTAAAATGCGATCTCGCGAATAGCAGGCATATTGAATGCCCAAATAGCGATCCGCCAGTTCACTATAGGCAAAGCGATCATTCATGATCACGCCGATTTCGTCTTTTCCTTCTTCAAATAAACTTTCCGTTACTTGTTGGAAAATCTCGGTATCGGGCAATGAAAATGAAACGAGGTTTGTGTCGGGCCAGTTGCCAAGATCGGCACCAACAGAAACGGCCGGAATTGGAATCCGGCCGTATAACTTACGAAGCTTTTCGCGCCTAGCTCCCAAAAAGACAATGGCGCTTGGCATCGATTGCCGCATTTGGCTTAATGTCAATTCCCCTTCATCTTGGTCGGGCTGGACTCTCAACAAATGGACCCGTTTTCCAAGATTTTCGAGGCGATCTTTTAAGCGAAATGAGAGTTGATCAAAAATCGGACTCCCTTTTGCGACAACGACAATGAAGATCCCTTCTGGTCTTTTTTGACGTAAAGCACTCGCAATATCGTTTTTCTGATAGTTCAAACGATGTGCCGTTTGTATAACTTCTTCTCTTGCTTTTTCATTGACACCAGGAGCATCGCTAAGCACACGTGAGACTGTTCCTAAAGACCAGCCCGAAGCTTTGGCGATGTCTTTCATGGTGACTTTTGCCAAAAGACTTACCCTTTAACCGCACCAGCGGCAACACCTTTGATAATGTGTTTTTGGCCTAAAATATAAACAATAACAATTGGGATGATTGTCATGATGATCGAAGCCATCATTGGTCCCATCGCAACACGACCATAACTTCCGCGGAAGTGCTGGATCAGCATTGGAATTGTTTTGTATTTGGTAATATCCAAAACCAGTGTTGGTAAGAGGTAGTCGTTCCAAACCCACATTGCTTGCAGGATCGTAACGGATACCATCGTTGGTTTCAAAATTGGAACAACGATTTTAAAGAAAATCTGTAATGGTGAGCAGCCGTCAATTAATGCGGCTTCTTCAATTTCAACTGGAATCGATTTAACAAATCCAGCGAACATAAATACTGCCAAACCAGATCCAAATCCAAGATAAATGATCCAGATATTATATGGAGTATTGAGTTTTAACATATCTGCTGTTTGCGAGAGGGTGAACATAACCATTTGGAATGGAACAACCATCGAGAAGACGAACAGATAGTATAAGAAGTTATTCACTTTAGATTTCACGCGTGTGATATACCATGCGCACATCGAGCAACAAAGGATGATCGCTGCTACTGAAGTCACAGTAATCAATGTGGAATAGCCTAAAGAAGCGAGGAATCCTTGAGCATTCAATGCTTGCGAATAGTTTTCAAAACCTGCCATCGTTTCAGCACTAGGCAAGCTGAATACTGTACTTGTCGTAATTGAGCTTTCAACTTTGAGGGAGTTTGCCAAAATCATGAAGATTGGATATACCCACAAAACTGTTAAGACACACATCAATACGAACAAGAGGATCTGCATAACTTTTGATCTTTCTTTCATTATGCTTGAACCTCCTTACTTCTTGTGCTTCGCAATTGCCAGAATCCAATCAAGATTACAACAATTGAGAAGATAACAGATTTAGCTTGACCAATTCCTTTCCATGCAGGTCCAGCACGGAAGTAGAATGTGTTGTAAATGTTCATCGCGATCATTTCTGTTGCGTGGCTTGGTTCGCCGCCAGTCAATGCTAAGTTCTGATCGAATAATTTTAAAGAGTTTGTCAGCGTTAAGAATACGCAGATCGTGATAGATGGCATCATCATTGGAATTTTAATTTTCCATAAAATTTGCCAATCGTTGGCACCATCGATTTTTGCAGCTTCGATCAAATCATCAGGGACGTTTTGCAGACCCGCGATATAAATGATCATCATATAACCAATCTGCTGCCAGCACATCAAGATGATGATGCCCCAGAACCCAGCAGTTGGATTCAACTTCAACAACGGTTGCGCACATAGCGATAAAATACCGTTGATTAAAATTTGCCAGATGTAACCCAAGACGATCCCACCAATTAAGTTTGGCATAAAGAAGATCGTTCTAAAGAAGTTTGTTCCTTTGAGTTTTTCTGTCAAAGCCATTGCCAGGGCAAATGCCAAAATATTAATCGCGAGGATATTGACGACTGTGACACAAATCGTAAACCAAGCGGATTGGATAAATTGTGCATCACCCAGCGCGTTGACGTAGTTCGCAATTCCGATAAATTTTGCATTTCCTACTGTTGTAAATTGACAGAAGGATAAATACAAACCTTCAAAGAATGGAATGATAAATCCAATCGTGAAAGCTGCCAATGTCGGAAGAACGAAGATCCAGGCATATTTTTTCAAAGCCTTTTCCATAGTGTTCTCCTATCTTTAATTTCCTTTTCGAGCTTTCTCTTTTTTGTTCACGATTAACGATCATTTTTACGGTTCAAAAATTTTTGATCACTTTTCGTAAACATTTTGTTTTGCTTATGGAATAAATCAAATATATGAATATCTAACTCATTTTTAGCTATTTTTGAAAAACAGAAAGCGCAGGCAGGAAGCTTGTTTCCCCCACCTGCGCTTTTTTAGTTCATTCTGTTAGATCAACTATAATTCACTCAACTTATTTAGTAAGTTCTTTTTCAGCTTTCCAGCCATCTACGAATGCAGAAACAACTGCATCCCAGTTAGCATCTGTTGGATCAGCAGCGTAAGCTGTTAATGCAGCACCTACACCGTTTTTCCATTCTTCAGATGGCATTGTTGGGAAGTTCCAAGATACTGGAGTTTTGCCTTCAGCAGTTAATTCGAGGTCTTTTTTAACGAATGCGTTTGGAGATTCTTTAGCGTTTTTGAATGGGATTGTTAAACCTAATTCATCAGCCATGAATGTAGTACCTTCTTCGTTAGTAACCATCCAGTTCATGAATTCTAATGTAGCTGCGATGTCATCAGGATTAGCGTCTTTATTCACTACCCAGTAGTTTTCTGTACCAGTTGTTAAACCTTGGTTAGCTTCGTCACCAGCACCGATGTAAATAGGAATCATTGTGATTTGTTCATCAGTCATGCCAGCATCGATTAAGTTGTTATATTCCCAAGAACCGTTCTGGAAGAATACTGCTTCACCACTTGTGAATTCACGTTCACTATCGTCTGCAGTTTTGCTTGCTAAATCAGCACCTGGAGTAGTGGAGTTGTTGATGTACAGATCGAAAATCTGACGGTAGTTATCTAAGTAAGTACCTTTAAGTTCATCTTTATCACTTACGCCATCATCTTTATATTCGAAGTATAAAGGCATGTTTGCTAAGTGAGTTTTGAAACGCCAGTCAGAGGAGCCGTCCATACCAGCGGATGTGAATGCTGCAAATCCGAGTTCGTCTTTGCGGGATGTGATATCTTCAGCAACTTTTTTCAGATCTTCAAAAGATTTGATGTCGTCTGTTGTATAACCAGCTTTTTCTAATAATTCAACGTTTGTGATAATTCCATAAGATTCAACTGCATAAGCAACTGCTGCTGTTTTGCCATCGCTGCCTTTTAATGCGTAATCTTGGCTAGTCAGTTCAGAAACGATTGGAGTATCTGCTAAATCATAAGCATATTCTTCCCAGTTTTTCAGACCTACAGGACCGTTAACTTGGAATAATGTTGGAGCACTGCTCTTGCCCATTTCGGACATTAATGTTGTTTCGTAGTTACCACTTGCAGCTGTAACGACTTTTAATTCAATACCAGTTTCTTCTGTGTATTTTTTAGCCATTTCTTGCCAAGCTGCGTCAGCTTCTGGTTTGAAGTTTAAATAATAAACTTTACCTTTTGTTGCATCGCCAGCTGCTGCTGTTGATGATGCATCGCCGCCGCCATTATTGGAGCATCCTACTAATGCCATTGATCCAGCTAATGCTGCTGCAGCAAATTTTTGCCAGTTTTTCATAAATCCTCCTCTGTCTGCACCTTGAAGTTTATTTTCTTCATTCAATCAGTCGTGCAGACTTTAATATCGCTTTGATTACAAAAATTCAAACAAATCAAGATGAAAGTTTGCGTAACATTTCATAATAATTAGGTTTTCTTTTGCAAACGCCTATCCTTGCGAAGCATTCGTTCATGCAAACTCGTTTTATGTGAGAAAGCACTTACGTTTTCGCGGTTCGTTCGGTTTTTATAATCTATACGTCCTAATTATAGCGAATAATACTTTGAAAAGCATTACATTTTTATTTATTTAATATATATCGCATTCACAATGCACAATGCAAATTGCATCGCAACTGTGCAACTTTTGCATAAATAATTCAAATTTGATTTGTTTTTACTCTTTTTCGTGCCTAATCGAATTTTCGTGTTGCACATTGTTGCACTAATTATTTTCTTTTGCTCCTATTCTTCGATTTTCGATTATGATGTTTTATATAACATAAAGGGTTATATCCATCACTTTTTTTTATTAGAATACTCATCTTAATTAGATGACTCGTTTTATCCTGCTTACTCTATGCAACACGCTTGTTTTTGACTTTTTAAATTGTTTTAAAAAATGTACGAAAAATCCTCTTTTTTCGTACAAAATCCCCTTGCATTCTGTTTTTATATCTTGATTCTTTACTCTTTTTGTTCAATCAAATCGTTTTCGATCAATAATTGTCTAGCGATTTCTTCTGGCGTCGCCACACCGTTTAATACATCTTGGGAAAGATCCGCTAATTGCTCACTTGTCAAAATACGACCGATTTCTTGAGCAACGACATTGAGCTGCGGATGTTCCATCATCGCCGGCTTGCTGACGACAATTCCTACCGTTGCCACTACACCAACTTTTAAATCATCTTCTAATACAACAAGATCTGCTGCCTTAATGCCGCCATCTAATGAATGAGCCGAAACAACATCGACTTTTTGATCAAGAATGTTTTGAGCGACGTTTTGTTCAGAAATATTCACTGTTGTTTTGAAATCCATGCCATAGTTTTCCTGGATCAAAGGATAGGCATCTGCTTCTTCAAAAAACAATGTTGGCGCACCAATCACGAGTGTCTCGCTGATTTTGGCTAGATCACCAAGTGTTTGCAGGTTATATTCATCTGCCATTTCTTGACTGACGGCCAATGAGTAAGCATCTTCGACGCGTGGCAAATTGCACCAATATAATTTGCGGTTATGATACTCGCGCTGAAGTTCAGTTAAATCGTTTGGTCGATAGGTCGTACGCTTTTGTAAAATATTCGACCATGCCGTTTGTGTATATTCGATTCCTACTTGGAGCGAATCGTTTTCTAAAGCGGGATGAATATTCGCAATTCCCGGTTGAGTTTGTCTCGTTTCGCATTCAATATCTTTTTCTTTAGCCAATTGACAAAACAGTTCCGCTAAAATTTGGACGTGCTTTTCTTCAGTGACTGCTACACGAACAACATCTTCCTTCTTGCATCCCCCAAATACCATCGACAGGCTCAGCAATGCGGTTAAACCTAAAACGCGTCCTGTCTTTTTTCGTTTCGCGAACTCCTTGCTTCTATTCCCTTTCACTTTAATCACCTACTCCATCTTCGTTTCTTATTGTAATCCGAACTGTGCACCATTCCATCTTTGTTTTCAAAAAGCAATGGAAATCGTTCATTTTCGCAATCGTTTTTGTCTTTCCTTTTCGCGACTGGTTTGTGCACACTTTTTCTGATTTGAGATTGCGATGCTATAATGATAACGTTTTTACTCAAAACTTAATTTTGATCATCATAAAACGACAAACTATTTTGTTTTAGAAAGGAGACATTCATGTTTCTATTCTCCCATATCATTCTTGTCTGTATGAGTTCCATCTTGCCGATGCTTGCTATTTTAGGATATTGCTTTATTCAAGAAGGCGGTTGGAAACCAGCAATTAAAGGTGCTTCCGCACTCATTCTTGCCTATCTTTGTGTTTGGATGATTTTGCCAGCCATCTTCTTTTCTCAAGATTGGTTTCAAAACATACTTGCCAATACTGATCTCTTTGCGATCGTTTATGCCGCAACATTTGCGTTTTTGATCTTCGCCTTTACGTTATTATTTTATTGGCGTTCCTTTAAACAAGAACGAAACTCACACGCCTTGCTTTTAGGATTTGTGGAAGGCACTTGTTATGAAGCGATCTTCATCGGCTTTATCGCTCTTGATTCTTTATTTGCAGGAAATGCCACTCCTGCTAGTTCTGATGGCATTGCCAATCTTTGGATGGCGATGGTTGAAGCAGTGGCGATTATGATTCTCTTTGCCGGCTTTGCTTTCCAAACAAAACGAGCCCTCACAAATCGCCGTTATTGGATGTTGATTGTGATTTTGCTTGAGATGTTCTTGTTGCTGTATATTGGCGTTTGTTGGATCGATCTTTGGCATTTACCAAGAATCGTTCAAGAAATTCTATTAGTTGCTTGCTCAGCTTTAACAATCACTTATATTCACCGCCATTTTGATTGGAAATACTTACTCAAAGATGAAGAAGCCGAACCAATCAACGAAGACTAAAGAATTCTCAATTCTCAATTGATCATTTCAAAAATGAAACTATGCGATTCAACTAAAACTGCTTAACATTTAGACATTTTAAAAGCTGGTTGATCACCACCTTGTATGTGGGAATCAGCCAGCTTTTTTGTTGATCATTCATTCTTCATAATCTCTTGATCAGATCCCAAGAAAGTTATATGTTGCCTGATCTCCAGATTCTGCTTCTTGCTTTACCTTTTCCCGAATCAACGCTACAGGAAGCAGCTCATCTCCTAATTTGATCATTGCACGTCCAAGAGCACGAAGTATTTTTGTTGGATCATCTTCACAGAACACTTCGAAAAAGTCATTTGTACCTTTTTTAAATGCAGCGGAATAATCAGCCTCCACTTCATCAATGTGATTTACCAGGTCTTTCCAACATATTTTTTGACCATTTTCATCCTCAAAATACAGTTCATTTGCCATATTCTCATAAAACGCTTCATTTACTATATTTCCTGCTTCCATTTTTGCTGGACTAACCGAATTAAAAACTATCCAAGCCGCAAAAATCTGCCGTAAGATTACTTGTATATCGTTTCCATAAAACTCCTCGATCATCAAATTGTTTTTCAAATAATCATAGCTTTCTTCGGCATTCCATCGATCTCGATAAGCATCGATCAATACATCTAGTGAAGTTTCTTTAGGGAAAATATTGGTTGCGATGGACACGTATTTTGGACTGCCATCTGCAGTTACACCAATAATTGGTTTTGCGAAACGAATTTTATATATTGTGGATAACATCTCGTTACGCAATTTTGGAGCTAATCGATATTCGCGAGTCTGCGCTACAGTCAGTTGAAACTGAACCACCTTTTCCTCTCCTGGTTTCAGTTGATTTTGAAATTCTTCAAAGTGTTTGTCATCAAGGCGGAATATAAATTTTTTATTTCGATCAAAAGATAGAAAGTGCATTGCTTCGAGCGAAAAATAGCCGTAATCAAATTCGAGAACTGTTTTCATTTTTGGAAAATATCTGTCGAGAATAACTATATGATCCATTGTCTGCGATGATACATCGTCATCAAAATCACCAACTACGCAATCTAGCAGCCTATTATTTTGAATATCAAAAATCCAAGACACTTCTCCAACGATTGAACCATCTTTTTCATATTCAGTTGTTGGTTGCAGCTTTTGCATATAGGGAATAGCAAATTGAGTATGATCAATTCCTAATTGAAAGAATCCTGGCAAAAAAGAGGATTTTTCTAGTTCGGAGTCTTGTTCTTCATAAAAATCTTTAAGCAAGCCCAGATTAAACAAATATATTTCGAGTGGTTCTAATCCACCTTTTGTTTGTAGTAATGGCAGTTCAGATTTCTGTGTTTTTCGTTTTACCATATTATTTTCCTTTATTTATCCTTTGTTGATCTAGATTTTCACTTTCAAACCAATCGATTGACAGACAAGTGATTAGTTTTAGAATACATGAATTTTATGACATCACAAAGAAGGTCCCTTACGTATTCGGTTTTTCCACTATATCCCCAGTCGAGCAGGATATGTAGTCAAAGATTTCCGCAAAGACTTCAAGGAAGCTTTAATTACCGATGGATGGAACACCTATAACGCTGTTGAGAATGTAGAGTGTGCCGTGTGTTGGGCGCATGCCATTTAAGTTATATGTTGTCTGATCTTCGAGATTCTACTTCTTGCTTTACGCTTTCCCGAATAAGCGCTGCAGGAAGCAGCTCATTTTCTACTTTTTCTAATGTCTGATCAAGAAGACGAGGTATTTTTATCGGATCATCTTCACAAAACAATTTGATATAGTTATTTGTGCATTTTTTAAACACAGTGGAATACTCATCCTCCACTTCATCAATGCGATTTACCATGTCTTCCCAATTTATGTCATCACCATTCTCAAAAAGAGGTTCATTTGGTAACTTTCGTGCTCGCGATGCCATCGGGATAATTGAATTAAAAACTTGCCAAGCCGCATAAATCTGCCGCAAGATTACCTTTAAATCGTTTCCATAAAACTGCTCGATCATCAAATCGTTTTTCAAATAATCATAGCTCGTTTCAGCATTCCATCGATCTCTATAAGCATTAATCAATTCAGCAAGGGTGGCTTCTTTTGGGAAAATATTGGTTGCGATAGCCACATATTTTGGACTGCCATCTGGATTTACACCAATAATTGGTTTTGCGAACCGGATCTTATATGTTGTAGATAACATTTCATTTCGCAATTTTCGGTTGTCTCGATATTCGCGAGTCTGCGCTACAGTCAGTTGAAACTGAACCACCTTTTCCTCTCCTGGTTTCAGTTGATTTTGAAATTCTTCAAGATTTTTTTCGTCAAGGCGGAATACAAATCTTTTGTTTTGATCTAAAGATAGAACGTGCATCGCCTCGAGTGAGAAGTAGCCATGATCAAATTCGAGAACAGCTTTCACTTCTTGATAATATTTATCGAGAATATTTATATGCTCCATGGTCTGCCGCGGTACATCGTAATCAAAATCACCAACTCCGCAATCTAGCAGTATGTTATTTTTAAGATCAAAAATCCAAGACACTTTTCCAACGATTGAACCATCTCTTTCATTTTCCAATGTTGGATTCAGCTTTTGCATATAGGGAATAGTAAATTGAGTACAATCAACTCCCAATTGAAAAAATCCTGGCAAAAAAGAGGATTTTTCTAAAACTGAGTCAAACTCTTGATACATGCCTTTAAGCGTCATCAGATTCAACGAGTACATTTCGATTGGTTCTAATCCACCTTTTCCTTGTTTTGGTGGCAGTACAGATTTCTTAATTTTGCGTTTTGCCATATTTTTCATCCTTTTCTCATCTTAATCGTCATTTTATACACACCTATTTGTGTAGCATATTTGTTTTTAGAATCCATGAATTTTGTGATATCACAAAAAAAGATCCATTTCGTATTGGCTTTTCCACTATAACCCCAGTCGAGCAGGATATGTAGTCAAAGTTTTCCGCAAAGACTTCAAGGGAACTTTGATTACCGATGGATAGAACACCTACAGTGCAATTTAGAATGTAGAGCGTGCCGCGTGTTGGGCGCAAGCCAGACGAAATTTCTTCGATGCGAGTCTAGAGGGAACAACAAGGGCATCGTATATAAAAATCGAGCTTAAGTTATATGTTGTCTGATCTTCTAGATTCTACTTTTTGCTTTAAGCTTTCACGAATAAGCATTATTGGAAGCAGCTTTTTTTCCACTTTGGCCATTGCCTGATCAAGAAGGCGACCTCTTTTTATTGCATTCTTTTCGCGGTACATTTTGATAAAGTCATTTGTACATTTTTTAAATACAGCGGAATAATCGACCTCTAATTCATGAATATACTCTTCCAGTTTTTCCAAAATTATCTTTTGATCATTGTCGTTCTCAAAAACTAGTTCCTCATGTGTTTTTTGAATTACCGCCGCCATTGAGGCAGTTGAATTAAAAACCATCCATGCCGCATAAAGTTCCCGTAAAATTCCCTTGAAACTTTTCTCAGAAAACTGCTCGATCATCAAATCGTTTTTCAAATAATCATAGCTCGCTTTGGCATTCCATCGATCTCGATAAACATCAATCAATTCATCTAGTGAAGCTTCTTCTGGAAAAATATTAGTTGCGATGAACTCATATTTTGGACTGCCATCTGGATTTACACCAGTAATTGGTTTTGCGAAACGAATCTTATATGTTGTAGATAACATTTCATTTCGCAAATTTCGATCGTTTCGATATTCGCGAGTCTGCGCTGTGGTCAGTTGAAACCGAACCACCTTTTCCTCTCCTGGTTTCAGTTGATTTTGAAATTCTTCGAAATGATTGTCGTCAAGGCGGAATACAAATCTTTTGTTTTGATCTAAAGATAGAACGTGCATCG
>JAUMZN010000096.1 GCA_030528085.1 Erysipelotrichaceae bacterium | reverse complement strand
TGTAGAAATAGAATATGTAGAAATAGAAATTCCGTTGTTTAACCAAGTAAAACATTGGCTTGATCTTTATTTTTCTGGCAAAAATCCTTCTTTTACTTTGCCTTTGCATAGGATTGGCACACCATTTCAAAAAGAAGTTTGGAATATGCTTTGTACAGTTCCTTATGGCAAGACGATCACTTATGGTGAGCTTGCAAAACAGATTGCGCAAAAGAAAGGATTGAGCCATATGTCGGCTCAGGCAATCGGTAGGGCAGTAGGAAAAAATCCTATTTCAATTGTTGTTCCTTGTCATCGCGTTGTTGGGGCAAAGGGAACACTGACTGGATATGCAGCAGGAATCGAGAAAAAAGAAGAACTTTTAAAATTAGAAGGTATAGAGAACGACGCATGATTTGAAAAAAGAGGGCTAAATCAAACAATCCGTTTTTAGGTAAGGGTATGTTCGATTCTAAAATGAATGCGATGTAAGATAAATTACATTTATTATTTGATACACTATTGTCTGTCTCGATTGAAAATAAAAAGAGAATGGACTTCATTTTCATGTTGATCCATTCATCTTAGCGCACGAAAAAGACTTTATAGAGTGAAATCGACGAAGATGTCAAACGGATGCACAAAGAAAGGAGTGGGTAAAGATTGAAAACATTCAAGAAGATTATTAAGTCAAAAGCGTTATATATCGGTCTATCACTTTTGATTCAAGTGATCATTTTATTTCTCTTGATGACTTATTTTGGACGTGAATTCATTTGGATTTACTACATCATGTTAGCCTTGTCGGTGATCGTCTCGATGCTTGTGATTAACCGTGAATCGGATACGTCTTCAAAACTTTTGTGGGTGTTTATGATTATGGCTTTGCCATTCTTTGGTGGCATTTTGTACTTGCTTTTTGGAGGACGCAAAATTCCTAAAGCATTAATGATTCAGGACCGCCAAGCTTATGCAGACTATACTGCTTATGCTGAACAAAACTTAAAGACGCTGCAAGCAAACGAAATTGAAGATCCAACGCTGCTGCGAATGACTTCACTTGCTTGGAATAATGGATTTTTCCCTGTTTATTGCAACATGGGGTGCCGATATTATCCAAAAGGAGAAGATCAATTCAAAGCGCAGATGGATGCGATTCGTCAAGCTAAAGAGTATGTCTTCATTGAAACGTATATCATCGACCAAGGAACAGTTTTGGATGAAATGATCGATTTGTTGGAACAAAAAGTAAATGAAGGTGTCGATGTCCGACTGATGTATGACGACTTTGGATGTATTTTGAATTTGCCAGAAGGTTTTGATGATCGCCTGCGAGCAAAAGGAATTCAAGTTCATCCATTCAATCCGATCCATGCTCAGCTAGCGATTCAGATGAATAACCGTGACCATCGTAAAACGATTATTGTCGATGGAAAGGTTGCTTTTACAGGTGGATCCAATTTAGCTGATGAATACGTAAACCGAATTGAACGATTTGGTTATTGGAAAGATATGGGAATTGAAATTCGCGGTAAAGCCGTTGAACCTTTCGTCATCGCTTTCTTGCAAATATGGAACTACGAATCAAACGTGAATACGCCATATTATCCATATATTTACGATTATGGTGATGTGCAACCAGATCCAACCCAAGGATATGTTCTGCCTTTCTTTGATTCACCTACAGATAACTTAAATACGGGCAAACGATTCCACCAAAACATGCTTTCTTTAGCAAATCAATCGTTTTGGATCACAACTCCTTATTTGATTTTGGAAGATGAAATGTTGTCCTCTTTAAAACTCGCGGTTGAAAATGGTGTGGATGTTCGCATCGTTGTTCCGAAAATCCCAGATAAAAAGACAGTTTATGCGGTTACAAAAGCAAATGAGGAAATTCTCACTCGCTATGGCGTGAAAATTTATGAATATACGCCAGGATTTATCCATGGCAAGGTGACGTTAGTGGATAATGAACAAGCGTTATGTGGAACGGTGAATATGGATTTTCGTTCTTATTATTGTAACTATGAATGTGGTACGTGGATGTATAAAACGGAGACGATTCAAGATATCAAAGCTGATTTTGAAGATATCTTTACGCAATCTCATCTCGTCACATTAGAAGAAGTCAATCAAACGAATGCACTTGTTCGTATTTATCGCCAAATTCTAAAAGTATTTTCACCACTGATGTAATCGAACAAAAGTGGATAGATTCATTTAAATTGATTGAATTGATCGTATTAAAAAGACCAGTCGCGCATCAAAGCGAAACTGGTCTTTTTTTGAATGGATTTTATTGAGTGTTTGTTCGTTCAATAGTCGAAAAAATGCTAGAAACTAAAGTCTATCTATTTGAGTGGTTTAACCATTTTTTCAGGAACGACAAGCTCGTCAAATTGTTCGGCACTCAACAGATTTAATTCAAGCACGGCATCTTTTAAAAGCAGATTGTGCTCAAATGCATAGCGTGCTGCTTTGCCGGCATTTTCATAACCAATTACCGGATTGAGGCAAGTTACTAACATAAGAGAATGTTCGAGGTTTTCTTTTGTTCTTTGTTTGTTGACTTTAACCCCTTTTAAACAGTTTTGATTAAAGGAGTGTAAAGCATCTGCTAATAAATGAATTGATTGATCGAGATTATAAGCAATCAAAGGCATAAAGACATTCAGTTCAAAATTGCCTTGGCTTGCCGCAAAACCAATGGCGCTGTCATTAGCCATCACTTGAATGGCAACCATCGTTAATGCTTCAGATTGAGTTGGGTTCACTTTACCAGGCATGATCGAAGATCCAGGTTCATTAGCTGGAATTTCTAATTCGCCAATTCCGCATCGTGGACCAGAAGCAAGCCAGCGCACATCGTTAGCAATTTTCATCGCATTTGCGGCTAAACCTTTTAATGCACCAGAAAAGAAAGTGCAGGCATCTTTAGAAGTCAGGGCATGGAAGAAATTTGGATCGGATACAAAATCAATTCCTGTCATGTCTTTTAAAACTGAACAAACATTTGTCCCAAAGTTTTCTGGAGCATTTAATCCAGATCCAACAGCTGTCGCACCAATTGCTAGTTCGCAAATTGCTGGTAATGCCGCTTCGATATGTTCGATGGAGTGTTCTAACATTGAACGCCAGCCGCTGAATTCATCGCTGACATAAAGCGGAGTTGCATCTTGCAGGTGCGTACGTCCAATTTTAATCATGCCACGATTTGTTTCTTCAAGTTGTTTTAACGTTTCGATGCATTCTTCAATGGCAGGGATGAGTAATGTTTTAGCTTCGATTGCTGTCATGATATGCAAAGCAGAAGGGAATGTATCATTTGAAGATTGGGAACAGTTCACAGTATCGTTTGGGTGCAGCAAGTTTATATTTGTTTTGGCATTGGCGACGTGAGTAATCACTTCGTTGACATTCATGTTTGTTTGCGTACCACTGCCTGTTTGCCAAATGGCGAGTGGGAATTGATCCGCTAATTTGCGATCGAGAATCATTTGTCCTACTTCTAAAATGGCATTTTTTTGTTCGCATGTAATTTTGTTTTCCTGTTCATTGACAATCGCACAAGCCATTTTTAAATAAGCAAATGCATCGATGAGCACTGGGGGCATTTTTTCAGTACCGATTTTAAAGTTTTCTAAAGAACGCTGTGTTTGCGACATCCAGCATGCATCTTTTGGAACTTTTACTTCACCGAGTACATCATGTTCAATACGATATTCCATAATAAGCCTCTTTCTCTATTTTGATCATGGATTCTGCAGACAAATGTTTTGTCAGTATCCATCGTGATTTGTTTGTTCAGCATTAGTATCTTAATATTCATAGTGAAAGATCAATTATAAAATGGTTTTGTTTTGCCTCGCCATCAAATTGAACTTCAAAGAATTAAAAATGATGGGCCTTTTTTGAAGATCATTTCGTAATGATGAAATTTGTGTTTGAAATTGTTGAAATAAACTAAAAAAACGCTTCCAATTCAGGTTAAAATAGAGGTGGAATGAAACACATTCCCAATTGCGTGCCACTTTAAAAAAGTGGTGACAAGACAGTTTTGATCCGCCGATCTATCAAGGATACATGAACATTAAAAACATAAGTTAGATACGATCTGGCTCTATGAATAGTAGGGAATAAGCACCGTGAATTTTGTTGCGGATGACAAGAATTTCGTTTAACATTCTCTACTGTTAGTAAACAATTTTGAGTTATTTGTTTTTTGCAATTTCAAAGTGAATAAAAAGATTGTGATCGAAAATTGATCGTGATTTAAGAAAAACAGAACATGAAAAACATATCACAATTTCTTTCTATTCCTTAATGACGTTTAAATAAATAGGATGCGCCCGACAAAAGTATTTTTTAGTCTTGATGTTCTCGGGCAGTGAACAAA
>JAUMZN010000095.1 GCA_030528085.1 Erysipelotrichaceae bacterium | reverse complement strand
GTGTCAGATCGGTTTTCTTTCGCAATTAAACGCCTAACCATCTAATGTTTTGATCAAACATTCAAATGCAAAAAAGGAATCAACCTTTCCTTTGAAATTGAGGTTGATTCCCTTTTGATTAATTTTTAAGAATGATCATGATCTATAAAAGACCATCTTATAAATTGGAATTGTTTTTCTTATGATTTAGAAAATGTAGAACGAAATTATTCTGTTTCAATTAAGCCATATCCGCCGTTATTACGAACATAAACAACTGCGATTTTATCGGTTTCATCATCTGTATAAATGAAGAAGCTGTGTCCTAATAAATCCATTTTTGTGATCGCTTCGTCTAAAGATAATTTTTCTGGAACAATGCTCTTTGTTTTAACGATTTCATCATTTGGATCTTCTTCTCCGAGTAAATCGTAATCTAAGAATGCTTCGTATAAAGGATTTCCTTTTTTATTTGCTAAACGAGTTTTTTGTCTGCGGATTTGGTCTTTTAACTTATCCATCACTTTATCAATTGCATTGAATACATCTGCGTCGGAAGTTTCCGCACGCAGAATTGCAAATTTGGTTGGAATAGTCACCTCAATCTTTTCTTTTGTTGGATAAGATGTGAGCAGGACGTTTGCAACGTCGTCTTCACCAATCAAGAAGTAGCGTTCCAATCCTTTGAGTTTTTTCGTTACTCTGTCTTCAAGAGCTTGGTTTACTGCGTAGTTCTTGCCAACGATATTGATTTTCATAAGATCACTCTCCGTTTCAATACACTTCATCGTTAGAAGTATTTCTATGATCAAATGATAATTCATAACTCTTAATGAGTCAAAAACGTGCCAACCTGGCCACTTTATTATCCGATTCAGACCACTTTAGGCTTTTCTATTGCATTGTTGGAATTTTTGTGATTCAAATTTTTGCGATCACGAATCATCTTTTTGTATTTTTTTCATTAATCTTTTTAAAATCGGCAAAAAATTCAATTTTTTTAACTTTCTGCAACACATTTTTAAAAATTTTTCATTTCTTTCTTTTTCTTTCATTCCATTTTCGCTATCATGTGTAAAATCAAAAAAATAGCACTTTACAACTTTGCGCATTAAGATGATTGAAGCTTGTAAAGAATGAATATTTAAAGAGAGAGGAATCAAATTCGATGATTATTACTTTAAAAAAGACTGCTCCTGAACAAGAAGTAAATGACCTGATCCACAGCCTTGAAGATCGGGGATTAACGATTACCCGTATTATCGGGGAAAACTATGACGTCTTTGGTTTAGTCGGTGATACAGCATCCATTGATGAACGCTCAATCCTCGCTAACCCAATCGTATATAACGTACAGCGTGTTGCTCAACCTTATAAACTCGTTAACCGTATGTTCCATCCCGAAGATACGATTGTCGATGTTTGCGGCATTCCTGTCGGCGGCAAAAAAATCGTTATGATCGCTGGCCCTTGCGCAGTTGAAGGTGAAAAACCACTTTGTTCTGTCGCTGGTAAAGTATTAGAAGCAGGAGCTGATATGCTGCGCGGTGGTGCATATAAACCAAGAACTTCTCCATATTCCTTCCAAGGAATGGGCAGTGCTGGCATTGAAGCTTTGAAAAAAGCGAAAGAACAAACTGGATTGCCAATCGTTACTGAATTGATGAGCATCGATAAACTTGATGAATTCGTTGAAAACGTCGATGTAATCCAAATTGGTGCCCGCAACATGCAGAACTTTGATTTATTAAAAGCAGTTGGCCGAACAAATAAACCAGTTCTTTTAAAACGTGGTCTGGCCAATACAATCGAAGAATGGATTATGGCTGCTGAATACATCATGTCTGAAGGCAATCCAAACGTAATCTTCTGTGAACGCGGTATTCGTACATTTGAAAAATATACCCGCAACACTTTAGATTTAGCGGTAATCCCAATTATTAAAGAAAGAACCCACTTGCCAATTATTATTGACCCATCTCATGCAACTGGAGATTGGAAGTTAGTCGAAGCACAAGCTTTAGCTGCAATTGCTGCTGGAGCAGATGGTCTGATGATTGAAGTTCATGAAGATCCAACTCATGCATGGTCTGATGGCGCGCAATCGTTAAAACCAGATAAATATGCTCAACTTGTTCAAAAAGCACGAGCAATTGCTTCCGTTGTTGGCAGAACTCTATAAAATAGAGGACATGAACCAAATTTTAGACAATCCCTTTCCTTATTCGAATACGAATAAGCGATACCATACTTTTTCGTATGCAACTAAAGAGATGTATCATCACAAAGTCGCAAAAATCCCGCTCAATGCGGGATTTACTTGTCCAAATCGTGATGGCACAAAATCTGTTGGCGGATGCCGCTTTTGTTCTTCCAAGGGTAGTGGCGATACGATCTTAAGTGCGCAAAGTACACTAGAAACCCAGTTTGAAGAAAACTTAAAACGTGCCCGACAAAAATGGCCCGATTGTCAAGGAATCCCCTACTTCCAATCGTTTTCTAATACGTATGCGCCATTAGATATCCTCAAAAAAATCTATACCCCTTTTTATTTGCGAGATGACATTGCTGCAATTGCGATTGCAACGCGCAGCGATTGTTTCACTGAAGAACAAGCCCAATGGTTTGCAAAACAAAACCAAACGACTTGGTTTGAATTTGGCTTGCAAAGTATTCACCCCACAACCGCAAACAAGATGAACTTTGCCCATAGTGCACAAGATGCAAAAAGAGCGATTGAACTTTGTCGTCGCTACAACTTGAAATCTTGCTTGCATATTATTAATGGCCTACCAAATGAAACAAGAGAAATGATGTTAGAAACCGCAAAATTTGTTGCCGATCTGCATCCTGATGCCATTAAAATCCATATGTTGCATTTATTAGAAAACTCCGTTCTTGGTCAAGAATGGAAAGAACAACCTTTCGATCTTTTGACTTTAGAGCAATACGTTGCTATTACTTGTGATCAGCTTGAAATCCTTCCTGCAGATATGATTATTGAACGCGTCACTGGTGATGGATTGGCTAGCGATTTACTTGCCCCACTTTGGACGCAGAAAAAAACAATCGTTGCCAATGAAATCGATAAAGAATTATTAAGAAGAAACTCCTGGCAAGGAAAGTATTATCAACCTGCCAAATAAAATAAATCCCCCTATCAAGAACGGTTCTTATTTTCAAGCCGTTCTTTTTTCATGCTCTCCCCTTTCATGTCAATAAGAATACGAAAAAAGCCTCTTAAAAAGGACAAACGAATGTTCATATTCATTTGTTTTTCCTCAAGAGGCTTTAATTTCTTTACATGCATTCCTTAAGAATTGTCAAAATCTTTTCTGGATTTAAATCTCCAACTGCACTATCGATAATTCGCGAAGAGTTCGCAACTTTTTCCAAAATATCTTCTGTAATTGGGCAAGTTGAATCAAGTTGAGATAATCTTGTAGGCAAGCCGCAATCGATGATCAATTGTTCTAATGCACCAATTCCCTGCATAGCATCATCACAATCAAATACGTATTTCGCAAAAGTATTGAATTTTGTAGGTGCACTTTGGGCAATCATTCGATAATACGTTGGATGAATAACAGCTAAACCTTGACCATGGTTGCAGTCGGTATAAACGGCAAGCTGATGTTCAATTTGATGGCATTGAAATCCTGTAGGACGACCTAATTTAATAATGCCGTTAATGGCCATCGATGAATCCCACATTAAATTTGTTCGGGCTTTGAGATCGTTGAAATCTTTTAGCAGCAAGCGCATATTGCGTACTGTATTTAAACAAATTGCTAAAGCGAGATCATCAGAAACGCTATTTTCATCTCTGTTGCCAAAATAAGTTTCCATGGCATGGGATAATGTATCAAACGCTCCAGAGAAGATTTGTTTGCGCGGTACGCTTTGTGTATAAGTCGGATCTAAAAAAGCGAACACTGGGGCAAGACCTTTCATCCCGCCTTTCCATTCTTTTTCTTCATGCGTGATCACACCGATATTGTTCATCTCAGAACCAGTTCCTGTCGCTGTAACAATCGCACCAACCGGAATACTTTTTGATGGCATTTCTTTTTGAACAATTTCCATTTGCCACAAGTCTTCATCGACCATAGCTTGTGCACCGATGATTTTAGAGCAGTCCATTACACTGCCCCCACCTAAAGCTAAAATAAAATCAATCTCATGTTCACGAACGAGTTTTACACCTTCTTGCACTTTTGTATATGTAGGGTTTGGCATAATGCCCGCAAATTCATAAACATTTTTTCCAGCTTGGTTTAAAAGGCTGATGACTTCATCATAGATTCCTGTCCGTTTCACTGAGCCTTTTCCCATCGTCAACAAGACGTTTTGGCCCATTTTGTCTAATTCTTTAACTAATGAATCAGCAACGCAATGTTCGCCAAAATAAATTCTTGTTGGATATTCAAAATAAAATGGTTCCATTTTCATTTCCTTCCTTATTCAGCGTAGTTTCTCAACTTCTCTAATCTCCCGTATTCAAGGGAGATTTTTCTTTTGT
>JAUMZN010000010.1 GCA_030528085.1 Erysipelotrichaceae bacterium | reverse complement strand
ATCAAATATTGGTTAATGTTCATCAAATATTGGTTGTCCATCTTCATCAAATTCGAGCTGAAGTTTATCACCAATATAAATATTTGCGGGACGAATCAGTTTGCGATTGTTTTGACGGTTTTCTAAATGGTGAGCGATCCAGCCAGCGCAGCGGCTAATCGCAAATAATGGTGTATACAACGATTGGTCAATGCCCAATAAGTGATACGCAAAACCAGAATAGAAATCGACATTTGCACAAACAGTTGAGCCTTTGCGTTTTTTCATCGTCGCAACCGCAGCTTTTTCGAAGCGTTCCATTAATTGGAAGGTGCTTTCTTGATGTTTCTCTTTTGCGAGTATGCGAACTTCTTCTTTGATCAACTGACAACGTGGATCGCTTTTTGTATAGATCGCATGACCGATGCCATAAATTAAACCAGAACCATCACCCGCTTTTTTATCTAATATTTTTTCGCATAGTTCTTCGATTTGTGCATCTGTAGAATCATTTGAAATCGTCTTGAGCAGCATTGCGGTTTGTGAACCGACTTTGCCAGCAGCCCCACCGTGTTTTGGCCCTTTTAGAGAACCGATGGCAGCGGAAATACAAGAATAAATATCAGTTCCTGTCGATGAAATAACGACATTGGCAAATGTGGAGTTGTTACCACCGCCATGATCTGCATGAACCATCATCAACACATCTAAAACACGAGCTTCTTGTTTTGTATAAGGCTGATGATTGCGCGCCATCCATAATACGTTTTCCGCAAATCCGGCTTGCGGCAGGGGATAAGTAGTGATTTTTTGTTTGTGGTGCACGGAGAAGACAAATAAAGGCAAAGAAGAAAGAATGACTAATCCTTTCATCATTCGATCCTCTAAAGAGTCGTTTTCAGGATTTTGATCTTGGCCAAATAACTTTAAGACTTCAATTTGCATCGCATTCAATAAATTCGCAGTGCGATATGTGGAGAATACTAAGGAGTTGGAGTAATGGTGTTTGATCACATACTGGAATTCTTTTAATTGTTCGGGTGTTGGCAATTGCCCGAAGATGAGTAAAAACGCAGTGATTTCATAGCCGCAAATTGTCGGCATGCTTTTTTCAAGTTTCACTAAATCAGCGACGGAGTATCCTCGATAGATCAGTTCACCATCAATTGGCTTTTTATAGTCGTCGACCAACTCGTAACCGATAACATCACAAATACGGGTTAAACCGACTTTTACTCCTGTCCCATTTTCATTTCGCAAACCTTGTTTAACGTGGTAGCGCGTATATAATTCAGGATCAATTGTGTTATGGGACTCGTTGGCTAGATAGACTTCTTTTAAATTCTTACTCATATCATCACGGATTCCTTTCTGCGTGTTTGACAGTATAACAGAGAAATCGCTCGAAAATGTAAACGAATTTGTAAATATTTCATTTTCTGAAAGATTTTGCATGAGTTTTGAAAGTATTTTGATATGATAAAAATCAGAATTTGAAAAAAGGAGTGAAATATAAGATGCAACTTAACTTGACGCAAAAAATCCTCAATGCACATATTGGGGATCAAAATCCTACTCCTGCAACTCCAGTAGAAGTAAAAATTGATCAAACATTGACTCAAGATGCCACCGGAACGATGGCTTATATTCAACTTGAAGCGATGGGTGTTGATCAAGTAAAAACAGAACTATCTGTCTCCTATGTCGATCACAATACCCTTCAATCCGGATTTATGAATGCGGATGACCACGCTTATCTCCAATCCGTAGCCGCTAAACATGGCGTGTTATATTCCAGAGCGGGCAATGGAATTTGTCACCAAGTCCACCTCGAACGCTTTGCGAAACCAGGGAAGACTTTGATTGGTTCCGATTCCCATACCCCAACAGCAGGGGCAATGGCTTGTATTGCGATGGGTGCTGGCGGACTTGACGTAGCTAAAGCTATGGCAGGTCTTCCTTATACAATCCCTTATCCACAAGTCGTTGAAGTCCGCCTTGAAGGAAAACTCAATCATGGCGTATCCGCAAAAGATATTATTTTAGAACTCTTAAAACGCCGCACCGTTAAAGGCGGCGTGGGCAAAGTATTTGAATATACAGGTTCTGGTGTCCAGCACTTAAGCGTCTATCAGCGTGCAACGATTACCAACATGGGTGCAGAACTCGGGGCAACAACTTCGATTTTCCCATCTGATGAAAGAACGCTGGAATTTTTAAAACAACAAAAACGCGAACAAGATTGGATCGCACTTTCTGCTGATCCTGGATGTACATACGATGATTTAGAAGTCATCGATCTTTCAACACTTCGTCCGGCTGTCGCTTGTCCAAATTCACCGGATGCAGTTCGTCCAATTGATGAATTGCTGCACCAAAAAGTGGACCAAGTCGCAATCGGTTCTTGCACAAACTCTGGTTTTGAAGACTTGATGAAAGTTGCCGCAATTCTAAAAGGAAAAACAATTGCGCCAAACGTATCACTTGTCGTTTCTCCAGGAAGCCGTCAAGTGTTAATTAAATTGATGGAAAACGGAGCTTTGCAGACATTTGTTAAAGCAGGAGCACGTATTTTGGAATGCACTTGCGGTCCATGCATTGGCATGGGGCAATCTCCAAAATCAAACGGTGTTTCATTAAGAACGTTTAACCGCAACTTCTATGGCCGTTCTGGTACGAATACAGCAGGGGTTTATTTAGTCAGCCCTGAAGTTGCAGCGGCTAGTGCACTTGCCGGTGAGTTTGCGGATCCAACGACATTGGATTATCAAGATCACGATTTTGAAATGATCGATTATGTAGATGATTCAATGATTCTTGCTCCATCTGAACACCCTGAAGAAGTCGAAATCGTGCGCGGACCAAATATTAAACCGTTGCCTTTGAATGATGAATTGCCAGATTCCTTTACGAAAAAAGTCGTGATCAAACTTGGCGATAACATTACGACAGACCATATCGCGCCAGCGGGTGCAGAAGTTTTACCTTATCGTTCAAATATCGAAAAACTATCTACATTCGTTTTCCGCAACAACAAAGAAGGCTTCGATCAAATCTGTAAAGCCAACAACGGTGGAATTATTGTAGCCAAAGAAAACTATGGTCAAGGAAGCAGCCGTGAACACGCTGCACTTGCGCCAATGTATTTAGGTATTAAAGCAGTCATCGCAAAATCTTTTGCGCGCATCCATTTAGCAAACTTAATCAATTTTGGCATCTTGCCATTCACCTTCAAAAATCCTGAAGATTACGACACAATCGATGAAATGGATGAGTTAGAATTCAAGAATTTAAGACAATTGGATTCCCAAAAGTCATATGTAATAATGAACTTGACTAAAAATCTTGAATATGAATTGGATTGTCAATTCGACGCTCATGATATTCCAACCCTGCAAGCAGGCGGAACTCTTAATTACATTCGCAATATGCAAAAACGTGAGAAAAACGTTCAAGATCTTGTCTAGAAAGAGGATCAATGTATGGAGGGAATTATCAAATTGATCATTTTCGCAGTTTTGTTTTTGATCATCATTTTATTGATCGTCAATAACATTCGCATTGTGCCGCAAGCTAAAGCGTATGTCGTAGAAAGACTTGGCGGATACTATGCAACATGGGATGTCGGCTTGCATCTCAAAGTACCTTTGATTGATAAAGTCGCAAAAAAAGTTACGCTCAAAGAACAAATCTCTGACTTTGAGCCTCAAGCTGTAATCACGAAAGATAACGTAACAATGCAAATTGATACAGTTGTCTTCTTCCAAATTACAGACCCAAAACTTTATGCCTATGGTGTCGAAAACCCAATCATGGCTATTGAGAATCTGACGGCGACAACATTGCGTAATATTATCGGGGACATGGAACTTGATGAAACACTAACTTCTCGCGAAGTCATCAATACTCGGATGCGTTCAGCATTAGATATCGCAACTGATCCGTGGGGTATAAAAGTAACTCGTGTTGAGTTAAAAAACATCATTCCACCAGCTGCGATTCGTGAAGCAATGGAAAAACAGATGAAAGCGGAACGTGAACGCCGTGAAACGATTCTGGTTGCTGAAGGGGAAAAGAAATCCGCAATTTTGATTGCTGAAGGTAAAAAAGAATCAATGATTTTGGATGCTGAAGCCGCAAAACAAGCAGAAATTTTAAAAGCTGAAGCCCAGAAAGAAAAAATGATCCGCGAAGCAGAAGGTCAAGCGGAAGCGATTCTTAAAGTTCAACAAGCGAATGCGCAAGGAATTCGCTTCTTAAAAGAAGCTGGCGCCGACCAAAGTGTACTTGCCCTCAAGAGCTTTGAGGCAATGACAAAAGTTGCCGATGGAAAAGCAACGAAGATTATTATTCCATCGGATATGCAAGATATGGCGGGATTGATTACTTCTGCGGTTGAAATCGCAAAAGGTCAAAATAGTTAAATCATTCGCTCTAGCTGTTCTCAAATGGATCGCTAGAGCTTTTTTATACGGATATAAAACGGATTGAAACTGAATACGGTATAATAAAAATAAGTTTTAGAGCATATTGAACAATCATTTTTGATGGATCAAACGCGAAAACTTAGATTCAATACAGTCATTAAAGTAATGGCATTTTTTGGAAAGGAAGAAGATCAAATGGACAAACTCATATTTCTATGGCTGATTTTGTTGATTGCTTTTATTGTGATCGAAGCAGCAACGGTAAACTTAACGACAATATGGTTTGCTGGAGGCGCACTTGTAGCTTTAGTTTTCTCTCTATTTGGAGTAAGTATTTTCTGGCAAGTTGCGATCTTTTTAGTCGTGACTGCGCTTTTGTTGATCTTTACCAAACCAATTGTACAGCGCCACTTCAATAACAAGCTGACTGCAACAAATATCCAAGCGATGATGGGTAAGCAGGCAATCGTGACAGAGACCATTGATAATGTCTATGAAAAGGGAGCTGTTCAAGTCGATGGTTTAACGTGGACGGCTAGATCAGTTGATCAACAAACAATTTCAGAAGGAATGGTTATAGAAGTGGTGGATGTAAAAGGCGTAACACTTTATGTAAAGTCAAAGTCCAATAACGAAAGTGCTTAGCTCAAAAATGGGACAATCAATTTTTTAAAAACAAACTGCCGAGACCAAATTCGGCAGTTTTATTTTTGGTTATGTATGCGCTTTACAGAAATAAAATAAAGGAGTGTCCAAAATTGAATTTGTTTTATGTATCTTGTGTATGAATCAAAAACAAAATGAATCAATACGTATCAATGAATAGGAAAAGAGAACAAAAAATGATGAATCAGACACAAGTATTAAAACCGCAAAACTTAAACATCATTCAATCCGCAAAGAAAAAAGCAATCTTTTTAGATTTAGATGGAACATTTTGGGATCGCCAAGTCGTTCCCGAATCAGCTTGGCGTGCGGTCAATCAAGCACGTGAAAATGGACATTTAATCTTCGTGAATACTGGAAGACCAGCGCATTTCATTCCCCAGTTTTTATGGGATGCAAAATTGGATGGTTATTGTTTAGCAGCAGGAATGGATTTATACGCCAAAGACCAACATTTAGTTTCTTTCTATGTTAAACCAGAGCTTACGAAGAAAATGATCCAGTATTTAGAGGAAAATGGTTTTGGCTATGCCTTAGAAACCGCAAAAGGAATTTATGAGACACAACAATATGCTAACCTTCACGAGAAGTATTTCCGGTCAACTGGCAGGGAAGTCAAAGGCGATCGCCATCCGATGTCAGAATTTAGTGAAGAGTTATATTCCTACGTTCTTAAAATCAGCTTTAACTCGGAAACTGAAAAAACACTCAGAGAACCTGCCGCAGAAATAGGATTTGATATTTTAGAGTACCGTCATCGTTTTAACCCTGAAGGTGATGATAGTGATTTATATCGCGGAGAGCTTACTTGGGATGCGCATACTAAAGCGAATGCGATGGAAACAGTTTTGTCCGCGATGAATTTAGATCGTGATCAATACGTCATCGTCGCGATCGGAGATGCCGAAAACGATATTCCAATGTTGGAAGCAGCAGACTTTGCGATTTGTATGGGCCACGCCAATGAAGAAGTGCAAGCTGTTTCGGATTTTAAAACAACGCTTTGCGAAAATCAGGGAATTTGGAATGCGTTTGAGCTTCTGCAAGTTCTATAAAGAAAATTGAATCGAAAAATGATGAGGAGAGGAAACTCTCCTTTTTTGTTTAGCTAAGCAGCAACATCAAAAAAGAATTTAAAATGCGCACACATAAAGCCAAAACCCAAAAACTCAAGCGAAAATGAAACAAGAATGAATCGAATTTACACGTTTTATTGAAAATAGTTACAAAATAATTGACATGTGTTTTCAATCTTTCTAAAATCAGTTTAAATTCAGCGACAATGAAGGAAAGAGTAAATTCGGGAATTGTTTAGAGAGCTTCTGGTAGGTGTAAAGAAGTCATGAACCGTTTTGAAACACATTCTGGAGTCGGATTCAGGAAATGGAATCCCGGAGTCCCCGTTATCGGATGTACTGTTAAACAGTCATAGAGGCTGCTTTCGTGAGGAAGCAGTGAATAAAGGTGGGAACACGGAATTTACTTTCGTCCTTTGGGATGGAAGCTTTTTTTTTATTAAAGAAAAGAGCGCATCGAAATGACGCGTTCAATAAGGAATCGAGAATCTTCCATCTAAAGCAATTTAGATGGTGTGAAAAGGAAGATGAGATATGGAATTAAGAACGCCACTTGGTAATTCAGATAAACTCGCAAAAGAAGTGAGAAAGCGAAGAGAGCTTTGTGATCGAATCCAACATGTTTTTGATCAATTTGGATTTGAGGAAGTACAAACGCCAGCTTTGGAATACTACCAAACATACAACCAAGCTTTTGCGACTTTACAAGATCGCAAGATGATTAAGTTATTTGATGAAAATCAAGATATCGTCACGATGCGTATGGATATGACAGTTCCAATCGCAAGACTTGCCGCGACGTCTTTAAAAAATGCGCAAGTACCGCTTCGTTTATCGTATTTGTCCGATGTTTGGAAAGTGCGAAAAGCTTATACAGGCCGCAAAAGTCAAACATTGGATTGTGGTGTTGAACTTATTGGTTCTAAAGATGATGCGCAAATTCTTGTTTGTGCACTTGAAGCGCTCAAGGCGAGTGGTCTTAAAAATTATAAAATTGAATTATCTGATGCCAGGTTATTACAAGTACCGGCGATGAAATGTTTTGATCGCCCTGAAGATATCGCAAAACTTGCAGATTTAACGGATCGTAAATCGATGGTTGAACTCGGTGAGTTTTTAGACCAATTCGATTTAGATGAAGCTGTGCGCCAATACTTTATAAACTTGCCTTTATTGGATGGAGGTTTAGAAGTTTTCGAAAAGGCCAAAGCACTTGCTCAAGATGCAGAAACGATTCAGACGCTGCAAGATTTAGAAACGCTCGGCCGCTTTTTACAAGAACTTGGCTATGGCGAATATATTCAATTCGATTTAGGTAAACTGCCGCATTTGAACTATTACACAGGCATTATTTTTGAAGCCTTTGTTCCAGGTGTGAGTGGTTCAATTTTATCCGGCGGCCGTTACGACAATTTAATGGCTAGTTTTGGCCGGCCATTACCTGCGATCGGCTTCGCATTTAAAATCGATCCATTAGTTGAATTATTAGATACGTTAGAAGATCGAGAAATCCTCATTATTCGCTATCCTTCCTCTAGTGCTAAAGAGGCATACGCATTGGCTAAACAAAAACGTCTAGAAGGACCGGTAGCTTTATTATTGGATGATCAACAAACAGAGATTGTTGTGGAAAGAGAGGTGCGGCCATGAGTTTACGTATTGCTTTAACGAAAGGTCGTTTAGAAGACAAAACGCTCACGATGTTGGAACAAGCAGGTTATGGAACTGAAAAAGTCCGCAATAAAGGCCGCGCTTTAGTTTTACCTGACACAAAGAAAGATATTGATTATGTATTAGTAAAATCCAATGACTGCATCACTTATGTTGAACACGGTGTTGCTGATCTTGGTGTCGTGGGTAAAGACACATTAATGGAAAATGAGGGCGAAGATTACTTTGAAATGTTAGATCTTCAAACGGGAAAATGTTGCTTTATCGTTGCTTCCTTGCCACAAACAAATTTATTTGAGAAAAAAGGCCGAATTCGTATTGGTACCAAATATCCGCATGTCGCTCGTCGTTATTTTCTATCCAAAAATATGGATGTAGAAATCATTAAAATCGATGGATCTGTTGAACTCTCTCCTTTGATTGGTTTAGTCGATGGAATTGTCGACATTATGGAAACAGGCAGCACACTTAAAGCCAATGGCTTAGTTGTATTAGATGTATGTGCGCAAATTTCAGCACGGGTCATTGTCAACAAAGCAAGTTGGAAATTGAAAAAAGATGAAATTACAGCAGTTCTTGCAGATTTAAAAAAGGCGGTGGATGAACATGCTTAAACCTTACTTACAACAAAATAAAACAGAATTGGCGAACTATTTAGCATCGCGGGCGTACGAAATTCGCCCAGAAACGCTGATCGCAACAAGTAAAATTTTGGATGATGTTCGCCAAAATAAAGATCAAGCGCTCAAGGAATATACAAAACGCTTTGATGGCATCGAATTAGAAAGCTTCAAAGTTCCTCAAGAAGTCATTGAGCAACAAGCTAAAAAAGCAGATCCATTTTTTGTGCAGGCTCTGCAAGAAGCAGCACAAAATATTACCTTTTATCACCAAGAACAAAAACGTTCTGGATATCACTTAGAAGGTGAAGATGGTGTTTATTTAGGTCAAATGATTTTCCCTTTAGAATCTGTCGGCATTTATGTTCCCGGAGGAAGAGCATTATATCCATCTTCTGTATTGATGAACGCAATTCCTGCCAAAATTGCGGGCGTAAAACGCATCGTCATGACCACTCCACCAAGTGCAGATGGCGGACTTGCCCCAAACTTAGCAGCTGCAGCACTAGTAGCAGGAGTGAGTGAAATTTATACCGTTGGTGGGGCACAAGCGATTGCGGCTTTAGCCTATGGTACTGAATCAATTCAGCCAGTCGATAAAATCGTCGGTCCTGGCAACATGTATGTCGCCGCGGCGAAAAAATTAGTCTATGGCAAAGTCGATATCGATATGATTGCCGGTCCAAGTGAAATTCTCGTCATCGCCGATGAACATGCTAATCCGGCATTTGTTGCTGCAGATTTATTATCCCAAGCAGAACACGATCCAATGGCTTGCTCAATTTTAATTTCAACGGATCAAAACATGATTGATGCCGTCAATCAAGAATTGCGCAGACAAACGGATGCATTGCCGAAAAAAGAAATTATCGAACAATCTTTAGCCAATTATGGAACAAGCATTCTTGCCAATTCCATTGAAGATGCTATCGCGATTGCGAATGAAGTTGCACCTGAACATTTGGAATTACAAGTCCAAGACGCCAATCAATACCGCACCCTTTGCCGCAATGCCGGATCAATTTTCTTAGGGTATACGACTTGTGAAAGTATTGGAGACTATTTTGGCGGGACAAACCACGTCTTGCCGACTTCGCAAACGGCACGCTTTTCTTCACCACTTTCCGTAGAAGATTTCGTGAAGAAATCTTCTTATCTCTATTATTCCAAAGAAGCTTTAATTAAACATGGGAAGAAAATTGTCAAAATGGCACAAGAAGAAGATTTAGATGCGCACGCTAATGCCGTTGCGATTCGCTTAAAACAATATCAATAAAATACGAAAGGGGAAAAACGATGAGTGCTCTTTATCAAGCCCATGCCCAACAAGGAATGTTGCTAAATGCCAATGAATGTTCCAACGAACCGGCACAAGTTGTTTTGGATCAAATTGCTCAAGATTTAAAAGCCGGTCATCTCAATCGTTATCCAGATGATCAAGCCACTGCGCTCGCTCAACAATTTGCGAAATTATACGATCTAGATGCCAACGGAATTTTAGTCGGGAATGGCAGTGATGCAACTTTACAAATGATGATCAACTCACTTTGTCGCCAAGATCGCCCATTAGTCACGCTTAAACCGGATTTTGGTATGTATGACTTCTATGCAAGTGCGATGCAAAGCAGAGTGTATGCATATCAAACAAAATGGCAAGGCGAATTTGATGTTGAAGCGTTTGTTCAATTTGCGAAAGAAAAACAAGCTGGATTAGTTTTATTCTCCAATCCGAATAATCCAACAGGGCATCAAGTAGATCGTCAAACCCTTTTACAGATGGCTAAAGTACTTGACCCAATTGTTTTAGCTGTCGATGAAGCGTATATGGATTTTTCCGATCAAAGTTTGTTGGATCAAGTGCAATCTTTACAAAACGTCATTGTGACGAGAACTTTATCCAAAGCTTGGGGACTGGCGGGTATTCGCTGTGGCTTTTTAGTCACGAACGAAAAACTCGCTAGCGAACTGGCTAAATGGCGCGTTGTTTATTCTGTTTCAACGCTCGATCAAATTGCTGCTAAAGCAGGTCTTGCCCATCCGGAAGTTAAAGATGAATACGTCGCATGCATTCAACAAGAAACTAAACGCATCGCCAAAACGCTCGAACAAGTAAAAAATTTAAAAGTTGGCCCAATGCATGCCAATTTCTATGCGATTAGCTTTGTGGATGAACAAGGCAATCTCGATTTAAAACGCAATGAACAATTAGAACAAAGTTTTGTTCAACAAAATATCCAATTACGGACTTGGCTAAGTCATGAGCGCATTCGTATTACGATTGGTTTACCTGAACAAAACGATCTCGTTTTAAAGTTGATTCAAGAAAGTTGATCCACAACATACATGATCAATCAGTTCGGATCAACAAAGAGAATTTTGAAAGGAGATATTTATGAGAGAAGCACAACTGCAACGTAATACGAAAGAAACGCAAATCGATCTTTCACTCTCACTCGATGAAGACCAAGCCACAAGTTATGTTTCAACTCCAGTCGGCTTTTTCAATCATATGTTGGAACTATTCAGTTTCCATTCCAATATCGCCCTCGATCTTGTAGCGCAAGGTGATATCGATGTCGATGATCACCATTTAGTTGAAGATACAGGGATTATTCTTGGCCAAGCGCTTAAAAAAGCATTAGGCGACAAACGCGGCATTGCCCGCTATGGAAACTGTCGCTTACCGATGGATGAAGCATTAGCGCAAGTGGATCTCGATTTTTCAGGTCGTCCATATCTTGTTTTCGAATGTGAATTCCATCGCGAGATGATCGGTGTTTTCTCTACAGAAATGGTCGAAGAATTTTTGCGCGCATTTGCGTTTAATGCCGGCATCACTTTGCATATCCATGTTTATGGAAAAAATGATCACCACCAAATTGAAGCGATTTTTAAAGGACTCGGTCGCGCGATCAAACAAGCGATTGCGATTGAATCCGATCGCTTGCCTTCGACAAAAGGAGTATTAGAATGATTGGAATTATCGATTATGGAATGGGCAATCTGCATTCCGTTTACTCGGCATGCCAATATTTAAAATTAGACGCCATCATCTCTTCTGATCCCAAACAATTAGAACAATGCGAACGCCTCATTTTGCCTGGCGTTGGCGCATTTGGCGATATGGATCACATGTTAAGAGAAAGTGGTTTATACGATTGGATCAAAAACCAAGTTGAAGTTTGTCATAAACCGATTTTGGGGATTTGTTTAGGTATGCAGGCATTATTTGATCGCTCTTTTGAATTTGGCGAATATGAAGGTCTGCACTTTATGAAAGGCGATATTTGTCCATTAGAGTCTTTGCGCGTTCATGAAAAAGGAAAAGAAGTCACATTGACCGTTCCACAAATTGGCTGGAATAAACTGTACTTCTCGTATGATTTTGCCCTTGCTGATGAATTAGCAGCAGATCCTTATGTTTATTTTGATCATTCTTATGCCTTGATGCATTGGGATCCAGCTGATTTAAAAGCGTATGCCCAATATGGACCTTATGTTATTCCGGCAGTATTAATTCATAACAATGTGATGGGCTGCCAGTTTCACCCAGAAAAATCAGGACCAACAGGTCTTAGAATTTTGGAATGGTTTGGAAAGGAGTTTTGCGTATGATCGTCTTACCAGCAATTGATATTTTAGAAGGTAAGCCTGTTCGCTTACGACAAGGCGACTATAACCAAGCAAGCCAAGTTGCCGCTTCTGTTTTAGAAACCGCAAAATCGTTTGAAGCAAATGGGGCAAAGTGGGTTCACTTAGTCGATTTAGATGGCGCTAAAGCCGGACACCCTGTAAACGATGAGCTTATTTTACAAACTGCCAATGCATTATCGATCCCGGTTGAAGTTGGCGGCGGTATTCGTAGTGAAAGCCAAGCACGAGCGTATTTAGATGGTGGTATTGAGCGCATTATTCTTTCTACAGCAGCACTAGCAGATTTAGATTTAGTCAAACGCCTTTCAAACGATTATCCCGGACGCATTGCGGTGGGATTAGATTGTAAAGATATGCGTGTAAAAATTTCTGGATGGTTAGAAGATGGTGGTGTGATGATTGAAGATGCCGTAAAAACGATGGAACAAGCGGGAATTCGAACATTGATCGTCACTGATATTCGTCGTGATGGCATGCTGAGTGGACCAAGCCATGAACTATATCAAAAACTAGCTAAGCTGACGACTTGCGACATTATCGCAAGCGGCGGGATTTCTAGTTTAGAAGATTTAGAAAAACTGCAAAACGATGGCAATGTAGCGGGAGCTATAACTGGAAAAGCAATTTATTCAGGAGCCATTGATTTGAAATCTGCTTTATCGGTATTAGCCAAAGAGAAAGGGGAGTAAGTATGCTTACAAAACGAATTATTCCTTGTCTTGATGTTCGAGATGGCAAAGTTGTTAAAGGGATTAACTTTGTCGGCATCAAAGAAGTGGGTGACCCTGTCGAATTGGCGAAAAAGTATAACGACCAGCGTGCTGATGAACTCGTTTTTTTAGATATCACAGCCACTTATGAAGGACGCAAAACGATGGTGGATGTCGTCAAACGCGTAGCGGAACAAGTATTTATTCCGCTCACAGTGGGCGGTGGAATTTCATCGATCGAACAAATCCGCGACTTGCTCAATAGCGGTGCCGATAAAATTTCATTGAATTCCGCTGCGTTAGATCATCCAGAACTAATCGAACAAGCAGCAAGAGTGTATGGGGCACAATGCGTCGTTTTAGCAATCGATGCCAAAAAAATGCCCGATGGTTCTTGGCATTGCTTTAAAGCCGGCGGTCGTATTGATACAGGTGTCGATGCGATTGAATGGGCGAAAAAAGCAACGGCATTAGGTGCTGGTGAAATTTTATTGACGAGCATGGATGCTGATGGAACTAAACAAGGCTTTGACTTAGAACTTTGCAAGGCGATTAAACAAGCCGTGAATGTACCAGTGATCGCTTCTGGTGGATGCGGCAAATTAGAACACTTTGCCCAAGTATTTGAAGAAGATGCAGCGGATGCAGCACTTGCAGCATCTTTATTCCACTACAACGAATTAACAGTCAACGATGTAAAACAACATCTTAAACAGAGAGGAGTCGAAGTTCGATGATCGATCTCGATTTTAAAAAATGCGGCGGCCTCATTCCCGCGATCGTTCAAGATGTTCATGATGGAACTGTCTTGATGTTGGCGTACATGAATGAAGAAGCTTTAGAAAAAACACTTCAAACCGGAAAAGCGACATTTTGGTCGCGCAGCCGCAATGAACTTTGGACAAAAGGTGAAACGTCGGGCAACTTCCAAATCGTCAAAAAGATTTATAAAGATTGCGATGAAGATACATTGCTTGTTCAAGTAGAAAGTGTTGGACCGGCTTGCCATACCGGCAATCGCAGCTGCTTCTATCGCTTATTAGATGAAGAATAACGAGTTAAAAAGCAAGGAGAGAAGAGATGGAACAAAACGAATTTGAAGTCTTGTATCAAACAATTATGGACCGCAAAGAAAATCCTGAAGAAGGATCATATACGGCTTATTTGTTTGCGAAAGGTGAAGATAAAATTTTAAAAAAAGTCGGTGAAGAATGCACTGAAGTCGTCATTGCTTCTTTAAGTCAAACAAAAGAAGATTTAGTCAACGAAATGGCAGATTTGATTTATCATTTAACTGTTTTGATGGCGCAAAAAGATGTTTCGATGGCAGAAGTAGAAGCTGAACTCGCAAAACGTTCAGGAAAAAAACATAATTTAAAAGCTGAACGAAAACCGATTACCAACTATTAAACTCATGCAAGAAGATCTAAACTAAGTCTGGTTTGATCTTCTTTTTTTAGCGAAATCTTAGGCTTAAATCACTCAAATCGGACACGCTTTGATTCAAAATTGATTGCGCATTCTAGTAAATAGCCGATCTTTTCTAGCAAAAGAATAGACAGATTCAAGCGTTTTTAAGAAGATAATTTCATAAACGTTTAATAAAACGTTGTACATTAATCATGTCAGAAATGACATGAAAGAGAGGATGACATATGAACTTTAATTATAAAAAAGGTTTTGGCGTCTTAGTGAGTGCTGTAATGGCATTCCAAGCAACAGGCGCACAAGCAATTTTTGCTCAAGAACCAACAGCATTAATTAGCGAAACTGAAGAAACTGAAAAAACACCAGCCATCAAAGCAGCAGTAACTGTTGATGGTAAAGATTTTGGTGAAGCTAAAGCTGGTAAAACAGTAGATGCAACAGTCAATGCAAGCCTGAATTTAAAAGATGCAAAAGCAGAATTATTAGAAAGAGCGGGTGTTAGTGCATCACGCAATGTTACGGATAACGTGACATTTGAAGCTAAAGATAACACAGTTACAGTGGATTTAGTTTTAGACTCTGCTTTCACTCTTGATGCAGATGCATTAAATAAAGCATGCGAAAGCTTTAAACACGATTTAGCTACTGTTAAATTCGTACCAAAAGGAACAAAAATCGAAGGATCTGAAGAAGGTAAAACAACAGAAACAGATCAACTCGTATTTGCGTTGAATTTTGAAAAATTATTCGAAACAGCTAAAGAAAAGAAATTAACTGTTGAACAATTCATCGATTCAATTCCAGAAACAATCGATCTTGAATTCACAGTATCCAAAGTAAAAGTTGCTGAAGATGCAACTCCAGCAGCAACAATTAAATTCACAACAAAAACAAATTCATTCATTTATTGGAATTTAAAAACAGATCGCACATATTCTGTACAACCAACTTGGAATGAAGTCAGCGATGTGTTGAATTTGACAGTAACAAATGAAGATAACGTTGCGATGTACCGTATGTATAATCCAAACTCTGGCGAACACTTCTACACAGCTGAAGCTAAAGAAAGAGATGCATTAGAAGCAGCTGGATGGACTTATGAAATGATCGGTTGGGTTGCACCAGTGATCAGCAAAACTCCAGTTTATCGTTTATATAATGCCAATGCAGGTGACCACCATTACACAACTGATAAAAAAGAACACGATGCTTTAGTTGAATTTGGTTGGAAATCCGAAAATATCGGTTGGTATTCCGTAGATGATGAAAAAGCAGGAAAACCTTTATATCGTCAATATAATCCAAATGCGATTGCCGGTGCGCATAACTTCACAACAAGCACTGAAGAAAACAACACTTTAGTAAGCCTTGGCTGGCAAGCTGAAGGAATCGCTTGGTACGCAGTAAAATAAGTCAATTTTCCATTTCGCACACCTCTGATTTTTAGAGGTGTGCTTTTTTAGTTCAGCAATTTGCAAAGAAAGATTAGGAAATTGTTTCGATTTTAGCTCGTAAGATTTAACGAATGTTCTTTAAATTTAGAGTCAAGGAGTTTTCGATTGTATGAAACGTTATTTATTGATCAGTATCGGTACGATCTTATTTGGAATCAGTACAGCTTACTTTTTAGAATTTATTCAACATTGGTTTTTGATTGGCTGCTTTGCGATTTATTGCAGCTCTTTATTTGTATTATTTGCGACATCTGCAAAAGAAGCGCTGATCATCGATTTGATGTATAGTACATCTTTATTTCTTTCCCGCTACTTTTTGACTCATTTTGATTTAGTCCCAGCTATTTATGTGATCGCAACAAGCAGTCTTGCGTGTGCCTTAATTCTTTTCTTGACGCAATCATCAGTCAAAATCAATGCTTTACGCTCTTTTGTCTCGCTGATTTTCATTTTATTTTTGATTAACCAGCCTAAAACTGTTTTTTATATTGGCTTATTTGCGGGACTTTTGATCTTTGTGAACATGAGCCTGCAAGTAAAGCGAACAGATTTTTCAAAACACCATATTAGAAGTCTCAAGTCGCATTACAACTTCCAAGAGCGAATTGCCGCAAGAAATCGTCTGACGACAAACTTGATTGTTCAAAGTGTTTGCGCTGAATATAACAAGTTAGAAAAATGCCAAGTCAATCGCAATACAAATGTACTTTAGGACGATTTGACATGGTATTTGCACAATAATATCAATCTTACGTCTTTGTGAGTCATTTGGCTTGCGACCAAATCTTTGTTTGGTCATGTTAGAATAAAAGCGGTTTTAGAAAACAAACTAACTCATTGATTAAATATCGAATGACACAATTCGTTCAATAGAAAGGGAAGAAATATGGAACACCTAATTCTTGTTGTCGAAGACGATCAAGGCCTTCGCGAAGCAATTAATATTTACTTAAAAAGCCAGCAATACAATACTTTGTTAGCGGAAAACGGAATGGAAGGATTGCAACAATTGGATAAAGCAGGAGATCAAGTACACCTTGCGATTGTCGATTTAATGATGCCAGTCATGGATGGATTGACGATGATTCAAGAAGTTCGCAAAAAATACGATTTTCCAATCATCATTCTTTCTGCCCGCTCAGAAGAAGTCGATAAAATTAACGGCTTAACGATGGGAGCAGATGACTATTTAACGAAACCATTCTCGTCAATGGAATTATTAGCGCGCGTCAATGCCGCTTTGCGCCGTTATGATCGTTTCTTGGAAATGAAAACAACCGGGGTCGATGATAAAAAAGCAGAACTGTTAGTCAATCGCGGCCTAGAGCTCAATACGATGACGAAAGAAGTTCGCGTCGATGGCAAAGAAGTTCATTTAACGCCAAAAGAATTCTTAATTCTTGAACTTTTAATGCGCAATCCTGGACGAGTATTTTCAGCTGCGGAAATTTATGAAGCGATTTGGAAAGAAGATGCCCTTTCAACAGAAACGATTACCGTTCATATTCGTAAGTTAAGGGAAAAAATCGAAGAAAATCCAAAAAAACCGGTTTATTTACAAGTTGTCTGGGGCTTGGGTTATAAACTGCGCCGCGACTAATGGAAAAGAAAAAAAGCTTTTGGTTTACTTCGTTAATCACTGTGCTGATGATCGTGATTTCGGTTTTAGCCAGTCAAATTACCGGACGAATCTTCATCTCGCAAAATTCGCAGCGCATCTATTTAGTTAATTCGCTGCAAGAATATTTAGAACAAAATACGATTTCGAGATTACGAAGTTTAGATTCACAAGCACAATGGTTAAAAGTAGAAGAAGATGCGCCTCAAGAAGTTCAAGATTACATTGCGGAGACGCTGACTTCGTCGATCCGTTTAAGCAATGATCAACTGTCCAAAGACAGCAACTTAGCGTGGATTATTCATATGCGCATTGATGGCATTGATCATGAATATACCCATAACTGGAAAGATTCTTATAACTTAGAAACAGGTGCGCTCGATTATACGATTCGCAAAAGCGGAGATAAAATTTCTTATTCGGGATTGAATTATCCAACCCAAACGTTTGATGCCAAAAAGACGATTTTAGTCCCGCCATCAATTGTTCCAACGAAACGTTTAGGTTCGCAAAAAGGATCAGAATATACGTATTCGTTAAATCTGCCTAACGATTTTTCGATTCGCTACTATATTCCATCTACGATTAAACCGAATGCGGGAATTATCGCACGAACTTGCGAAAACATGGATGCGAGAAACTTCTTTTTCGCGCTGTTTGCGGGAACGGGAGTTCTCGCCGCTGTGATCATTCTCACGCATTGGAAATATGAAAAAGATACATTCATGCTGACCCAGTTGCGCAATATGAAGGCATTATTCGCCTGGCTGACGATGGGAATCTCAATTTATGCGGTGGCTTCTTTCTTATATGCGATTGCCGTATTTAAAGCGAGCGGTACTCTTAATCAATTGTTGGAAAGCTTTGGATTAACCGCCAATCAGGCCAACTTCACGGCGTTTACAACAGTGGTTATCGGTTGGATGATTTTATTTCAACTGATCGCATTGTTGTTGCTATATATCAAGTCCATTTTCTCGCAAGGCATTTTGCGTTATTTGCAGCAAGATACGTTAGTCGCAAATATTTTGCGCAATAGCCAAATTAATCTCGTTGAAGTTATGAGTTCTTCAACTAACAATAATGCGATTTTCCAAATTTTTGTTTTGGGCAGCATTTTAATGGTTATCGCTTGTGCGATTATCGCCGGTTTTGGCATGGTCTTTGATTCAGTCGGATTGATTATCGGCTTTGTTCTTGCGGTATTGCTTTGTTGCGGATTTTTATGGGGCATGTACAGCCGTCTTGATCAAAGTTATCAAAAAGTGTATCAAGCTAGCCAAAAACTTGCGAATGGCCATTTCACTGATTTAGAACAACAAGACATCGGATTATATCAGCCGCTGTATAACTTGTTAGTCGAAACATCGAACAGCTGCCAAGAGGCAGTCAGAGAAGGTTTGGCATCGCAGATTTCGAAAACACAATTAATTTCGAACGTCTCACACGATTTAAAAACACCAGTAGCCGGCATTCAAAGCTATGCGGAACTGATTACTTTATCCGATAACATGGATGACATTCATGAATATTCCAAACGTTTAACAGGATATTCAGAACGATTAACGGATTTAATCTCTGACTTATTCGATGTGGCGAGAGCGACTAGTGGTGATATTGTCCTTGAACAAATTGATTTAGATTTAAGCGAATTGATTATGCAAGTCGCCGCAGAATGGACCGATCAATTTGAAGAAAAACAATTAACGCTTGTCATGAACTTGCAACCAAATGCGATCGTTCATTTGGATCCGGGCAAAACCGTGCGGATTATCGAAAACTTGTTGTCTAATATTTACAAGTACGCCATGAAAAACACGCGCGTATTTGTCGATTTATACGAACAAGAAGGCTTCTGCCATATCATCTTTAAAAACATCTCCAGTACGCAGATGAACTTTACGCCAGAATCGATCGTTGAACGATTTACGCGTGGGGATGCTTCTAGACATGAAGCAGGAAGCGGCCTTGGACTTGCGATCGTTAAAAGCTTTACTGAAATTCAGCAAGGATCTTTCGAAGTCCAAACTGATGGCGATTTATTTAAAGCGATCATGATTTTTGAAGCACCAGCGATGGCTAAATTGGCAAAAGAAGCAAGAGAAAAAGAACTTGCAAATCGTCCAGAACAAATGCCGGATTTACCACCGACTCCACCAGTGGAAATGTCTAATGCGCATCTTTTAGAAAGCGACTTGCCAAACGAAAACTCACATAGCCAATTAGAAGAGTCTTCTGTTTTGGATTCAAAAGACAATGAGTCTACACATGAAGATGTTTTAGAAAAACAGACGATCGAACAGTCAGAAAATACGGAAGAAATTCCTGCTTTGCCTCTATTTGATGTTGATGCATCTATGCAAGCGATTCGCGATTTACATCAACGCCGACTTTCGCAAATGCAAGAGTATGAAAGTGAAACGGATGTTTTACGCAAAGCTTCTTTGAAATCATCGATCACAGAACTTGAGCGCATGGAAAAAGAAGCGATCGCAAAGGCAAGACAAGAAATTGAACCCAAATCAGATTCACAAGAAGATGAAGCGATCGATTTTCAACAACAGGAAAAATTTGAAGCATTCATCAAAGAACTCGAAGAAGATCAAGATCAATAACAATCTTCAAGGTTAGTTTTCAATCGATCCAGTTCAATAGTCAGGGAGGTAAACATGAAATTCAATACAAAATCCCCACTATTTCTCATCACATTTGGTGTACTGCTATTTGCGGCAGTGATGAACTTGCCAATGGTTTTGCAGTTTTTACAAAGTGTGCTGAGTTTAGTGTTTCCCGTGGTCATTGGGCTATTGTTTGCGTTTGTGCTCAATGTTCCAATGCGGGGCTTTGAGCGATTATTAAAAAATCTCGCAGTAAAGATGAATAAAGAAATCAGTGATCAATTGCTACAAAAAGCAAGCTTATTGTTGACGCTGATTTGCATTATCCTGGTGATTACAATTGCTTGGACGATGTTAATTCCAGCATTGATCACGTCTGTGAAAAGTATTTCGCCATTGATTCGGGAAAGATGGCCAGAATGGCTGGCAATTTTAAGCAGTCATGAAATTGATACTTCGATGATTACAGATTGGGTTAATGGCATAGATTTTGAATCATTAGCGGGCAATGCTAAACACATTTTAGGTTCTGCATTTTCTGCCGCATCCTCGACCATCTCTTTAATCATGAGTGGTGTGTTTGGCATGATCATTGCGATCTATGTTTTATCAAGCAAAAAGATCCTCTCCCGCCAAAGCAAAAAAGTGGTTTATGCCAATTTAAAAGAGGAAACAGCACGCCGCATTTGTGAAGTCGCAATTTTAGTTCGTGATACGTTCGCAAAATTCCTTTCCGGACAATGCGTTGAAGCGATCATTCTTGGAGTGTTGATTTTTGTTTCCTTCAGCATATTCCAAATCCCTTATGCAGGATTGATTGGCTTTTTAACAAGCTTATTTGCCTTCATCCCTTATGTTGGTGCTTTTGCCTCTTGTGCAATCGGTGTGTTTTTATCGTTATTAGTTGATCCATCTAAAGCAGTATTGTGCTTAGTGGTCTATATGGTTGTGCAATTTGTGGAAAATCAGTTTATTTATCCACATGTCGTAGGTAACTCAGTTGGCTTAATGCCAATCTGGACATTAATCGCCGCACTGATTGGTGGTAAATTATTTGGCGTTGTCGGTATTATTTTTGCGATTCCGCTGACCGCAACGTTATATGTACTTATACGCGAAGATACTAATCGCAAGCTAGCGATTAAAGGCACTTTAAGTGCGCAAGAAAGCGAATAAATGAGATGCAAAAAGATAAAATTAATCTTCTCGTTACGTTCGATCAAAATTATATTCGACCGTTTGAAGTGATGATTAAATCGCTCGTCACCACTAATGCCAATGAGACGTTTCACGTTTGGCTACTCCATAGTGAAATTCCGATTGAAAAATTGCAGGCATTACATGAATTTTGCAGCGAACAAAGAGTGACTTTAACACCAATTAAAGTCGATCGTGCCATCTTTGAACATGCGCCGATCTCTAAACAATATCCACAAGAAATGTATTATCGCCTGTTGGCACCTTTGCTTTTGCCGGAATCAATGGACAAGGTGTTATACATCGATCCCGATATTTTGGTGATCAATTCCGTACGTCCATTATGGGATATCGATTTACAAGATCATGCGTTTGCGGCGGCATCCCATTCTGGTGTCTTTGATTTAATGAGTGATGTCAACCGAGTGCGATTAGGACAAGAACACGATTATTACAATTCGGGTGTGATCTTGATGGATTTGCGCAAAGCGCGAGAACTCGTTTGTGCACAAGATATTTTCGATTATGTCGCTGAGCATGCAGCAGAATTGTTATTACCTGATCAAGATGTATTCAATGCTTTATATGGAGATGACACTCTGCAAATCGATGATACGATTTGGAACTTTGATCCGCGTTATTTTTCCGCCTATCGTTTGCGAAGCAATGGTCAATGCGATATGGATTGGCTGATGCAAAATACGGTTTTCCTGCATTTTTGTGGAAAAAGAAAACCTTGGAAACCAAGTTATTCAAGCCGCTTTGCAGCACTGTATAAGCACTATATGAACCTGACTTTTCGCTCTAGTGATAACGAATAGGCAATTGTCATACCCAGCATCTATTTGAATCAATGAAAGTGGAGTTCCATTCTTTGGCTCCACTTTTTGTTTTGGCGGCAAAGAATGAAAAATTGCCTTTAAATGAGCAGGAAAAATGAATTCGACATGGTGGTATTGACCAAGTTAACCGTTTTAAAGACCAACGAAGCCATCTTCTTGTTGAAAGATTTATGTTTTAAAAAATGGTGCTATATTATTTCTACAACAAAACAAAACCTCAAAGACTCAGACAGTCGATAAGGACAATCATTGATTTTCCAAATGAAGTTTGATCCCACCTGCATTTTCTAATGCAAAGCGATCTGTGAAATAACGGAAATACTGTCCCAAAAATGAGATCAAAAATCTCAAAGTGATTTGAGGGAAAAAGTCAAAAAGCTAAAAATAAAAACGTGTCATGGGTAAGCTTTTTGGCAAAAGGAAGGCAGGCCGAAAAACATTCGACCTGTCTTTTTTCTGTACGCCAATATGGCATAAACCTCTTTTTTAAAACAATCCAAATCAAAATCAAACGAAATTGTAAAAGTTGTTGTATATTGAACAAAGGTGATACACATGAAAGCGAACGATCCAATTGGAGTATTTGATTCAGGTTTAGGCGGATTAAGTGTGGTCGCAACATTAAGACAAATGCTTCCGCATGAAAACATTGTTTATTTTGGCGATTCGGCGCGTAATCCTTATGGAACAAAACCAAAACAAGAAGTAAGAGATTATTGCTTTGAGATTGTCGAACATTTAAAACAAAAATCTGTCAAAGCAATCGTCATCGCCTGCAACACGGCAACAAGTGTCGCAGCCAATGATTTGCGAAAACAGTATCCAGAGTTAGATATCATCGGAATGGAACCGGCATTAAAGCCAGCTGCTACGATGAAGACTCCAGCTACAATTGCAGTATGGGCAACGGACTTAACGTTAAAAGAAGAGAAATTTAAACATCTTATGGAGCGTTATGAACAAGACCATACAATTATTCGCGTTGCTTGTCCTAAACTTGTCGAATTAGTTGAACAAGATGCACTGGATCAAGTTGAACTTGTGGATCGTGTTTTACAAGAATATTTAGATCAATGTAAAGACGCGGAATTTATTGTTTTAGGCTGTACGCACTTTTTATTTTATAAAGAGCGCCTATTAAAACTTGTTGATCAAAATGTGAAAATTATTGATGGCAATGAAGGCACAGTCAATCGCGTTCGCTTTTTATTGGATCAAAAAAACTTGTTGAATCAAGATCAAGAAGGAAATCTTTCTATTGAAAATTCGGATCCAACAAAACTGGAATTATCCGAAAAATTAGTCAAAAAAATGGAGGGAAAACTATGAGTGAAAAAAAGAACATCTGGCTTGAAAGCACAGATCAACAAAAACAAGACATCATGACAACTGCAGATGGATACATGGATTATCTATCTAAATGTAAAACAGAACGTTTAGCAGTAAAAGAATCGATCTCTTTAGCAAAACAATATGGATATGAAGATATCAACACATATATCAAAGAAAACAAACCATTAAATGCAGGCGCTAAAGTGTATTACAACATGAACGAAAAAGCATTAGCTTTATTCCATGTCGGCACAAAACCACTTGCTGAAGGTTTAAACATTTTAGGTGCTCACATCGACTCACCTCGTCTCGATTTAAAACAACATCCAATTTATGAAAAAGATGGAATCTGCCTTTTAGATACTCATTACTATGGTGGAATTAAAGCTTACCAATGGGTAACAATTCCTCTGTCTTTATTCGGTGTTGTGTACTTAAAAGATGGTCGTCAAGTTGAAATCGCAATTGGGGATCAAGAAGATGATGAAGTATTTGTAATCACTGATCTTTTAATCCACCTTTCCGGTGAACGCATGACTAGAAAAGCAAATGAAGTGATCGAAGGTGAATCCCTCGATGTTACATTCGGCTCAATTCCACAAAAAGATGAAAAGAAAGATCCAGTTAAAGCAAATATTTTAAGTTTATTAAAATCTCGCTATGACATTGAAGAAGATGACTTCATCAGTGCAGAACTTGAACTCGTTCCAAGCGGCAAAGCAAGAACTTGCGGCTTTGACCATTCTATGATTTTAGGCTATGGCCAAGATGACCGCATTTGCGCTTACACTTCTTTATTAGCAATGCTCAACACTGCTCAAGAAGAAGTGGAAAGAACCAGTGCTTGCTTATTAGTCGATAAAGAAGAAGTTGGTTCAATCGGTGCAACAGGTATGCAGTCTTACTTCTTTGAAAACGTCGTTGCTGAACTGATGAACTTATTAGGTCAATATAACGAATTGAACGTTCGTCGTGCTTTACAGAACTCTTATATGTTATCTTGCGACGTTTCCGCAGCACACGATCCAAACTATGCAGAAGCAAGTTCTCCAAACAACAATGCGGCAGAATTTGGCTACGGGGTTTGCCTTTCTAAATATGTCGGCAGCCGCGGTAAATCTGGATCCAACGATGCCAATGCAGAATACATCTCAAAACTGCGCATCATGGCAAACGATGCTAACGTCATCTGGCAAACAGGTGAACTTGGCAAAGTTAACCAAGGCGGCGGTGGAACAATCGCTTATATCTTGGCTAAATACGGTATGCAAGTTATCGACTGTGGTGTCGCATTAATGAATATGCATGCGCCATTTGAATTATCTTCTAAAGCAGACGTATATAGCGCATTAAAATTCAACGAAGCGTTCTTACGCGCAATGAAATAAAACTTTAAAGCTTGCAAGACTTTGATCCTGCAAGCTTTTTTTCAACTGCGCAAAGAATTGCTCAAAGCACATCTAAATATGTCTATTCTTCAAAGCATGAGATTGCTTTCATAAAGAATTCCTTTAAACAGAAGGGAAAAACCGCTATTCTATTAACCATTGAGCGGTAATGATTTAAATCCCAAAAGGAAAGGTGATTCCATGAGCAAGAAAATTCTTTTGATTAACGATATGGCGGGATATGGAAAAGTTGCGCTAGCAGCAATGATTCCAGTGTTGTCCCACATGAAATATGAAATTTTCAATTTACCGACAGCACTTGTTTCCAATACATTGGATTATGGAAAATTCGATATTTTAGAAACAACGGATTATATGAAAAATACAATTAAAGTCTGGGATGAACTTCAATTTGAATTTGATGCCATCTCCACTGGCTTTATTGTTTCCCAAGAACAAACAAAATTGATCGCAGATTATTGTAAAAAGAAAGCCCAAAAAGGGACGATCGTGTTCTGTGATCCGATCATGGGCGATGATGGTGTGCTGTATAACGGCGTGGAAGAAAAAACAATTGATTTAATGCGCGAATTGATTTCCGTTGCAGATTATATCGTGCCAAACTATACCGAAGCTGCCTATCTTGCCAAAATGCCTTATCAACAAGATGGCCAAACAGAAGCAGAATATCGAAAAATGATCGATACTTTGCGAAATGAAGGCGCAAAATCAGTTGTCATTACGAGTGCAATTTTAAAAGATTCAAAACAAAGAGCAGTTGTTGGCTATGATCACCAACAAGATGCCTATTTCACGATTAACTTTGACGAAATTCCAGTCCGATTCCCTGGAACTGGAGATATTTTCTCAGCCGTCTTTACGGGCAATATTTTAGAAGGATTGCCAGTCAAAGAGTCTGCGCAAAAAGCGATGAATGTGGTCAAAAAGATGATTGAAGTCAATGTGAATAATGTAGATAAATATAAAGGCATTCCTTTGGAAATGTATTTAGAGGATTTAGAAGGATGAACAAACCAAAAATCCGCATTACGCTAATCGATCAAAAAGGAACTTGCGGTTGTCATCGCGGTCATCAAATTGGCGATTGTTTTGATTTCGATACAGAAAGAGGAAAACTTTGTCCAATGGCAATGCATGTTGCCTTTCCTTATATCGACATTTTAAGATATGGCGGCGAAATCCCTGGTCAGCCAAAAGGGACAGCTGTATTTTCTTGTCCCGATGTGGATACGCTGAATATTTTTAAAATTGAACGCATTGATCAAGAATAAGAATTGAATTCAATACGCTTTTTGAAATGAACAAGAGATTAGAACATCATGATGAAGTACGACAAGATGCAAAACAATGAGTCTTGTCGTTTTCTTTTTGGTTAAAACGCAATACAGATCATGTCAAGGCATGAATCGATTGATATAATGAAAAAAAACAAACGGTATATGAGTTGAATTTGATGAATGAGAAAGAAGGAAGAAATCATGTCAAAAAAACAAATCCCCCATAATTCATCCCGTCATCGATCTTGGATGAAAAAAATCGCGTTTACCGTGCTTCCACTCTGTTTAGTCACTTCGCAAATGCTTTATGCCAAAGACGAAGCCTTTAGCGATGAAACAAGTGAAGAACAATTTGTTGAACAATCAGACCAAACATTAGTCAGTGAAGAAGCAGAAGAAATCAAAGAATCAGAAGAGTGGACTTTTGCGATCAATGAATCTTCTGCCATGCAGACGGTATATTTACAAGATGCGCAAATTCAACAATATGTACCGAAAATCAATGTCAATGCGCCAGCAAAAACATTAGGGGCAAAAGACATTGAACTTGTTTTAAAAGGAATTCAAGAACTTGAAACGAGATCAACGCTCTCTAGACAATTAAAACAATACCCAGTTGTTGCACAATTAGAAAATTTGGATCGCCAACAGCGTCAAACATTAAAAGATAACTTGTTTCCAATTCAGCCTTATCTGGAAACACAGCCTGTTCATTCCATTTATAACCCAAATACCGGTGAACATTTACTGTCCACAGACACGCATGAAGTGCATGATTTAGAGAAAATGGGATGGCGCAATGAAGGAATTATTTTTGGCTCATCACTCAAAAATGGTGTTCCTGTTTACCGCTTCTATCAAAAATCAACAGGTCATCATCGCTATACATCCAAACAAGAAGAAATGGAACAATTTAAAGCCAATGGCTGGAGCCAAGATAATACCGTCCTTTATGCAAGCTCCATCGATGGCCAAGATGTTTATCAAATCCAAAACCCAAACGATAAAAGAATCGCATTAACGCCTGATCTTCAGGAAAGACAAACGTTGTTAAATCTTGGCTGGATTGATTTAGGAATCGGATTTAAAGTCGTCCCTTATGCAAGTGTTGTTGCCCTTCAACAAAACAATCAAAATGTTTTGCAGGCGTATGACTGCAAAGCGAATCCAATTGTCGGCACATTAAAAATGCGCACATTAGCGGCTTATTTTGACCCAGAAAACGAGGGCAAGATGAGTTCAGGATACATTGATGTCCTTTCACAAACACAAACCGGCGAATTGATTACTGAACCTTGTTATCGTCTATATTTAAGCGATGGCAAAATGGCTGTAGGTGAACAAGCAGTCAACAATCAAATTCATTACTTTGATCTTGGCGATGGCCATATGATTCGCGATCAAATTATCCGCTATGGTGCGGATCGCAGTGCTTATTACTATGATCAAAATGGTGTTCGCTTTACGGGTTCGAAAGAATACAAAGGACGCCGCTTAGAATTTGATGGACAAAGCGGCAAATTGATCAACGATACGCAAAAACTGATGAATCGCTTAACGCAATACATCGAACAAAATAAACGCCCTGGTGAAACATATTCACTTGCCTTGCGATTACCCGATGCAGGTGAACAATATATGTGGCAAAATGGCGTTCAACAATCTGCGAGCACGATGAAACTATTTGTGATGGGCGCGATTTACGAAAACTATGAAACGTATATTGCCCGTTTCGGCAAATCTGCAATCGATAATGCGCTTTATGCGATGATTACCGTCAGCGATAACGAAGGCTGGAAGTATTTAACTTCCGTTTTAGGCGGTGGCAGCTATGCGCAAGGTGTAGTTGAGTTAACGAATTGGTGCAAGCAGCATGGCTACAATCAAACGCGAATGGAAAACCGCGCTTATGGAAACTTTACGAGCGTTCATGATTCGTCCAAGATTCTTCAAGATATTTATTTAGACAAACTTAGACATTCGCAAGCGATGGAAAATCTCATCTGCCAACAGCGCGTGCCGGGACGTTTATTAGCCGGAATTCCAGCATCAGTGAAAACGGGAAATAAAGCAGGTTGGTTATCGAACACGTCTAATGACTCAGTAATTGTGTGGTTAGATGATGGCGTTTATATTCTTAGTTTGATGGCGACAGATTTAGTCGACTACAATAACTGCTTGCGCATTATGCAAACAGTATCCAATCAAACTTATATTTGGATGCAAGAACACTACAATGGAACAACGCCGGTAAGAGAATCCCAAAAGGTCGAACAAAAATCTAAGAAGAAGTCAGATGTAAAAACAGACCAAGAATTGATCAAGAAAGCAGACCGAGATCAAGCAAGTCTATTTGCTGAAGAAAAACCAAAAAAATCTGACAAATCGAATTCAAAATCTAAATAGCTGCTTAGGCAAAGTGATCCCATCCATGATTTCACTTTGCCTTTTTCTCTACAATTCAAAATTAATGGGAAATTTCACGATAAAGAAAATATTAAAAATGAGTTACAGATGGATGAAATCGAAGGCGGAAAAAGTGTGTATGGTCAAAATTGGTCATTCTGCATGCTTGTGCATTATAATGGATGTAGAATAAGAAAAATCCTTTCCCAATCCCCATAAAACAATCGCAATGACGTTCAATCATGCCATGAAGCAGTAAATTTTATCATCTCTATTTTATATTCATGACAGAATGAACCACTAGAAAACAGCGATTTGAAAGAAGGACCATCATGAAACTATATGCAAAACAGAGTCTTGCCCTCTTAATGGCAACAAGTGTTTTCGTTGGCTGCCAAAGTCAAAATACGAACCAAAATTCAATCTCAACTGCAGCTGCTTCAAGCACAGCTCCAGTTGAATCTACAGTAACGAGCGCGATTTCAAACGATCTTTTGAATCAACTTTTGTTGGCAAATCACGACGATCAGCAAGCAAAAGAAATATGGACAAAACTTTTAAAACAAACTGTCGATTACCATCATGGCAAAGTAGAAACCAATAGTGAAATTCAATTGTATGACTACAAAGGCGATGACATCACAAGCAATACCCCTGATCATTTAATTGAAGAAATCGATCGCAAAAGTGGGATGATCGTTCGTTCTGGCGATATTCTTGCGATGAGCAACATGGAAATGGACGATGACAGTCAATCGACTTTACTCAATCTTTATGGCAAATACGCTAGAGTTTCTTCTAGTCGTTCTACAGCCGTTAAAGCATTGCTCGATCATGAGCAAGCGCATTTTGATGAAGGATTGATTACTGATATTAACGAAGATACGTATTCGCAAGACACATATGCGCAAGTGTTCTTACAAGAAAACCTTATGAATGGCGGTTATTTACGCAGTGTCGATCCAATCCAAAATGCTTCTTTATATGTGTATGACTGCATCGAAACCGAAGACGGATTCGAGCTGACGGCAACGATTCGTTCGGTTTTGGACTATCAAAATAAAGCGAAACGAACGATGGTTTCAGAAGATGAAAATCAAACACAAACTTTGATTGCTTTAGATGAAGCAACAAAAGAACAATATGTGTTTGAATTTAATCGCGATGGAATTTTAGAAGAACTCACAAATGATATGTTTAAAGCCCGCATCAACAAAGACAAAAAAACGTATGTGAATCTCCATCAAGAAATAGAAATTGAAGATTTTGACGAAGACGAACACCTCGAACAAGAATTAGATCGATTAATGCAGATGATCGAAAGTCGAAAATTAGAATCGGGAAGCGCATTTGATGTTCCAAGTTGGGACTAATGCGGCACTAATCCTTTGAATGAAACACTTAAACTCATCGCTGCAAGAGGATTCATCCTGCAATGATGAGTTTTTTCGTGGAAAAATCAACGGACAACGAAAGTATAAATTTCCCAAAAATAAGCAAAAAAGTTAAAATGATGAAGAAAACGAAGAAGGAATATCATGATCAAATCAATCCAAACGAAACACGAAAGATTTTTTGATGAGTATGTCAAACCTTACGATCCTACTGATCCTAAGATTGCTTTAAAAATCGAACATACTGGTTATGTTGTGCAAGCAGCTGATCAAATCGCCCAGAGTTTAGCGTTAGATTCAACGCAACAACTACTTGTTCATGCTGCGGCATTATTTCATGACATCGGGCGCTTTGAACAAGTGCGGCGCTATCATACTTTTTTTGACGCAAAAAGTGTCGATCATGCAGCACTAGGCGCTTCTATTTTAAAAGAAGAAAAAATTCTCGAAGAAGATTTTTCTTCTGAGCAGCAAGCGCAAATTATTGAAGCAGTTCGCGTACACAGTATGCTTTCAATTCCAGCAGAACATAAAGACTGGCAGAAAACATTGGATCAAATTGTTCGCGATGCCGATAAAATCGATATTTTTCGGGTTGCTGCAACTCAAGATCCAATCGATACGAGCGGTCAGCCACTAGAAGCCGTTCACAATGCGACGATCACCCCGATTGTTTATGAGTCGATTATGCAGGAAAAAAGCGTTTTGCGATCAGATCGTAAAACAGCACTCGATATGTGGGTTTCGTTTTTAGGATTTGTTTTTGATTTGAATTTTCCTAAATCGGCCCAACTCATTTTAGAAGCTGGGTATTGGAATAAACCACTCATCGATCTGTTAGATCAAAACCTCATTGTAGATGATCAAACGCGAAATGAAGTGGCAGCATTACTTGAAAAAACTAAACAGTTTTTAATACAAAAATCAAAAGCAGCACTTTAAAAGAAACTAAAACTTTTCAAAGCACATAGCTTGAATAAAACATAAGGAGAATAAAACATGGAAAAACATGCACGCCCAATCACTACGCTAGTTGCCGTTGATTTAGATGGAACTTTATTAACAAGCGAAAAGAAAGTCAGCGAAAAAACAAAAGAAGCGATTCGCGAACTGAAAGAACACGGCATTTTATTTGGAATCGTATCCGGCCGTCCAGTCGAAAGTGGACTAATTCTTTGTGAAGGCTGGGGTATTCAAGACTCCATCAGCTTTTTAATCGGTATGAATGGCGGCGTTCTTTATGACGTAAGACGTAAAGAAAAAGAAACATATTCCATTATTCCAGGCCATACAATTTGGAAGATTATCGAAGCATATCACGAAATGCCAACTTTACATTTCGAGGTCATGGTTGGAAACAAACGTTACGTTCAATACTCCACACCAGAAACGATCGCCAATGCAAAATTGTATGGTGAAGAAGAAATTATTGTCGATTTAGAATCATTCTTAGAAACGCATAACGTCAACAAACTCGTTATTCGCTCCACTGCCGAAGAACAACCACGCGTTAAAGAAATTGGGGATCAAATCAGCATTCCTGGCGTTACGGGCTTTTCAACGAGTGATATTCTTTATGAATTTGTCGATCCAGATATTAATAAAGGCTATGGCTTATATAAAGTCTGCGATCACTTTGGTTTGAACCTGCAAAACGTCGTTGCCTTTGGTGATGAAAATAACGATGTTGAAATGTTGATGACAGCGGGAACTGGTGTTGCGATGAACAATGCATTGCCAGGGGTTAAAGCGATTTGCGATGTTGTCAGCGAATATACAAATGATCAAGATGCGATTGCGCATTACATCAACGAGGTGATTTTGCCTCATCAACAAGATAAAGTAGAAAGATAGATTTATGGCTAAATGGGATGATATTTATTGCTCGTTATGCGAAACGATTTTAAATGAAGGTACACGAGTTCATAACCGAACAGGAATTGATACGATCAAAATTCCTAGCACGCATTTTCAGCTCAATGTTGGAGAAGAATTTCCAATTTTGACAACAAAGCAGCTCTTTATTCGCCAAGCGGTTTTAGAAATGTTGTGGATTTACCAAGCCCAAAGCAATGATGTGCGCTGGCTACAAGAGCGCAATGTGCACATTTGGGATGAATGGGAAATCGATGAAAATGGCGATTGGAAAGACGTTAAAACAGGAAAAGTATTGCGTCATTTCGATCCAGCGATGGCCCATACAATTGGTACAGCTTATGGCTATGTCGTCAAAAAATATGGCTTGATCGATCGTTTGATCCAATCTTTAAAAGAAACACCTGAAGATCGCCGTCGTGTCGTTTCTTTATGGCAAGATGCTGAAATGGAAACAGCGGTTTTGCCAAGCTGTGTATGGAGCAGTGAATGGGATATTACCGACGGCAAGTTGAACGTTTGGGTTCACCAAAGATCTTGTGATGTGCCACTTGGATTGCCATTTAATGTGACTCAATATGCGGTATTGATGAAAATGTTGGCCCAAGTGTGCCATTTAGAAGTGGGGACTTTAGACTGGTCGATTAAAGATGCACATATTTATGTCAATCAAATCGAGGGCATTCAAGAACAGCTCACAAGATGGCATGAAAATGGATCTTACCAAGCACCAACATTGTGGCTGAATCCAGAAATTGATGATTTCTATCAATTCGATTCCTCCAAAGAATTAAAAGATGTTCGCTTAGAAGGGTATAGGCATATGGGTAAAATCAGTATGCCAATTGCACAATGATGAAACTAATGATGATTGCAGCGATTGGGAAAAATCGCGAATTAGGCTTGCAAGGCGATATGCCTTGGAAAAGAGCGCTGAAACAAGACTTGAACTTTTTTCGAGACACGACAAAAGGCCATGCGATGGTCATGGGACGAAAAACGTTTGAAAGCTTGCCAAAGATGCTGACAGGACGAAAACATATCGTGATCACAACAAGTCAAATGGAGCCTCGAGAAAACTTAGAAGTTTATTCTTCAATCGATGCGTTCATGAAGGTGTATCAAGAGTGTGATGAAACTGTTTTTGTGATTGGCGGTGGCTCGATCTACAAACAAATGTTAGATGCATGTTCAGGCATGTATTTGACTTTGATCGATTGTGAATTTGAAGCAGATACTTGGTTTCCGCAATGGAATCCAGATGAATTTACAACAACATCCCTAGATCATATCGAAGAAAATGGATATTCTTATTCGCATGTTCTTTTTAAACGAAAAAAATCATAAAGTATTAGATAGTTAAACGTCTGACTACGAAAGAAAACCGATCTGACACAGTTCTTTGAACTGAAATCAGATCGGTTTTAAATTTGACTAAATTTAATCGTTGTATTTCAAGTGATCACTGTTTCTTCTTTATGATAACTGAATATGTCTTGGAAAGTAAGAGACCTTTTTACATTCGAGAGGCGTATACCTAAGGTGTGAAAAAGAATACCAAGCGGGAGTGAGGTTTTCAGTCTGAAAAGGGTGTCCGAGGTACGAATGACGTGAGCGCTAGAGATAGTTCTAACTTGTCAAACCTTTGCTTGATTAGCAATGTCATTAAGTTAGCGAAGTGAAATGCTTGTTTGTGTTGTTTAAGTG
>JAUMZN010000094.1 GCA_030528085.1 Erysipelotrichaceae bacterium | reverse complement strand
GTGCGGTGGTGTGAGAGGGAGGGACAGTACTAACCTGTCTCCTCTCTACTCGATTATTCATATAAACTTTTTGCATCATCGATTGTCCATGGTCTTAAAATTAATCTTTCTGTCTGAATTATCATGAAATTTCTCCTATAAATATTAAATTCTTGATTATGATCCCAATTGACTTTTGAAAATTGATCTGCATTAAGATTTTCCTGTTTTTTTCAAAACACGATGATATATTGGCCGATCTGGTTTACATATAGTAATCGGGGTTAGTATTCCCTCTTGAATCAATTGTTCAATACGTAGTGCAATCCATGCATCGCTAATACCTAGCTGATATTTACCGAGAATTTGACCGATTAACCGTGCCTCATTAAATTCATTTTCTTGTTTTTCTAACTCTCGAAAAATAAAAGGATCATAAAAAGATTCTGGAACGCTGACTAATTGACCATTGATCTTTGCTCGAAGCATAGAATCTTCCTGTTGAAGTTCTTGCCAACGATTTGCATAACTATAAAGAAGAGTAACAGGCAATTTCTTTGTTAATAATGCAAGTTCACCAAAACGATAAGGTGGAATTTCTGGCCATCCACTATATTGAACGATACAACCATCTTCTCTTTGTTCCCACTCTGGAAGTTCTACAACAAAAACGTTCAACTTTTCTAATCCAAATGGTCTAAGTTGTTCCATCAGCCAATATAATCCGCATTGCACATCCGGTTCGTGACTAATCCATATGCGAAGCGGCTCATTATTTTGAACTTGTTTTTGCAGATATGCAAAACTCTTACGTGCTGTAATGAGCGTTTCTTGGACAACTTCATCAGCAAGATCAGGAAAAACTCCAATTAATAAAGAGATTGCTTCCTCTCGTTGTGGACCAATTCCGTTTTGCGAAATATGTCCAACCGAAAGTGAGAGTGGAAGATTAATAATATTCTCTTTTTTGTTTTCGAAAGGGATCGCATTATGCCAGCCTTGCAGCTCACGCTCTTGTTCTTGGTGTAAAAAAATTTCGATATCTTTTGGCAAATCTGCTTCACACATATCGCTAAGTGCTTCTCCATAAATGATCGTTTGTTTATCACTTATTTGTTGTTGATGCTCAATTGCAGCAAGCATTGCGCCATATGTGCTATGACTAAAAACGACCTCTAACACAATAGACCTCCTTTCTGATCTGAATCAGACCTTCATTCTTCTTTATTCTAAACTCAAAAAAGCGATGAGAATGAAGAGTATTCTCACCGCTTAATTGATTGTTCTAGATATTTATCGTGTAGAAAACTATTTTCTATGTTTAATTGCAGCTTGAGCAGCAGCTAAACGAGCGATTGGTACACGGTATGGAGAGCAAGATACATAGTCTAAACCTAAGCCATCAACAAATTCGATTGAAGCTGGGTCACCACCATGTTCACCACAAACACCTAAGTGTAAGTTTGGACGAGTTGCACGACCACGTTGGGCAGCGATCTTAATGAGTTCGCCAACGCCTTCTTGGTCTAATTTCGCAAATGGATCTTGTTCATAGATTTTTGCGGAATAGTATGCAGGCAAGAAGCTTCCAGCATCATCACGAGAGAATCCGAAAGTCAGCTGAGTTAAGTCGTTTGTACCGAAGGAGAAGAATTCAGCTTCAGTTGCTAATTCGCCAGCTTTTAATGCAGCTCTAGGCACTTCGATCATCGTACCGACATGATATTTCATGTCAGAACCTTCAGCAGCGATAATTTCATCTGCTGTTTGAGTAACCATTTTCTTGACGTATTTCAGTTCTTTAAGATCACCGATTAATGGCAGCATGATTTCTGGTTCAATGTTCCAATCTGGGTGTTTTTTGTTCACATTCAATGCAGCACGGATTACAGCTTCAGTTTGCATGCGAGCGATACCTGGATAAGAAACATCAAGACGGCTTCCACGATGACCCATCATTGGGTTCACTTCGCGTAAGGAATCAACTTTTGCCTGGAGTTCTTCTACGCTCATACCCATTTCATTTGCGAGTTCAGCAACTTCTTCTGGTTTATGAGGTAAGAATTCATGCAGAGGTGGATCTAAGTAACGAATTGTCACTGGACGGCCTTCCATAGCTTCATAGATGCCTTCGAAGTCTTCTTGTTGTAATGGTTCGATTTTCTTGAGGGCATTTTCCATTTGTTCATCAGTTTTAGCAATGATCATTTCACGGATCGATTTGATCTTATCGCCATCGAAGAACATATGTTCTGTACGAACAAGACCGATACCTTCAGCACCGAATTTAACTGCTTGAGCAGCATCTCTTGGTGTATCAGCATTAGTACGGATTTGTAAGCGGCGAGATTCGTCAGCCCATTTCATGAAGCGTTCGAAATAACCGGAAATTTCAGCTGGGATCGTTTTAACAGCTTGACCGTAAACTTTACCAGTAGAACCATCTAAGGAAATCCAATCACCGCGGTTGAACGTTTTGCCACTAACTGTAAAGGAGCTTTCATCAGCAGAAATTACGATATCACCAGCACCGGATACGCAGCATTCACCCATACCACGAGCAACTACTGCAGCGTGAGAAGTCATACCACCACGAACTGTGAGGATACCTTCGGCAGCAGCCATACCTTGAATATCTTCTGGAGAAGTTTCAAGACGAACGAGAATAACTTTTTTGCCTTTTGCAGCTTCTTCGATTGCTTCATCAGCTGAGAATACAATCTGACCACAAGCAGCACCTGGAGATGCTGGAAGAGCTGTAGTGACAACTTCTGCTTTTTTAAGATCTTCTGGATCAAACATTGGGTGAAGCAGAGCATCTAATTGTTGAGCTTCTACTGTCATCAATGCTTCTTCAGGAGTTAACAGACCTTCATCTACCATGTCACAAGCAACTTTTAAAGCCGCTTGAGCGGTACGTTTACCGTTACGAGTTTGGAGCATATACAATTTGCCATGTTCAATGGTAAATTCCATATCCTGCATATTTTTATAGTGATGTTCGAGTGTATCACAAATTTTCTTGAATTGTTCGTAAGCTTCTGGAGAAATTTCAGCAAGCTGTTCGATTTTGTTTGGTGTACGAACGCCGGCAACAACGTCTTCACCTTGTGCGTTCATTAAGAATTCACCATAGAGTTTATTTTCACCTGTTGCTGGGTTACGAGAGAATGCTACACCAGTACCGCAATCGTTACCGCGGTTACCGAATACCATCATCTGAACGTTTACAGCTGTACCCCAGTCGGAAGGAATATCGTTTTGGCGACGGTAGTAAATAGCGCGTTCATTATTCCAAGATTTAAATACCGCTTCAACGGCTTCCATCATTTGTGTTTTTGGATCAGTTGGGAATTCTTCATTCATGTTTTCTTTATAGAATTCTTTGAATAACTGAACCAGTTTTTTCATATCATCAGCATCGAGGTCGAGGTCATCTTTAATGCCTTTTTCTGCTTTGACTTCGTCGATGATTTCTTCGAAACGTTTTTTGGATAATCCTTTAACAACGTCAGAGAACATTTGGATAAAACGTCTGTAAGAGTCGTAAGCATAACGTGGGTTACCAGATTTTTCTGCGATTGCAGCAGCAACGTCATCATTAATACCTAAGTTTAAAATAGTATCCATCATCCCTGGCATTGAAGCACGTGCACCAGAACGTACAGAGACTAATAATGGGTTTTCAGGGTCTGCAAATTTTTTCCCTGTTTCTTTTTCAAGAATATCTAAATACTTAAAAATTTGAGATTGAATTTCATCGGAGATTTTTTCTCCATCTTCATAGTATTTGTTGCAAGCTTCAGTAGTAATTGTAAAACCGTTTGGCACTGGCATACCAAGGTTGGACATTTCAGCTAGGTTGGCACCTTTACCACCCAGCAATTCACGCATATCAGCATTGCCTTCATTGAAAAGATAGACATATTTCTTTTCCATGCTTTTCCTCCTTGTCATGTAAAAAAGTTTTTTGTTCTCACTTATTGTAACCGCTTTTCATTAGAAATAAATAAACGCTTACAATTCGTCGAATTTTATTTCCATTTCGTACTTTACTGTTTGTTTTTTAGAGATTTTTGCCATATTTCACTGATTTTTTAGTCATCTTTACGACAAGGAATGGTCAAAATGTCTATTTTTCGTTCTCTTGCTGGGCACACCGTGCTCTTTGTACAGCTCGATAAACAACTTTCAAAATAAGATTTCTCTTTGAGCTGCTCTAAAAATTCAATTTCTTCAGCAACTAAGTCCGGTTCAATCAAAACAAGAGGCTTTGAAATGATCGATGGCGTATTCAAAAGTTTTTCGATTGATACTTGGTAATAATCGGCAATGATTTGTAATTCTTCCTGATGTGCTTCAGCATCTAGAAAATATTTCAATTGGTTAATTTCTAAGTAAGGACAACTTGTATCTGTCAAAATCACTTTGATCGGTTTAACACGGGTACACCCTGAAATAGATAAAATGCGAATCATATATATACCTCCAATAAATCTTGATTTAACTAGTTTGAAAATAAGACTGCTTTTGATCCTGCTCATAAAAGCTCAAGAGTTAAAATTTTTTCTAGTTCTTATTTTTGAAAACAATCGATTGTCTAAGAATAGAAGATCGTCATGGCGAATGACGTCCATTTTGTTAGTAAAGTCAAACAATTGAGACGATTGTTCTAAAAGATTGGCAATCGATTAGA
>JAUMZN010000009.1 GCA_030528085.1 Erysipelotrichaceae bacterium | reverse complement strand
ATCGATTTAACTTTTTTGATCAAGGGACAAAATCCCACACAGTTTTACATAGAACCTTAAAGTTTCTTTACACATGTTGAATACGTTAAAAACATTTGTGGAATAGAGCGAATGGATGTCTGATCATGTGCGTCATTTAAATGCAACAAAAAAGGCGATGCCAAGAATTGCAAGGCATCGCCAATTTTATTGTTGTCTCTTGTAGGATAATTTTAGAGACTAGTTTTGGTTTCATCTATTTATGAATGCAATTGAATATTATGCTTCATATTAGTCTGTGAATTTGGAATAGAAAGCCATTTTTTCAAGTGGGCTTGTATCGATAATTGGGTTGTTTTCTAAACGCAACGCTTCAAGCAATTCTAAATCTTTCAATGGGGATACATCTTCGATGTAGTTTGCTTTTAAAGTCAGCTGGCGCAAGAATTTCAAATTCGACAGTGGACGTAAATCGTGAATCATGTTGTGGTCTAAGCGCAAATAAGAAATGAATTGTAAATTCTGTAATGGCGTTAGATCACGGATGTTGTTGTTGTACAGATCGGCAATGCATAATTCATGAAGATCAGATAATGCAGAGAGATCTGCGATGTTGTTGTTTTCCAAAGAAAGAATCTTGAGATCTTTCATATCTTTTAAGCAGTCAATAGAACGAATTTGGTTGCGCCCAACATTGAGCTCAGTTAATTTATTGCATTCAACAAGAGGATCAATAGACGTAATACGGTTTGTGAATAAGTTTAAACGTTCCAAGTTGCCTGCATGTCGTAAAAACTCGATATCAGTTAATTGACAGAAACGAGCATCGAATGAACGCAGATTTTTAACATTTGTGAATTCTTCAAGATGCGTAATTTCGTTTTTGGAGACATTGAGATCTTGCAGATCTTTGATGTGGTTCAAATCGCGCATATCCGAGAATCCTGTTTGTTCCATCGAGATTGATTTTAACTTTGGTAAGTCTTCAAAGAAGCAGAAGTCCGTTGCGCTATTAAAGTCGATATTCAGATATTCCAAAGACGGGAAGTCTTTGATTGGATGATAATCGACTAAATATGGGTTATTCGACACATCGAGACGGCGCAAGTTTTTCATTGCGGAAAGTGGTGTGATATCCGACAACAAGTTTGTCGAAAGATTGAGTTCTTCAATGTTGTTTAAGAACGATAAATCTTCGATATAGTATCTTCTCATTCCAGACATATCCAAAATTTTTAAGTTTGGCAAACGGCCTAAAATGGAGTAGTTGAATGGTCCGTTTTCGGTATTCACGCGAATGTTTTCAAGCTGCGTACAGTTTTGAACGTAGTTTAAAGAGTCAATTTTTGCTTTTTTCAAGTTCAATACTTTCAAATTCACCATACTTGCTACAGCAGAAAGGTCCATAACATATAGGTTGTTGCGAGAAAGGTTGAGGACTTCGATATTGTAGTGAGAATCAAGTGGTTCAATATCACGCAATCTGTTTCCAGATAAATTGACATTGACTAAGTTCATGAGCTTTTTAAGTGGCTTGATGTTAGTAAGTGCATTATTCGAAACGTTGATTTTTTCAAGGTTCTCTGCATATTCCAGGCCTTCAAGGGTATCGATATCTAAATCGGAAGCATCTAATTGAATGAGTTCAAGAAGATCTTCTTTATTGAGCTCTTCCGGCTTTTTATGGAGAGTTCCGGCAATGACATCAGCTAAAGCGGCATTTTTGATTAACATGGTTTTCCCTCCGGTAAGTTTATTGTTAAATTCATTATACATGATAGATAGAGGCATTTGATGCCCTTTTGAATGACTTTTACATTCATTTCAGATCTTCTTTTTCTAGAGCTTCAAGAATGAGCGGTTTCCACTCTTCAACAAGTCTTTCTAAGCGAAATGCGGCGTTTGCAGGGCTGGAAGAAGGAAGATAAGTGGCTTGCAGTCCATTGGGTTTTTGGTAGCGATCAAAGAGTTGGAGCGCCTTTTTGCCGTTGCAAAATATGCTTGTGATTTTGCTTTGATCAAGAATATAGGAAAGGTTAGTTGGGATGACATCGCGTATCGATGAATCGGATGATCCTTGAATGGAACATTGCTCAATGACATCCCATAACGCTATATGATGCGCTTTTAAAAAAGCTTTCTTTTGTTCAATGGATGGGCCAACTTCTTCATTGAAGATTTGGCCAAGAATTTTCCAAAATCGATTTTGTGGATGGGCGTAGTAGAAATTTTGTTTGCGGGATTGCACGGAAGGGAATGATCCTAAAATCAAAATTTGGCTGTTAGAATCGTATTCTGGCGCAAATGGATGAGTGACGTGTTCTAATGTGGACATATAAAATCTCCTTTGGTTTGTATTCTTTATTGTAGACGTTTGAATGTGAAATACAAAAAAGCCACTTTGCATGGAAAGTGGCTTGTGATTATAAGTTTATGCTTGTGGGCTTGCTTCTTGTGCTTGCTGCTCTTGTTGAGCTTGTTCTGGTTCAAGCGTACTTTTTAAAATATCGCGTAAGGAAATCGTGGAAACAAAGTTGTTATACGAGAACACCAGCGCAATTTTAGTGATCTGACCAGAAGAGAGCACATAGTTCAAATTGTCGTAATAGTAACGAGGATCGACGATATAAATGTTTTTAAAGTAGGGAACTAAAAACGGAACCATCGTGTTTGCGTAACTATCTTTGAGAAGCAATAAGTTTTCTTGCGAATTTGCAAGTGTCGAAATATGAACGAGTCCTTGGTTTTGGGAAAGGAATACTTCATATTTATCTTTTCGATTCAATGCATCGCGATCATAAATCGAAGTAGATTGATGACCATCATTCCAAGTGACGGTATATTCCGTATTTTGGTTATCTTTATAAACATCGATTTGATCGGATAAACCATAGGAAGCAGTTTTAGAAGCGAGTGTTCCTTCAAAGCCTTCAACGACTGGCAAAGCAGTAAACCATTCGGGATTGAAAGTCATGCCCATCGACTGCAATAACTGTTCGGCGCCTATCATTGCCCCTTGACTTGTCCAATGGTGATCTGTTTTGTAGTAAAGATAATCGTTTTGTTTTTCTTTTAAAATCCCCCGTGGGTCAGCTGGATGAGCAAGTTGGCTGTAAATGGAATCTAAATTTGCATTTTCGCCATTGTCACTGACATTGGCAGGAAGTTTATCGGATTGAATATTAGCAGCAGATGGTGCGACAAGTACGGAAGTAGAAACCCCAGTGCTTGCTTCTAATTGCGAAACTAAAGAGAGTGTCTGGCCAATAATTTCTGGATTGGCATCTGCTGGTTTTTGAATTAGGGCATCTTTGCCTAAATAAACATCATCAATCTGTTTTTGACCGATGAGTTTGCGCCACGTGTAGTTAATCCGAAACAATAGGTTACGGCCGACAAATTGATCGCTAACGGCGTCTTCAAGAGCATCTTGGTCTTTGCCGTTGAAAATACCCGTTAACGAGATTTTAGGCATTTGGGCTAATGGTCGGTTCTCTAATGCTGATTTTGCGGAATCAGGAATGACTAGATTCAAAGAAGTCCAAGCGACCGTAATCGTGACTAAAAAGGTAAGGAGATTGCGGTGATAACGATTTGGCGTTTTTTTCTTTTGCTGCATAGTTTCTCCTCCTTTCTAGAACACGGCATACATAAAGGTTTGTGATGTTTGTGAAATCAGCATCGCAAGGCACAAGATGAACACAAATCCATATCCTAATACCCCAAATAGCGGCTGTAGTGAACGATGGTGATTAAACAGTTTGGCGGACAGCCATGAAACGAATGGCGTACAACATAAAATTCCTAAAACAAATACGACTAAATACGTTTGGCCATAGAACAACGCAGTGGAATCATAAAGGCCACTTGTATTGATCATGAAATAGCGCCCGATCCACGCAAAGCCTTCGCCAAGAGTTGGACTTGAGAAAATTGTCCAAGAAATTAGTGCCATCAAAACTAAATAGAGATGGCGCAACACATTAGGCAGTTTTTCTAAGTAACGGTTTAAGAACTTACGTTCTAGCAAAATCATTCCCGCCTGCAATAAGCCCCAGAAAATAAAGGAGGCTTGCGCACCGTGCCAAATTCCCGTTAATAACCAAACGATTAAGATGTTGATTAACCATCTTTTTTGGCTGACACGATTGCCACCTAAAGGAATATAGACGTATTCTCTAAACCAATCGGTTAAAGAAATATGCCAGCGGCGCCAGAAATCTTGGACGGATAAAGCGCAATACGGATGATCGAAGTTGGCTGGAATTTCAAAACCGAAAATTCCGGCTAAACCACGAGCCATTCGTGAATAGCCCGCAAAGTCAAAATATAATTGGAAGAAGTAGGCAAATCCATGCAAGATACTTCCTAACCAAGTTGTATTGCCGGCAAGTGCATTGAACACTTCCATAAAACAGTTGGCTAATAAAATTTTATAGGCAAATCCTTGCAAGAATAATGCCGCTCCTTCGCGCTGCAAGTGCGAACGTAAAGGATGGCTTTTCAGCTGAGGTTCGAATTTAGCGTAATGTCCAATTGGCCCCATGTTGACACGGCCAAAGAATGCGACGAATACGCCAAAATCGACAAACGAACACGGTTTTGCTTTTTCGCGATACACATCGAAAACATAGGACATGCACGAAAATAAATAGAACGATAATCCAATCGGCATGGCTAGTTTTGGAATGAGCTGACTCGCGCCAAATAACGAGAAGAAGCCGCCAATCCAAGGCTCAAGATATTTGTACATAAATAGAATCAATAAATTGATTCCAATTGTGCCAATTAAAGCTTGTTTTTTTACTTTTTGACTTGCTTGTTTCTCATTTAATAAGTTGAGCTCATATGCGCTGATCCAGTTAAATAACAGAGCGATGAGCAAGAGAATTAAAGATTGAATCGATCCCCACGCATAGAACAACAGCGAGACGATCAATAAATAAATATTTTCTGCTTTGGTGTTATGTAACCGGACGATGCCAAAGCGATAAATTAAATAAACAAGGGGGAAAAACCCAAAGAGAAAGGAGAAATCGGTAAATTGCATGATTAAGCTCCTTTCAACGCGGAAATAAACGCGTTTTTAACTTGCTCGGTTTCATCGCCAACGTAGAAGATGGCGTAATTCTCTTCGACATCAATCCAGCCTTTTTCAACAGCAGCAGCTGCATCAGGGGCATAGCCAGAATAAATGTCGTATTGAGATTGTTGACGAGCGTTTAATATTTCTTCGATTTTCTGCCCTTTGGCAGGATCGAATTCGACTAAAACGATTTCGTTTGGGGAAAGCGCATCGTTTGATCGATATAAGCCGATGTTGATGACATCATTCGTATCAATATTTAAAAGCCGGCGGATTTTTTGCGTACTTTGCCGCGGATAGTTTGTGGCATCAATCGCTTGGATGACTTTTTCTTCGACTTTGCTGAACGTAGCAGTAGAAGAAATTTTTTGATTGATGAATGAAGGAGCCCAAAAAACAAGTAAACATACCACTAATGCTCCTTTAATTAGCCGGCACATTGTTTGATTTAACTTCATAATTTAACTCCGTTTTGAATCTCGAATTTGTTTTCAATTGCACAATTTTCGGCTAAGGGGCAGGAACAGTATTGATCGCATTGTAATAAGCGGTGATCATATGTCGTCCCCATTGCGGGTAGAACGAAGCCGGGAAGTGCAAGCCATCGGGTTCATAAATTGGGGCGTTGCCGTTATCATCGAGCACGGTGTTGTCGACATAAATCCAATTGTTGCGTTCGCACATTCTTTTAATTTGCGCGTTGATCGCTTCAAGACGGCCATTTTCAGTGTAATTAGTCATTGTTCCGGCGCGAGGCGCAATAATCCCGTTGACGACAATTTTGGAATTTGGAGTGAGTTCGAGAATTTGTTTAATATATTCTTCGTAAACTAAGCCATACCCATCTTCACCACGATCTGCACCAATATCCATAACTAAATCGTTGGCACCATAACTAATATAGATAACTTCAGGTTTAGAAGCAGCAGCAGCTTGAGTCACTTGCGGCAAAGCTAGAATCGAATCACCGATTCTAGCTAAACAAACATTTTCTGGTAAAAAGCCATACTCTTTAAAACCGACAGCACGCGAATCGCCTAAAATAACGGAATCGCGAAAGAGTGCCCATAAGCGCGAATCATCAGCACCAATTCCATCCGCAATTTCTTGCAGGCGTTCTTGGCGATCGCGTTCTTTAATTTTTTCGGTAATGGCTGCTTCATCACGATTTTGCAGCTCTTCTAAATACGCAATGCCTTGAGCATAAGTGGACTCATGGCTGCGATTTTTAAAGAAAAATATGCCAGAGATGGCCAGAGCAGCAACAAGGACACCAACACCGACAGTTTTCGAATTGACTTTGATCTTTTTAAAAGATTGTGGTCTCGCTTTATGTTTTTTTGACGAAGAAGGGGCATCAGTTTGATTGGACGATAGCTTTTCCTTCGTTACGTCGTTTTGTTCATTTTTAGTTGTCATAAATTGTCTTTCTATCTAAAACGTCCCAACTAGAAGGGGGATCAATAGGATTGGTTTCGAGTTGGTTTGACGTTGTGTGATTGTATGTAAGTGTACTATGAGTATATTACTTTAGATCAAAATAACGGATCTAAATCGATACTTGATCATTATACCTTTAAAGTTCTTACTTCACTGTCGTAATGCCATAATTGGTCTGTTTTTATCTCAAAATGAGCGTAAAAAGAAGGGGTTGATTTTTCGGAAAATTTGACTGCTTTTCATTCGCTTTTGACGGTTCATTTTGAATGGGAAAAGGTCAAAAAAAGACGGCGTTGACCGTCTTTCAATGTGTGATTGTCTCTATTTTTCGAGTTTGATTAATTCAGCGAGAATTTGGACAGCGTTGCTTGCTGCGCCTTTACGGATTTGGTCACCACAGCAGAATAGACAAACTGTTTTCTTTTCTGGATCTGCTGGATCATAACGCAAGCGGCCGACAAAAACGTTATCTTGGTTTGTTGTGTCGATTGGCATTGGATAAATGTTGTTTTTTGGATCATCACGCAGCACAACCCCTTTTGAATTTGCGAGTTTTGCTTTTAATTCATCGAGATCCACAGGTTTTGTTGTTTTGACGAGAATGGATTCAGAGTGAGAACGCCATACTGGAACACGAACACATGTGCAGTTGACATTTAAATTTGGCGAATGGAGAATTTTGCGTCCTTCGTTTTGCATTTTCCATTCTTCAGAAGTAATGCCAAATTCATCAAAGCCGCCGATTTGAGGAATGACGTTAAATGCGATTGGATACGCAAATGCTTCTGGTTTTGCATTTTCATCTGCTAATTCGCGTTCTAAATCGCTGATTCCTTTTACACCCGCACCAGAAACAGCTTGGAATGTTGTACAAACGACATCTTCGATATGATAAAGATCGTTAAGATCATGCAAAGCCATTAAAGCGATGATTGTTGAGCAGTTTGGATTGGAGATAATGCCGTTGTGTTTCGCGATATCTTCAGCGTTGATTTCAGGAACAACTAAAGGGACATTGTCATCTAAACGATAAGCAGAGGAGTTGTCGACAACGACACAGCCTGCTTTTTGCGCCCATGGCATCCACATTTTTGTAACATCGTTTTCGCAAGCACCTAATACGTAATCTACCCCTGCAAAAGATTGTTCGTTCAATTCTTCTACAATATAGCCTTCGATTTCTTTACCTGCTGAACGAGCAGAAGCTAAAAGTTTGATATTTCCTTCGATATTTTGTTCTTTAAGACATTCGAGCATTTGTCTGCCGACTGCACCAGTGGCACCGGCGATTGCAATGGTCTTCATAAGTATCCTTCTTTCTTCTTTTAATCGCGCAAATGCGTTTAGATCATCGATTTTCCTGTCGATGGAGCAGTTTCATAAACTTGGACATCTACATTAGAGGGTTGAACGAATTCTTCATAGATACATTTAATCGTCCGTGAGAGGTCTTTTTCATCGACGCCGATTGTAATGTTGATTTCATTAGAGTCTTGCGCAATCATCACAATACTAATTTTTTCTCTTCCTAATGCTTCGAACAGACGTCCTGCCATACCTGGCTGATGAGACATCGAGTTGCCGACAGTTGAAACTAAGGCAATGTTGTCGAGGACTTTGAGTTCATCTGGTTTCACTTCTTGTTTAATCGCATGCAAAATTTCGTACAAGCTGTCTTCGACTTCTTGACGGGCAACGATTGCGGTAAACGAATCAATCCCGGATGGAATGTGTTCAATAGAAACGTTAAAGCGTTCGAGAACAGAAAGGACTTTGCGCATATAACCGATTTCGTTGGACATATGTTTTTTATAAACGTAAATCGATAAGAAACCTGGTTTTCCAGCTAAGCCGGTAATTGGATATTTGCGTTTAATTTTGTTTCGTTCTTGAATGATCGTTCCTTTATCTTGTGGCGCATTGGTATTCAAGATATGGATTGGAATATTGCTTTCTTTAACTGGGAATACCGCTTCTTCATGGAGAACTGAAGCACCCATATAAGATAATTCGCGCAGTTCTGAGTATGTAATATGGGTAATTGGTTCTGGATTTTTGACGATTCGTGGGTCAGCCATTAAGAACCCGGAAACATCGGTCCAGTTTTCGTAAACATCCGCTTCAATAATATTCGCTAAAATCGCACCGGTAATATCACCGCCGCCTCTTGAGAACACCATAACTTTTCCATTGTTGGATAAGCCATAAAATCCTGGAAAGACGAAGCGATCATATTGATTCATTGCGGTTTTTAAACGCGCTTTTGTGGCATCCCAGTCAATTGTTTTATCGTGATTGACGCGAATGATGTCAGCAGCATCTAAAAAAGGAAATCCTAAATATTCAGCCATTAACTTGGCACAGAAATATTCACCGCGAGAAACGATTTCGTTTTGTGTCAGCGAAGGAAGGTTTTGATATAAAGCATCTAATTCCTTTTCAACGGGATACTTTAAATGAAGCGTTTCTTTAATTTCAGTAAAACGGGCTTTGATCAATTCAAATACGTTTGCGGCATCGACATGATATTGACGGTGCGCATCGAGCAAATAAAGAAGATCGGTAATTTTGGAATCAGAACTAAATCGTTTACCAGGCGCTGACACAACGACAAAGCGGCGGTCAGGGTCGGATAACACAATATCTTTTACTTTTTTGAATTGGCTGGCTTGAGAAACGGATGAGCCGCCAAACTTAGTTACTTTTAAAGTCATTTTGCTTGATACACTCCAATCATTGCTTGTTGATCTTGTTCGAAAATCGCTTTGATTTCTTCTTGGCTCTTTTGGGAAATGAACCAATAGCGATTTTGTATTTGGGCATCTAAACTTGCCAGAGCTTGATTGAGTTCTGGATCAGGGAATACATGTCCTGCATCTTGTAGATGTTCGAATTGACATACATTTAGATCGTTTGTGGTGCGCACGATCCAATCTGTACGAATTAAAGAAGCATCAAAGTCAGATTGACGATTCAATTCGATTTTGCGAATGCGACCTTGAACAACATCTAAGGCGTTCGCAATTAAGGCTTGAGCAGTAGCGCTGCCCCCAGCGCCTTGGCCATAATAGCCAAGCTTTTCAAAGGAAGGTCCATAAACAAGCTGGGCATTGTAGTTTTTTTGCACGCTCGCAAAAAATGAATCGTTCGTCAGGAAAATAGGTGCAATTAAAGCAGAATGTTTTCCGTTTACATTTTTTATAGAAGCGACATGGCGAATCGTGCGATTTGCGGATTTTGCGAGCTCGATGTCGATTTTGTCGATGTTGGAAATGCCAATTGGGCTTGGCAAATCTGTAATAGAACAATGCGTGAGCAAGCTTGCTAAGATCAAAGACTTGTAATAAACATCGATTCCTTCGATGTCATTAGTCGGATCAGCCTCGGCAAAACCAAGCGATTGAGCAGTGGCAAGTGCGTCGTCAAAAGAGACACCGTTTTGTTCCATGCTTGTCAAAATGTAGTTGGATGTTCCGTTTAAAATGCCTTCAACTTGGCTTAACTCTTCTGCTAAACCGAGTTTTAAAATGGCATCGATAATTGGAATTCCACCCCCGGCAGTCGCTTCAATTTGAATACTTCCACCGTAATTTTTTGCTAAATCGAGATAAGTATTTAAATATTTGCTGATGACTGCTTTGTTGGATGAAATGACGTGTTTGCCATGACGCAGCGCTGTTTGAATTAACGTATTGGCTGGCTCTAAACCATTGAGGCATTCAAAGACGATATCGATGTTTTGATCACTGACGATCGCTTTGCCTTGATCAGTAAAGTAAGGCAGATTCACTTTTGCAGGACGGACAAATACATGCTGGATATTCAGGTCGTCTAAAGATTGACATAAACGTTCAATCTCTTTGCCGACTGTTCCATAGCCTAAAAGAACACAGTTCATGAAAACTCTCCTTTTTTGCTGTTTATATAGAGATTTAGATCTCTTTGTCAAGAATATTGAATTCGGGATCGAATTTGTGCTTTTTAACAAAATGTATCCAAAGTAAAAACACTTGTTTTTAAAGCTTGCACATTGTATCATAGTGCATGTGTATTTTCAAGGAGTGAAAAAATGGGAGCTTACTATCAATCAACAAGGCAGAATGCCGTTCATATAAACGCAAAAAAAGCGATACTCAAAGGGATTTCTGAAGATGGAGGACTATTTGTCTGGCCAGAGCTGGCAAATGCAAAATTAGATTTAGAACAAATTTGCCAGATGGACTATGAACAAATTGCCAAAACAGTATTCAATTTGATGTTATCCGGCTATGAACAAGAAGAAATCGCGGACTGTGTTCAAAACGCATATACAGATAGTTTCAAACGAACTAAGCCTGATACGATCACACCACTTGAAACAGTGGGTGATATTGAAGTTTTAGAATTATTTAGAGGACCAACAAGCGCATTTAAAGATGTAGCATTGAGTATCTTGCCTTGGTTTTTATCCAAAGCACTAAAAGATACAGATCAAAGAGCACTGATTTTAACTGCAACTAGCGGGGATACGGGAAAAGCAGCGATGAGTGGATTCCAAGATGTTGCTCAAACAGGAATTTGCGTATTCTATCCCGATGGAAAAGTTTCCGATGTGCAATATCGCCAAATGGCTACGCAGCCAGGACAAAACGTTCGCGTATTCGGTGTTGAAGGAAACTTCGATGATGCCCAAAGCATGGTCAAAAAACTCTTCCTTGACGAACAATTAAACCAAAAGCTCGCCAAAGAAAACGTAGTTTTATCGAGTGCAAACTCGATTAATATCGGTCGTTTGATTCCGCAAATCGTTTACTACTTCGATGCATATCGCCAGCTTGTTCAAAAAGGACAGATCAAAATTGGCGATGAAGTTTCTTTCAGCGTGCCAACTGGAAACTTCGGCGATGTGTTAGCGGGATACTATGCGAATTTATTAGGATTGCCAGTTAAAAAATTCTATGTAGCTAGCAACGCGAACAATGTTTTAACGGATTTCTTGAATACAGGAACTTATGATCGCCGTCGTCCATTTATTCAAACGATTTCACCAAGTATGGATATTTTGATTTCCTCGAACTTGGAACGTTTGCTTTACTATGCATCCAACCAAGACTGCCAAAAAGTTGCAGGCTGGATGGAACAATTAGCAAAAGAAGGTTTCTACACTTTAGATGAACAAACAAAAGCGGTGATTCAAAATAAATTTGAAGGTGGTTATTATGATGATGACCAACTTAAAGCGACAATTGCCCAAGTTTATAAAGAAACAGGCTATGTTTTAGATCCTCATTCCGCTGCCGCTTATGCTCTAGCAAAAGATAAAAAAGGACAAGAACCAATTATCGCATTATCCACTGCTTCTCCTTATAAATTTACGCAAGATGTTTTAGAAGCATTAGGCGGACATGAAGCAGACGCTTGGAGTGCGATGAAAACTTTAGCGACGATCAATGCAGATCCGATTCCAGCACCACTTGCTGCTTTGCAAGATGCACCAATTCGTCATGAAAAAGTCGTTTCTCCACAAGGAATGAAAGAAGCTGTTGAAATGAGTGCGCTGGAGATCTTTGCATGATTACCGTATTAGCCCCAGCAACAAGTGCGAATTGTTCAATTGGCTTTGATTGTTTAGGTCTTGCCTTAGATTGGAAATCTAAAATTACATTTGAACTAGCAGATGAAAATCTGATCACCGGTTGTCCGGATGAGTATTGTACGCAAGACAACTTAGTCATGCAGGCGTATTTAACAACGTGCCAATATGTAAAAGTTGAACCAAAAAACGTGCATATCGATATTGATTCGGATATCCCGTTTGCGCGTGGATTAGGGTCATCGAGTCAATGTATCGTTGCCGGAATTCTTGGGGCAGATGCTTTATTGAATTTGAATTTAAGCGATGAACAAAAATTAGATGTCGCTTGCCAAATCGAAGGTCATCCAGATAACGTCGCACCGGCATTATTTGGAGGATTGATCGTTTGTGCCAACCATGCCGATCGCTTGCTTAAAGTTAAATTTCCAGCATCAAATTGGAAAGCGCTCGTCGTGATTCCAAATTATGAAGTGAGTACTCAAGAAGCAAGAAAAGTGTTGCCGACTACACTGAAAAGAAGTGAAGTCATCCAGCAAGTGTCTCATGCGATGTTATTTGAACACGCATGGCTTTGCCAACAAGAAGATTTACTCAAAGAAGTCTGCCTCGACTATATTCATGAACCATATCGGGCAAATCTAATTGCCGATTATCAAAGTATTCGAGCGATAGCAGACCAATATGGTGTTCCATTTTGGATCTCGGGTTCAGGATCGACAATGGCTTTGATCAGTCAAGATTTAACAAAATTAAATACGATTCAAACCGTCATCGAATCAACGAATTCGCAATTAGAATGTCGAGTGTTGAATGTTTGTGATACGGGTGCGGAGGTTATATATGGATAAGTATTATTTAGTACGCTCGGACATTTTGCCTGAAGTGATTGAAAAAGTAGTAGAAGCACAAAATCTGCTGCGCACAGGTCAATCGCGCAGAATTTGTGAAGCAGTAAAAAAAGTCGGGATTTCCCGCGGAACGTTCTATAAATATAAAGACAGCATTTTCCCATTTGAAGCAGATAATCAAAGCCGCAAAGCGATCATCACTTTAGTCATCCATGATGAAAAAGGCGTGCTTTCGATGATTTTGACACGCATTGCTCAGTTGAACTGCAATATCTTAGCGATTAACCAAACCATTCCAATTAACGATATTTCCAACGTAGTACTGACTTTAGATGTCACGGAACTGCCAGGGAATATTGAAGATCTGATCGCTTTATTGCGTCGTCTTGATCAAGTGGCTAGCTGTTCCTTGATCAGTATCGAATAATGACAAACACAATTTGCAAAACGTTTTCCTTAGTTTTCGGTTTATCGATCATTGTGGCGATGGTTTTGTCGAGTGTTCAAGCTGTGGTGTTTAATCACAGCTTTTATACGTCTTTGTATGACAAGCTTAATCTTGCCCAAGTAGAAAATATTTCCCAACAAGACTTAGAAGAGTCGATCTTTATGATGACAGATTATGTCGAAGGAAAACGTGATGATTTAAATGGGGAAATCACATGGAGAGGCAAGAAGCAGCCAACCTTTAATACAAAAGAAATTCGCCATATGAAAGATGTGCGCGATCTATGGTTGAAGGCAAAACTTGTCATGCAAGTGGCTTGGGGACTGGTTATAGCAAGTCTCGTGATTCTCATTGCTTGCGATCGCAGACAAGCATTGTTTGATTTAATGCTTGGCTTTAAAAATGGATTGATTTGTATTGCGGTTGTTTTGGTTTTCTTTGGATTTTGGTGGCTGATCGATTTTACTGGATTTTGGACGTGGTTTCATACGATCGTATTCCCAGGAAATACCGATTGGTTATTAAATCCGGCAACGGATTTTATGATCGTCATCTGTCCTGAACAAATGTTTAGTACGATGGTGTTCCAAATCGCAATGCGCTTTATCCTTTCACTAGGCGGATTGGGATTGATCTTGTATATGTTGTCTAAAATTCGCCATGATCGCCAAGATCTAGAAGAAGTCAACTCCAGTTTTAAGTCAAAATAGAGCAATAAAATGAAATTAAATAAAGCAGAAGAGAAAAGACAAAGATCTGTCTTTTACTTCTGCTTTTTTGATACAAGAATTTACTGCTTAATGTGTATTTCGTGTTTTGTACTTCTCATCAAATTGAAATGTTGCGGTTTGTTCGTCCTCTTGGAATAGAAAAAGCGACTTGCTCTTTAAAGAGCTTGTCGCTTTTGATTAACTTAATATGACTCACAAGTTTTGATATAAAACCAGATGTGTCGTCTAAATGCAGAAATTCTGCTTAAAATTGATAGAAAAACTTCAGGAATCATGCACACCACATATGAAAAGATGAATAATCCTAAAATCTCCCACCAACTCATCCCGATCATACCGCCAAGTAATCCACCTACTACAAGTACTGAGAGGCAAAGCCAGCCAAACGGTTTTAAAATATGGAACGATAGGAAAGTTACAAAGTGTGCGAATAGTTCTGCTGCAACAAGGATCAGCAGTAAAGGAAATGCCAGAACTTTCAGGAAATATTTTGCCATTATAGCTACTCCCATTCCAATTCTTTTGGATCGACAAGCTCTTTTCGATCATCAAATAATAAAAAGTATGTTTGCCATAAATCGTATAGTTCATAGCCAAATTTATCCCAGAACGGTTCTAGAATTGGATTTTCATCCCCTAACGCTTGAAAAGCAAATGCATGATAGGCGTAAACATCTTTTCTTGTCAGGTAATGGCGCATCATTGGATCATCTTCTTCTGGTGTCACTTTTGTTTCTAACGTTTTGACCATTTTAACAAGATTACTTCTTAAACGTGCTTCATCTTCTGGACCTTCAATATATTCTGATTCGATTTTTCCTTTGTAATCGTCCATGATGTCGATCAAACCTTTCGTGAATGACAACCAGAATCTCGCGTTTAATGCTTCAACTTTTGGTGTTTCAAATTTTTGTTTCATATACTTTCTCCTTTTGTAATTTTGTGAATTTAACTTCGGCTCACACTTTCTTGAAGACACAAAGCCGATTGAATGCAAGGGTTTAAGCTTGGCGGCCCTTGCATTCTTAAATCGGTCTTTGTGTTGATAAAAACCAGGATAAAAAAGATAAGAGCCAGATAAAAAGGATAAAAACGCGCGGCGCACTACGCCGCGCCGCAATTTTATTTTTAATTTTCGCTTTGAATTTTAATGTTTATAAAAGCTAAAACAGGGATGTATCGGATCGAATCAAAATTGACCTGAGAGATCTTGTTTAAATGGAACAAATATTGTTGAAATCAGGACTTATGAATAAAAATAAAAGGAAAAGACATCATGACTACTCAAACAGCAGGTCTTTTCCTAAGGGGGAGTGTCCACAAGAGAATAGGGGGCAAGGTGTCTTGTGGACACATCCATAGAGTAAAACTGTTTGTGACATTATTTTTGTCATTGAAAAATAAAGTTGAAAAAATTCGCTGGAAATTCGATAAAAAGAAAATAAGGGATTGTCTATAATATATATAGGGAAAGGAAATTGAAATGAAATCATTAATTCTTGCGAGTAAATCGCCCCGCCGCAAACAACTATTAGGACAACTGATCGGCCAAGAAACATTTGAATGCATTCCATCATGTGCCAATGAAGAATGGACGAGTGCGGATGTGGATACAGCTGTTTTACAAATCGCGAAAACAAAAGCCAAAGAAATCGCCAATACCCACGATGAACAATGGGTTTTAGGAGCAGATACGATCGTTGTTGATCAAAAGGAAATTTTAGGAAAACCAAAAAGTTTAGAAGAAGCCAGCCAAACACTGCATCGTCTTTCTTCTTGTTGGCATGAAGTGAAAACTGCAGTTGTTTTAATTGCCCCTTCTCATTTGAAAAAGCCAATTCAAGAGGCTGTTATTACGACTAAAGTTCACTTTCGTAATTTATCTGATGTAGAAATTGAACGATATGTGGCAAGTGGATCGCCATTAGATAAAGCTGGCAGTTATGGCATTCAAGAAGTCGATTTCGTGGATCAAATCGAAGGATCTTTAACGAATGTAATCGGATTGCCAATGGAGCTAGTTGAAAGTTGGTTAAAGGATTATTTTACGATTGTGCAAAGCGCCAAAACGATCGAGAATAATCAAGGATAGTGTGATCACAATCTCAGATTTATGCGTAAGGTAAAGGGCTTTTATCGAAAGATGATTTGTTTGTTGCAATAAACAGGGAAATATTTTATAGTAATCAAGCAAAACACATAGCCCAATGCCGATATAGTATAATGGTAATACACGTCCATGGTAAGGATGAACTCGTGGTTCAATTCCGCGTATCGGCACCATTTGAACATCAAGCTAGGTCTGACCTGGCTTTTTTTAATCATTGGGCAATGATGAACTTCGCTGAACATGACTTTAGATCAAAGATTGGCTAAGCAAATTCATGCAAGAGATGGATCAAAACATGAAAATCAAACTGCTTGAATTAAACAACGGACAAATCATTTTATACTCCAATCTATGAATGGATTGTCATGGTATACTTTTATCAGCAATTCCTTAGGGAAAAATCAAATAAGAATATTGAGAGGGAACATGAATCAGCCTATCTATGTCATTGGCCATAAACGGCCTGATACTGATTCAGTGTGTGGAGCGATTACGCTTGCCGCATTGAAACAAAAACTCGGAGAAAATGTTGTTCCAGCTAGACTTGGACATTTGAATCCGGAAACGAAATACATTCTTCAAAAAGTAGGCGTTCCTACACCTGTACGCCTGACAACCGCAAAAAATGCACTAGAAGAAATTGAAATTGATGAAGCCATTTTAATCAATCGCCTCGATACATTACGTTATGGTTGGGATTTAATGCTCGACAATAACACCAAAACAATTTACGTCTTAGATGATAATGGCGATTTTATGGGCATGGTGACTTTAGCGGATATTTCTAAAGTTCAAATGCAGGACTTAAATATCACGCGCAACTTATTAAAAGATACACCAGAAGAAAATCTTCGTGATGTTGTTCACGGCAAGATTTTATTTAGAGGGGATCGCAAAAAAAGCGGTGACGTGCGAATTTCCGATAAAAAGATGATGGAACGCGATTTGACCGGCGCAATCATGGTCTTAAATGACCATGAAGATGACATGATCAAATCTATGGCAAAAGGTGCTGCTGTTATTATCATCGCGGAAAACTTTGTGCCAAACGATTATATTTTCGAAATGGCTAAAGCGATGGGGGTAACTTTAATTAGTACTCCTTATAACTTGATGAAAATCATTCAAATGATTTACCGCGCTATTCCTGTGGAATTTATTATGACTCCACGTCAAGAAGCGATCGAATTCCACCCAACTGAATATATTGAAGATGTCGAAAGAAAAATGTTGAGAACTCGTCACTCTTCTTATCCGGTCGTGGAAGGAAAGAAAATCATCGGATCTGTTGCCCGCTACCACTTGCTCAAAGCGCAGCCGAAAAAATTCATTTTAGTTGACCACAATGAATCGAAACAATCGATTGATGATCGTGATCAAGGTGAAATTTTAGAAATTGTTGACCATCATCGAATCGGCGATATCGAAACAAACCGCCCAATCGTTTTTAGAAATATGATTGTTGGTTCAGTCAACACGATTATTGCGATGATGTATCAAGAATATGGCATCAAAATGGGCAAAAAAATCGCTCAGCTCGTTTTATATGCGATGATCAGCGACACGATGAACTTCAAGTCGCCAACTTGTACGCAAACCGACCGCTTCATTGCTGCGCGCATTGAAGAAGAATATGGACTTGATGCTTCGCAAATGGCGGAAGATCTTTTCCGCAATACTGCAACGATTCGTGATAAAGATTTCAAGTCGATTTTGTATCAAGACTGCAAAGAATTTGATTTATCAGGCATCAAGACAAGCATCAGCCAAGTCTTTGTCTTTGATTATCAAGACGTCGATCAAATCGCCGATGACTTTAAAGCGTATATGAGCGAAGAGTGCAAAAAGCTTGGTGTGAATTTGTGGGTGATTGCCTTTACGAATGTTGAAGGAAATGGCTCTCGCTTCCTTGCAGCAGGGCCTGAATCATTCCGTGTGGAAGAGGCAATTAAAGGATTTGAGGAAAAGAAATACGTTTCCCGCAAAAAACAAATTGTTCCTGGCTTAGGTACAGCATTACGTTAAACATCTAGAAAAAACAAACCTTCAATGTATATGAAAGGCAAATCTTTTCGGAACATTGAAGGTTTTTTCGTCTTGAAAATAGACAAAGTGATGAGTCAATGGATTCAAAATAGGAACAGATTAGCCTTGATTAAGTCATGAATAGGACAGAAATCAAAAAAAATCACTAATTTCAGGTGTTCTTTACACATGAAAAATAAAACTTGATTATAATGAAAAGTATGTTAGCTCTAGAAATGCGCCTTTTTCATCATTACGAAAAAAGGCAATCGAGAATGATAGTTATTCATCAGAGCAAACCGAGAAAATACGCAAACTTATGCATCACAAACAAGCTAAGTTTACGAAATAGAGAAAAGGAGATTTCAAAGTGAGCGTAGTCGATAAATTTTTACACTATGTATCATTTGATACGCAATCCGATGAACATTCAACAACTGCTCCTTCTACTGAAAAGCAGTTGATTCTTGGCAAAGAATTAGAAAAAGAATTACATGAATTAGGAATTACGAATGCCAAACTTGATTCTTATGGCATCGTATATGCGCATATTGCCCCAACAGCAGGCAAAGAAAATGAAAAAGCAATTGGTCTGATCGCCCATATGGACACAGCTGGTGAAATGAGCGGAAAAGATGTTAAACCACGCATTGTGAAAAACTATGCTGGGGATGACATCGTTTTAAACGAACAGTTCTCCATGAATCCAGAACAATTCCCTGCATTAAAAGACGTGATTGGTGACGATGTCATCGTTACAGATGGAACAACACTTTTAGGTGCAGATGATAAAGCAGGTATTGCGATTATTATGGCCGCTTTAGAAAAAGTGTTGGCAGAAAATATTCCACACGGTCCAATTTGGATCGCCTTCACACCAGATGAAGAAGTAGGTCGCGGAGTGGAAAACTTTGATCTTGAAAAATTCCCAGCTGATTTTGCGTACACATTAGATGGCGCAGAAATCGATTGCGTTGATTATGAAACATTCAATGCAGCGATGGCAGAAGTTGTCTTTACTGGTGCTTCCATTCACCCAGGTGAAGCGAAAGATAAAATGATCAATGCCGCAGGCCTTGCGGTGACTTATGCTTCCATGCTTCCACAATGGGCAAAACCAGAACACACAAGTGGTCGTGAAGGATTTATCCATTTACTTGAAATGCATGGTGAATGCGAACATGCCACATTAAGTTATATCGTTCGTGATCATGACCATGATTTATTCGAACATAAAAAACAATTGATGTTAGATCTCGCGCACTATCTCAACCAATTACATCCTGATTGTTGTCAAGTGACTTTACGTGATCAGTATTTAAATATGAAAGACTACATGCATGGTGATTTTGAATCTGTTCAACGAGCAAAAGCAGCTTTAGAAGCATGCGGTATTACCCCAAGAAGCTTGCCAATTCGTGGGGGAACAGATGGTGCGATGTTAACTCAGCGTGGTTTAAATACGCCTAACTTAGGAACAGGCGGAGGAAACTACCACGGTCGTTTCGAATTTGCTTCCGTTCAAAAAATGGAAAAAATGGTTGACGTCGTTTGCCAGATTTTGAAAGGGGAATAAGATGGATTACGCTAAACTCGCTTTGGATGCACATGCCAAATGGCAAGGGAAAATCGATATTGTTTCCAAACCTGTCCTCAAGACGGCTTCTGATTTAGCCGTTGCTTATACTCCTGGCGTTGCTGCACCATGTTTAGAAATAGCAAAAGATCCAGAAACTAGTTTTACTTATACCGGACGTTCTAATTTGATCGCCGTTGTCTCTGATGGTTCCGCTGTATTAGGTTTAGGCAATATTGGAGGATTAGCAGGTTTGCCTGTTATGGAAGGTAAATGTGTTTTATTCAAAGAACTCGGCGGAGTCAATGCCATTCCAATCGTGCTGAATGTTCAAGAAGTTGATCAAATTGTCGATGCCGTTGCAGCAATGGAACCTTCTTTTGGCGGGATTAACTTAGAAGATATCGCAGCACCAAAGTGTTTTGAAGTTGAACGTAAATTGCAGGAAAGAATGAATATTCCTGTATTCCACGATGATCAACACGGGACAGCTTGTGTTGTTTTGGCTGCATTAATCAATGCCTTAAAGCTCACGCATAAAACAAAAGAAGAGGCAAAAGTCGTCTTCTCTGGTGCTGGAGCTGCTGGTTGTGCAATCGCTAAATTATTAGCGGACTATGGATTTAAAAATATCCGCCAATGCGATTTGCAGGGGATGATCACCCCAGAAAACGCCGCAAATGACATGCAAAAAGAATTGGCTTTGCGCCTCAATCCACAAGGAGAAACCGGAACGCTTAAAACAGCATTGAAAAACGCTGATATTTTTATCGGGGTATCTAAAGGCGGATTAGTGGATGAAGAAATGATCAAGTCCATGAATGAAGATGCAATCGTCTTTGCGATGGCAAATCCAATTCCAGAAATTAGTCCAGAACTCGCTAAAAAAGCTGGAGCACGTGTCGTTGGCTGCGGACGAAGCGATTTCCCTAACCAAATCAATAACGTGCTGATTTTCCCAGCATTGTTTAGAGGCGTATTAGATGCCAAAGCGACTCGGATTACTGAATCGATGAAGCTTGCTGCTAGTGAAGCGCTCGCTTCTTTAATTACCGAAGATGAATTAAGAGATGACTATGTCATCGTTGATGCTTTAGACCCACGAGTTAAAGATGTGGTCGCTAAAGCAGTTGCTAAAGCTGCCCAAGAAGAAGGAGTTATTCGTGAATAACGTCGGATTAGTCGTCGAAGGCGGCGGAACCAAAATCGCCTATACAGCAGGGGCATTAAAATGCTTTTTAGAACATCAGATTTATTTTCCTTATAGTGTCGGAATTTCTTCTGGCTCTGAAGTTTTATTAGCTTATGTCGCAAGACAAATCGATCGTTTGTCGATCACATCGATCGATGCACCTGCACAAAAAGGATCAATTGGCTTGATTCCTTTATTTAAAGAAGGCGGACTTTTTGGTCTAGAAGCAACAAATCGTTTTATTGAAGCACATGCGCCACTCGATTTTGAATCATTTAAAAAATCGCAAACAGAAATGGAAATTGGCGTTTATAATATGAACACCAATGCTGTTGAGTATTTTACAAAAGATTATGTCGATGAAGATATGACTTTAATTAAAGCGAGTTGTGCATTATTGTTATTAGCTAAACCTTATCATTGGAATGGGCAGAAGTACTTTGATGCCGGTTTAGTCGATATGATTTCTGTCAAGCAAGCACTTGCTCATGGCTGCGATAAAATTGTCGTGATGTCCACAAAAGAAAAAGGCTATCGTCGTAAACCTGCACCAAAATGGCAGTTATGGCTGGCAAAGTTAATCTATAAAGATCCAGTGATTGTCGACAATTTAAAAAACCGCCACGTTCATTATCAAGAACAGTGGGATTTAATTGATCAGTTGGAAAGCGAAGGGAAAGCACTCGTGCTGCGTCCTCAAAAAGATATGGGGATCACTCGTTATACAACAGATCCAGAAAAATTAGGACCTTGGTTTCAACTTGGCTACGATGAAACACTCGCAAGACTTGATGAAATCAAAGCATTTTGTGAATTAGATTAAAACTAACCATTTTGGTTAGCGATCAAAGAGAAAAAAGATCAGCATTTGAAAGGGAGATTTGAATGGCTGGAAAAAAAGAAAATAAACTGAAATTTGAATCAGTCGATGATATTAAACTCGTCTTGGAAGCATCACGAGACAGCGGGATTCGTTTAGATATTAAAGAATTCAGCGATGCACTCGAAAAACTTCATCTTGATGATGCACAAACGACTGAACTGATCGAATGGTGCAGTGAAAATGGCATCAACCCACCAGAATCAGATGAAGATGAGTTATTAGACGAAGATCTTGATGAAGATCTCGATGATGAACTTGACGAAGACGATGAACTTGAAGATCGAGAAAAAGAACTCGCTCGATTGGAAAAAGCTTTCGCGGAATCGACAAGTGGAAAAACAAGCGACCCAGTAAAAGCATACTTAAAAGAAATTGGGGCAATTCCTCTTTTAACTCCTGCACAAGAAGTTGAAGTCGCAAAACGAATCGAAGCAGGCGATATGGAAGCTAAACAAATTTTGATTGACTCCAACTTGCGTCTTGTCGTTTCTATTGCGAAAAAATATGTAGGCCGCGGCTTATTGTTCTTAGACTTAATCCAAGAAGGAAATATCGGTTTGATTAAAGCCGTTGAAAAATTTGACTATACGAAGGGATTTAAATTCTCTACTTATGCGACATGGTGGATCCGTCAGGCGATCACTCGTGCCATTGCCGACCAAGCAAGAACAATCCGTATCCCTGTTCACATGGTTGAAACGATCAACAAAATGACTCGTATTCAACGTCTGCTCGTCCAAGATTTAGGACGCGATCCAATTCCAGAAGAAATTGCGGAAAAAATGGAAGATATGACTGCAGAAAAAGTCACTGAAATCCAACGTTCCGCATTAGATCCAGTATCTATGGAAACGCCAGTTGGTGATGAAAACGATACATTCTTAGGTGACTTTATCGAAGATAAATCGACATTGACGCCAGAAGAATATACACATAACCAATTGTTAAAAGAAACAATCGAAGAAGTGCTCTCCACCTTAACAGAACGTGAAGAAAACGTTATTCGTTTACGTTTCGGTTTAGATAATGGCCGCACTTGGACTTTGGAAGAAATCGGTAAAAAATTCAACGTTACACGTGAACGTATTCGTCAGATTGAAGCCAAAGCAATCAAAAAATTAAAAGGACCACAACGCGCAAAATTGCTCCAAAACTTCCACCAAGGAAATTAGTTCGTTTGTGCAAAGTGGATCTAAATTGAATTATTGAACAAGAATGGTAAAGCAGGTAAAGTGGATCCTGCTTTACCATTTTTTAGAATGAGCTGTTATAGGATTTTATTCTCAAAACCGCTAGAATAAGAAGCGACTGAATTAAAAATAGAGAATCGAAAAATAATACGAAAGGAGTTTTTGAATGAAAAAAGCAATATTCTTTGATGTCGATGGCACTTTGTATTTCAACAAGTTCCATCGTTTAGATGCTGATATTTTAGAACAATTCGATTACTTAAAAGAAGATGGCTTTGATATCTATTTATTGAGCAGCCGTTCTCCATTTGAAATTGTTCATCTTCCTCAAGAATTTTTAAGTTATCCTTATGCCGGCATGATTTTGGATGGTGGTGCAGAACTTTATGATCACAATCAAAATCTTCTTTACGCATCGCCTTTAGAAGAGGATGATATACATAAGATTATTGATTATTGTCAAAACAACAATCTACTTTGGCGCTATTCCGGACCTGATGGCAACTACTTTAACTCAACCCCTGCAGATTCCGTACGATATCATTGGCGCAAGCTCTATATGACTTGCCCATTGGTTAAAAAATGGGAAGGGGATCGCGCTTGCAACGTCATTATTTGGACAAATGATCCGCAAAAACAAAAAGAGATCGTTGAGCTTTTGCCAGAAGCATCTATCGTTCGTTACTCAGATTGTGTGGAAATTCGCACAAAAGGAATTTCAAAAGAAGATACAGTCAAACAATTTAGAAAAGAAAAAGGCTATCGCAAAGTGATTTGCGTGGGCGATGGAATGAACGATGTGGGCATGCTGGAAATTGCAGACGTCGGTGTTGCAGTAGGCAACGCTAAACAAGCAGTCAAAGATGCAGCAGACTTAGTCATTGGTGATGTCAGCGACAATGGAGTCAGCGCCTGGCTCGAGACAAGAAGAGGGAGATAATCATGAGTTTAACTATTCAAAATGATCGTATTTCATTAACAACAGATAATCCAGCAGGACAGATGTTTTCTATTATTGATAAAAAGACGAACCAAGAACTGTTATATCAAGCAGATGAAGGTTGGAGCGGCCGAAATCCAAGTTTATTTCCAATGGTAGGTTCGACTTGGAAAAAAGGACAATACGAATGGAAAGGTCAAACGTATCAAATGAAAAACCACGGATTGATTCGTTATGAAGATTTAGATGGATCAATTTGTGATGATCACAACAGCATTTTGTATACATTTGATTCCAACGAAGAAACACGTGCTAAATATCCATTCGATTTCCACTTTGAATTAAAATATACACTGATCGAAAAAGGTGTGCGCATCGATTATGCGATCAAAAACACAGGAGCAGAAGATCTGCCTTTCTCTTTTGGTTTACACCCAGCATTTAAAACTGTTCGCCAAGAAGGGGAAGTATTTGAAGATTTCTCAATTGAATTTTTCCCAAAAGGAGAAGCTGAACAAATTTTGTTCTACTCTGATTTATCACCAGTAAAACGCGTTCCAGTGTCTTTAGATGAGTGGAAATTATCACATGATGATATCAAAAATTATTTAACACTCGTGTATGACAAAATCGTTGCAGATACAGCTGTTTTAAAATACAAAGATCAGCCTCGTTTGAAAGTAACTTTTAAAGGATTTCCAATGGTTGCTTTATGGAATGCTGGAAAAGACAATAACTTTATTTGTATCGAACCTTGGTTTGGTCATTCCGATTTTGAAAAAGTTGAAGTCCCATTTGATCAACGCGAAAATACGATGATTTTAGCTCCACAAGATACATTTACTTGTTCTTATTCCATTGAAACAATGGAATAAATCCTAAATAAATTCGATTGAATAAAATAAACGCTCGGTTTTGGCCGAGCGTTTATTTTCAATATTGAATGATCATTTGAATTTGAATGCCTTACTGGACTATTTTTGTTCTGCTTTAGAAGTACGAATGAGCATACGGATTAATGTAAAAGCCATATACAAGCATCCGACTAAAGCGATCCAGCAGATGATGATAATTACTTGACTGTAGTTTTGATCGTAAGCGTTGAATACTAATAAAACACCAAGCAAGATATACAAAACGATTTTGATATAAGCTTTTTGACGAGATTCAGCAGTAATCATTTGATCAACTGTAGAAATAGCAGTTTCTTTATCGAAGTTTTTAACAACAGTCAGTCCTTTTTGGAAGCGATAAAAGCTATATTCGAATCCAGCAAGGGCAAGCAATGCGACCACAAAAGCGATCCAAAGAGGTAATTCAAACCAGCTAGATAATGCTGGACCAAGAATCATAAATGTTGCCGCACAGATGACATAACGAGATTGATAACGGTTGAATTTTTTGTATTCGTATTTTGGTAAATACAAAGCTTCATGCAGATATGGGGAAACGTAAATCATACGTTTCTTTTTATCGAAATATAGATTTTTCCCTCTAGGCTGATCTGGTTCAGCAACGGCAACTCGTGCAGGTTTACTGCGATTGGTTTGACTCATAAAAAACATCCTTCCATCATGTTTAAAAAACGCGTGTCTTACATTGAAGTATTATAACCGCCCAAAGGCAAAAAACATAAAATATCCATAATATTGGCGATAATTAGAGGAAAGCATTGCACAAATTAACAACGCATTTGAGGGGATTAACACCATTGATTAGGGCAAGTAAACAATATAATTTTGAATTTGTAAAAATCGGTAAAGAGAAAAATAAAATATACGCAAAAGGACAAATAAAGCTATAATAAAATCATCGAAAGAAAAGGAGATCAAATTTCATGATTTTTGGACATGATGATGCGTTCTATCAAGCATGCAACGGGACTTGGACTGCTAGAGAAATTGCGCAGCAGCCAACAACTTGGAAAAAAACAATTAACCAAATTAACGAAATGAAAGGTGAATTAAAAGCTTTCATTGATCCACTTCTTGCGGATGAAAATTTGGAAATTATCTTCACTGGTGCAGGAACTAGTGAATTCGTGGGAAATGCGCTTTTCTCATTTATCAACACTTGCACAGGATTCCGTGCTAAATCTTATGCTTCTACTGATTTAGTTCAAACTCCAGCACAATATTTGAACCCAAATCACAAAACTTTATTAGTAAGCTTCGGTCGTTCTGGAAACTCTCCAGAAAGCGTTGGTGCTGTTCAAGTAGTAGATGCAGTATGCAAAGAAAATGCATATCACTTATTCATCACTTGCAACAACGAAGGTGCTTTAGCTAAAGCAGTAGCTACTCACCCACATGCATTAGCTGTTAACTTAACACCAGAAACACACGATAAGAGCTTCGCAATGACAAGTTCTTTCTCCAACATGATGTTGGCAGCTATGCTTTGCTTCAACCTTGATCGTTTACCAGAAGTTGAAGCTCAATTAGAAGATGCAATCGCAGCTGGTCAACGTTTTATCGACGAAGGCTATGTTGCAGCTGACAAAATCGTTAAAGAATACGACTTCAACCGTATCGTTTACCTTGGCGCAAACGTATTAAAAGGTATCGCACAAGAATCTCGCTTAAAACTCTGCGAATTAACAGCAGGCCGCGTAGATACTGTATTCGATTCACCACTTGGCTTCCGTCACGGACCAAAATCTGTTATCAACGACACAACATTAACAATTGTTTACATTTCTGATGATGAATATCAAAGACAATATGAATATGACTTAATCAAAGAAATGTCTGGTCAAAGAAAAGGAAACAAACTTGTTGCAGTTGCAGCTCGTAAATATGCAGATATCGAAGAATTAGTAGATTACTATGTATCCTTCGATCTTGAAGCACCAAGAGAAAATATGTACTTAGCATTCGACTACATCGTATTCGCTCAAGTATTAGCATTATACAAATCAATCGCAATGGGCAGCACACCAGATAACCCATGTCCAACAGGTGAAGTAAACCGTGTTGTTCAAGGTGTTACAATTTACCCATACGAAGCATAGGAGGAAAACAAATGATCGGATTAATCGTTACTGGTCACGGTCACTTTGCGAGTGGCTTAACTGAAGCATTAAATGTTATTGCAGGACCTGCAGAACATTATGCAGCTGTAGATTTTGAAGTTTCTGATTCCGTAGAAACTCTTTCTGCAAATTTACAAAAAGCAATGGACGGAATGAGCGATTGCGATTCTATTATTGTTCTTTCTGACTTAGCAGGTGGTTCACCTTTCAAAACTGCCGTTGAACTCGGATACGCTCGCGGTGTTGAAGTAGTTGCCGGAACAAACTTAGGTATGTTAGTAGAAATCAACATGGTTCGTCAATTCGTTGAAGACGTTCACGAATTAGCTAAACAAGCTCTTACAGTTGGTAAAGATCAAGTTCAACAATTCGTATTCCAAGCTCCAGCACAAGAAGAAAATGATGATTTCTCTGATGGAATCTAGTCCACTCCATAAATAATATTGACCAAATCATAAATTGATCATGAACGAAAAGAAGAAGATGGCGAAAGTCACTTCTTCTTTTTTTTACTTACAAAGCGATCGAAGACAAAAAGAAAACAGCCCCACAAACGTGAGACTGTTTTCCGAGATGAATAAAATGAGTGGGTATAGGAATTACTCTTACTGATTGATCGACTTTGAATAATCAGTAGGAGATAAACCATAAGCAGTTTTGAATTTTCTCGAGAAGTAGTGAATGCTTGTAAAACCGAGCATGTCGCTGATTTCTGAGATTGTATATGTATGTTGCTGAATCAGTTGTTTAGCCTGAGACAGCTTGCGATTGGAAATATACTGTTTTGGAGAAATGTGTAAGTTATTTCTAAACAAGTTTTGCAGGGAAGAACGCGATACAGAGAACTTCGTGCAAATATCTTCAACAGTGAAGGAAGAATAGAGGTTATTGTTAATGAACACGAGAATTTCATTTAACAAAGTGTGCTCATAGTGAATCTGCATTGGGCTAGCGCCAGCATCGATAGATTCTTTGTGGTCAAACTGGTGAAGTAAAATAACAATTTCTTTTAAATATAAAATCGCTAGTTCTTGGTTGAGGTAGCTGTCTTCTTGAACAGCTTTCATGAAGCGGCATAAAACTTGATAAATGTCTTTTCGCGAGTGGAAGACACGGTTTGTCAAAGTTTCAGGTAAGGCGTCATTCATTCTAAACACAACAGTCAAATAAGCGCAGTTTTGATCTTCGCGGGTATGATGACTGTGGAATTGACCTGGTGCATAGATCATCAAATCGTATTTGCTTAAAGGATACTCAGTCCCTTCAATGTTTGTTTCGATCGAGCCATGATCAATATAGATCAATTCGTAGTATTCATGTGCTTCACCAGGGAAGACGTAAGATCCTTTTCGAACTTGATAATAAGTCGCTAATATTTCTTCGATATGCAGCTTTGTTTCTATTGGCTGATACGTGAGTTCATTTTTGAGAGGATAAACAACCGGCATTTCTTCTGGGAGATATGTTTCAAGTGTTGATTCATTCGAAATCGAAATAAATCCAAAATACATGCCTTGTTTGATTTCTACAATTCGGTGAATGACAAATCGTTCGAACTCCTTACCATCTTTGGAAATTTCCATCAGGATAATCCCAGATTTACAATCCACAAAGACAGGAGCTTCACAATGATAAACTTGCGACAGACTCTTGTTTTTGAATTTGCTAGATACTTTATGATAAGTCGTTGTTGGAATGTGAGTTTTTAACTCAGGAAGTTCGTAATAAACAGCTCCATATGGAGAAAATTCATAATGCGTAGTTCGTTTTAACATAAGGCCTCCGATGGACAATTTCTATTTATATGTAGAAATCAATCCGCTTTTGAATTCCCTTACTAAAAAGTATAAAAAGTGCAAGCCTACTTGTAAAGGATTTGCACAAAATAATATGCATAAATTGAATTCGCCTCAAAAAATGCAAATACAATAAATAATATGGATGTTTTTATAACTAATTTTGATATGAATATGTGCCTGGAATATTTAAAAACACATCAGAATATGCCAAATGGCCATACATATATAGAGAAAAGCAGCAAGTGATTACATAAAACTGAACTAAAACTAGTGCTTATATGAGTAAAACAAAAAATCCATATCATGTTTTTAAGCTTACGATGTGTAAAGATCAAGCGAAATGCCAAAAAACGAAGTACGCAATGAGGAAAATAACAAGCGAATAATGCTTATATGAACACTTACTTAATCAAATTCCTTTTTAGGCATGAAAGGGAACTGAGACTTATATTGCGTATGGCATTTACAAGCACTGATATTGATGTTATTTTTAAAGAAAGTAGTACAAATAAACGATATTAGAAAAATCGAAAGTTCCAACCCTATATATTGAAAGAGAACTTATATTCTTCATGAACTAAAAATAATTACAGAAAAGCGCATCTATATTGTCTAGAACTCTTGGGTGAGATTTTGCGATGTTGATATAGGAAGGGAGAAATTATGTCCAACACAATGTTAAAAGTCCTAACGAGCATAGCTTTGATTTTAACTTCGAATCTAACTGATTTAGTATCCTCGAATTTGAATGAGGCGAATTCATCAGCGCAGGCGACAACTGAAACTAGTGCGACAGCTCAAGACCATAGTGAAGCAAGTTCGTCAACTCATGATCTAAATGAGACAAGCACATCTAATCTAGCTTCAGATTGCCCAATATTAGAAAAAATCAATATTCAATTAGTCCAAAGCGTCCAAGAAAAAGGATATTTTTGCGTACCTGCATGCTTGCAGATGGTATTGGATCATCACGGTATTCATGTTTCTCAAGAACAACTAGCTAAAGAAATGAATACTTCGCAAGTAACAGGAACTGAATATGTTGATTTAGCACGTGTGGCAAATAAATATATTTTCGATCAAGAAACCGCAGAACCTGCTGGTGCAGGATATCGTGTTCAAACTTTAGAAAGAAATGTCAACAATTCTGAAATATACAAAACTTTCGAAAGCCGAGTAAAAACAGATATTTCAACTGGAGATCCAGTATTTGCGGCAATCGACAATCGCATTCTCTATCCAGAATTAGCTTCTGCAAATCATATGGTTTTAGTGACCGGATATAGTGTTTATGCAGGAACAGATAATATTGCGTACTATTACATTATGGATCCTTCTTATTTAGTACAAGATCCAGTATATGGCGGTGTGAAAACCGTTACTGCAGAAGAATTAATGGATGCGATCACAAGCAATGTTGAGCCAGCATATATATGGTAAGAAAAGAGCGGTCGCAAAACGAATCATAATATTGATTAGGGAAACACGATTTCAGATTTAGATCAAGATACAAATAGTGAAAAATCCAAACAAACAAATAGGGGAATAATGAGAAAGATGATTATAACCGATGAAGAAATTTATAGGGGTAATCATCTTTTTGTTTTCATGGCATTCATGATCACAACCAGCATTGCCAATAATGATAAATGATCTTCAGTTCGATGGAATGGTTTTCCAGGGTTTGTGCTTTTACTAAAAAGCGAAAGAAAATTTACTTATATCTAATCGTTTTTTCACTTGATATTTCTCGATTACGATATCAAAATCGGCAAATCAAAAAATAAATGAAAAAACAAGTACAAAATCGGTAGAAATTAAGAGGAGAAGTGCACTTATTAGTATTTTCACAAGTAGTAAAAATTCGTAAATTTTTCTTAGTAAATTTATTTGAGGTTGAATATGAGCAAAACAGTTGCAAAAAACGGTATAATTTCGATATAAATCCCAAATAAATCACATAATTTCAGAATTCACGAGAAAAATCGGTCGATTTTTGACAATATTTCCGTTTAATTTATCGATTTTAGAAAAAATTCTTCTAAACATATTAAAAAATGCAAAGATTTATGTGATTTGTGTAAGCGTAATCATCGCCTGAAAAGATATAATCATAAGCGTAGAGAGCGCTTTAAAAGCAAGACTTTATTAGAAAGGAGATTTGATTTTATGCCTAATATTGTTGCTACAAGAATCGACAACCGTTTAATTCATGGACAGGTTGCTACTCAATGGGCTGGTGTTGTTGGTGCTAACTTATTGTTAGTTGCAAACGATGCTGTTGCAAAGGATCAGTTCCGTCAGGGACTCATGAATATGGCTGCTCCTGGTTATGCACAAACTCGTTATTTCTCTATTGAAAAAACGATCGCTGTAATCGGTAAAGCTAGCCCTGCTCAGAAAATTTTCCTGATTTTAGAAACTCCTCAAGATGCTTTGAGATTAGTAGAAGGTGGAGTTCCTATCAAAGTCTTAAACATTGGAAATATGCATATGGCTGAAGGTAAACGCCAAGTTGCTACTTCCGTTGCTGTAGACGATGATGATGTTGCTTGCTTCAAAAAGCTCCAGGAACTTGGCGTTACGTTAGAAATTCAACGTACTCCAAATACTGGTAAAGAAAATGTAGACAAGTTATTCTCATAATCTCTCTAAAACTTGTCTAGAAAAAGGAGACTAAAGAAATGTTTGAAGTCATTTTGTTGGCCATCGTTACATTTATTTTCGCGATTGACCAATTCTCATTGACCGAAATCATCTACCGTCCAATTTGTGCATGTCCAATTATCGGGGCTATCCTTGGTGACGTAAACACTGGTTTAGTTCTTGGTGGTACATATGAACTTATGATGATCGGTTCAATGCCTGTAGGTGGTGCTCAGCCAGCTAACGTTGTTGTTGGTGAAGTTGTTGCCATGATTTTCGCAGTTAAAACTGGTATGGACGTTGACTCCGCACTTGGTGCAGCAGTTATCTTCTCCGTATTCGGTACTTACGTTGTAACAATCATGTTCACAATTGCATCTTCTTTCAACTCTTGGTGCGATGAAACTTGCTCCAGAGGTGACGAAAGCGGTGTAAGAAAATCAGTTATCGCTGATGTTTGCTTACTCGGTGGATTATTCGCTGTAATCGCTGTTGTTGCTTATGTTGCTGGTTCTTCTATCCAAGCTGCAATGCAATCCTTATCTGATAACGCTGCATGGTTCATGTCCGGTCTTGGTGAAGCTGGTAAAATGATGCGTTTCGTCGGATTCGGTGTATTACTTAAAATTATGCTCGCTAACGATATGTGGGGCTATTTCTTAATGGGATTTGCTATCGCTCTTATCGTTGGTAACACACCTAACTTAAGTGGTGCAGCTCTGATCATCGTTGCTTTCATCGGTATCGGTCTCGCATTAAGCAACTACTTCACAGCTGTAGCTATTAAAAATGTTTCTGCTAACGCAGGTACGGGGGATTTCTCTGATGGCATCTAATAATACTCAATTAAACCTGCAAGATATGCAGTTCTACAATGACCGTACTCCAGCACCAAAAGTAGATAAAAAAGTGCTGAATAAAATGATCTGGCGTTCTTGTAACCTTCAGATTTGCTTCAACTACGAACGTATGCAAGCAATTGGTTGGTTATGGTCCATGCTTCCAGGTTTAAAAGCGGTTCATAAAAACAAAGATGACTTAGCTATGTCCATGGCTCATAACTTGGACTTCTTAAACACTCACCCATTTATCGTAACATTCGTTATGGGTCTTGTTCTTTCCATGGAACAAAACAAAATGGAAATTCCAACAATTCGTGCCGTACGTATTTCCACAGCTGCTCCATTAGGTGGTATCGGTGACGCATTGTTCTGGTTCACATTAATTCCAATCGTCGCAGGTATGACTTGCGGTATGGCAATTTCTGGTAACCTCATGGGTCCAATCATGTACTTCGTAATCGCATTCGGTATCGAAATGGTATTACGTTATGTATTAATGTACTGGTCCTACAACTTAGGTCTTGAAGCTGTTAACATGATGACTGCTAACGCAAAAGAATTCACACGTGCTGCTTCTATCCTTGGTGTATTTATCGTAGGTGCTTTAACAGCTAACTACGGTGGTGGAACTACTACAGGTATCGTATTCGAAAACGGTGAAAGCCCAATCGTTTTACAAACTTACCTGGATACAATTCTTCCATGCTTACTTCCATTATTATTAACATTATTGATGTATGTTCTCCTTAAAAAAGGATGGACTCCAATCAAATGTATCTTCTTACTGCTTGTTATCGGTATCGTTGCCGGTGCATTCGGTATCCTCGGAACTGGATACGAACCATTAGTACCAGTACCTTGGTTAACTTCTGTTCCAGAATCAACAGCAATGTTATTCTAAAAATGGATAATCTAGACGTTCTCGAAAGAGGACGTCTTTTTTAGTTCGTTTTCAATTAAATTGGCACTCTAAAATTTGATGAGGTTTAGATAAACGTGACCTTTAAATTTTTATGAGGCGTTTTTTAACCTCAAACATTTTACAGCGAAGAATTTCTGTTGATTTTCTTCGCTGTTTTTAG
>JAUMZN010000093.1 GCA_030528085.1 Erysipelotrichaceae bacterium | reverse complement strand
TCTATTGCGAACATTACTTAGTGAACAAGAAGTTCGTTAACTTAATGACATTGCGAAAAATAAGGATACAGTTTTCTATATAAGCAAATTTTGCCAGTCTGCACAAGATAAATGGTAAAATAAAGAGCAAACTGACAAAAGAATTTTAAACAATGAAATACTGCAGCAATTTATGAATTGACCTAATGCTGATGTTTTCTTCGATACTCTTTTGGACAGTTTTCTAGTCTCTTCAATTTTTTAGATGGCTTTGTCTTTATTCTCGTTTTTTATATGCAATTTCAAATTTTGATCAGACTACAATTGGAATGAAAGACATTCGATGAACAAAACAAGTTTTTGGAATTTTTGATTTGTCTTTAAGATGAATACTCTTTCACGATTTATGCACAAGGGAATCTAATTTCTAGATATTTTGTCGCTTTTTAAATAAAATGAAAGAATATTCGTTATAATCGAAATATAAACACTAAGGATATCTCTTATGAAAATGAATAAACTCTTTGCGATGGCAATTTCTGCAACGATGCTTCTATCTTTGACAGGATGCCAAACTCAACAACAAGAAACAACTAGTGCTTTGACACTGATGAATAAAATCAACTCTTCCACAGTCGTGGATGGTCAAAAAGATATGCGGATCTGGTATCAAATCGATCCTGCACAATTTACTGATCGCTATTCTGGAACACCAGGAACTTTTAAAACGGTCGTTCAAGAAATGAACTATTTTTCGGATGGAAATCCGCAAGATAATGAAGCAGACGTTTCGATGACAGGAATTTTATTAAAGAACGTCATCAAAGTGGATGATTCTTATGCGGTTAGTGAACTTACAGAATTAAATCCAACAATTGGCAGTGATGATGATTTGACTGCTTTATGTACAAAAGCAAACTCATTGAATATGCCAGTTCTTTTAACACTCGATTTAGGATCTATTTCAAAAAATAACTCGCAATTCAATGCGATGATCCAGCTTGTCAGCAATCTTAAAGAAGATGAAGATCCATATGTTGTGGATAAAATCTTAGCCGATGAATTTTTCTTAGAAAAAGACAAAGAAGGCCAAGATTGCTGGACAAGAATCGGGCAGACCCCTTACTATTACATGTCGCTTCCAAATAGTGATATTCCGCGCATCAACTTGGATAACCAAGTTTGGAAACAGTTCATCATCAATGCGATTGAACATTATTTCTCTTTAGGTGTGACGGGCTTCTACATTATGGATGCGAACAACCTCGTCCCAAATAACGAACAAAAATGCGCAGATTTCTTAAAATGGTTTGATTCCATCTGCAAAGAAAGAAAACCAGAATCTGTAAACTTATTCTCTTATAGCGCATGGAATGATCCGTTAGCTGAAGTTCCAATGTATGCAGCAGATCTTGGTGCTTCTGGTGCTGAAGGTTATGTCGCAAAAGCAGCAACTGGATCAATTAGTGCACGTGAATTAGGAAATTTGATTGAACAAAACAGCGTACGTACTCAAAACATGACTGCTTATTTCTTAGGTCATGATGATGGTTCAATGGATTTATTACGTTCAGAAGATCGCATCGCTCAATATAAAATGACACTTGCGCTCGAATTAATGCTCAATAGCCAAGTGATCATCAATGCTGGTGATGAGATCGGTTTAACTTCTGATCAATCGAACTTTATTGTCAGTGCAATTGAAGACGACAGTTCAAGTTCAGACGATGCTAAAAATGAAGATTCACAAAGCGAAGCAGAATCGGATGCAGCGAAACTTAAATTTGGCACGGTAAAACAACAACGTGAAGATGGCAATTCCATTTTAAATTTTGTTTTACAAGCAATCAGACTGCGTGATTCTTATGATTCAATTACTCGTGCAAATCTAACTGTCTCTCAAGAATTATCCACAGATCAAGTGTTAGTTCTTGCTCGCTATGGAAATGATTCGCAAACAGTACTCGTATACAACTTATCGAATACTCAACAAGAAGTTGATTTATCAACTGTAACGATTTCTGGGTTACCTGCAGAACTTGGCGGCGTGCTATTAACAGGCGATCAAGAAATTCAATTAGAAAACAACAAACTGACGCTTCCTGCGTATTCAATGGCTTTATTAAAATAAAGACTTTAAACAAATGAGATCAGCAATAGATGAAGCAATCGTTTCTCAAGAGCAGATCGAACGACAAAACTTAAATTGAAATAAATCATCAAATTCATTTTGATGAATTAGATAACCTTCTCGCTTTAAACGATTTTCGAGAAGGATGGAGAGGAGAAACATATGATTTTCTTTCGTAATGACTACGGAGAAGGATGTATTGAACCAATTTTAAAATTGTTGCAAGAAAAAAATGAAGAAAAAAATCCAGGTTATGGAACAGATGATTATTGCGCACGCGCTGCCGAACTCATTCAATCCAAATTACCGGATACAAAAGCAGATATTCACTTTATCGCTTCAGGAACACTAACCAATGTCGTGATGATTCGTCACGTTTTACGACCACATGAAGTCGTTATCGCGGCAGATACAGCACACATTGCTACACATGAAGGTGGAGCGATTGAAGCAAGTGGGCATAAAATTATTACAATGCCTGCAAGCTCTGGAAAACTGAGCGCGATGTCATTACGCAAAGCGATTCATAACTTAGTAAGTGATGCAAGTTCATACCTCGTTCCAAAATTAGTTTACATTTCCAATGCGACTGAACTTGGAACAGTTTATACGCGTACAGAATTAGAAGAACTTTCCGCAATTTGTAAAGAAAACGATATGTATCTTATGATTGATGGTGCACGTATGGCTCAAGCTTTGATGAGCGGCATCGATTATACCTTAAACGATATCGCAAAATGGGCTGACTTATTCTGGATTGGCGGAACAAAAAACGGCGCCCTCTTTGGCGAAGCTGTTGTCATCACCAATGATGCTTTAAAACCTTACTTTAGAATGATTCAAAAACAATCTGGCGCGATTTTAGCTAAAGGTTGGTTATTAGGTTTACAGTTCATGGGATTATTTGAAAACGATGATTTCTATAAATATGCGAAATATGCCAACGATTTAGCTTCCATTATCCAAAATGAAGCGATTCGTTTAGGCTATCCATTATTTATGAGAACGACAACAAACCAACTTTTCTTAGTTTTAGATCAAACTCAATACGATTACTTAAAAGATAAAGTAGACTTTGAAATTTGGACAAATTGGGATGAGAATATTGTCATTCGTCTCGTTACAAGCTGGAATACTTCAAAAACAGATGTATCTACACTTTGCCAATACATGCAATTAGCAATGGATCTTTCCAAGAAAAACGAAGAAAGTCCACAAGACGAAGAAGAAACAGATGAATAAAAACATAACAGGGAGACCATTAAATAAATGGATCTCCTTTTTTTGATGCTTATTTCGAGAAAAATCAAGAAACTGGCTCACTTGGTATTTATATTGGCCATGTTGGCCTTTATAAAAAAAACAAAGATTTGGATTGAACTATAGTAAAATGTATTTATTGAAAAATACATTTAATTTAATTGATGAACATGATATTCAATATAACAATATTTAATAGTGGGTTAGGTGCATACTTATGGGCGATCATATGCGAATTACAATGTAGAGATTGAGCTTATGAAAGGAGGGGGCTGTATGATTGAACTCAATAATTTATGTTTATATACCCGACATCCAATTTTAGATGGTGTAAATTATAACTTTTCAGATCAAAACATATATGGGATTGTTGCGATTAATGGATCAGGTAAAACAACTTTATTTCGGACAATGGTTAATTTGCGAAAAGCCCAAGGTGGACAAATATTATTTGATCATCAATCCGTTGAATCAGTGCGAAGTGAAGTTTTCTATTTTGAAACAACTGAATGGCTCGATAAAAATTTAAATGGTTATGATTACTTAAATTTTGTCAAAAAACTTTGGAATTCATCCGTGGATCTATCTGAAGTCATAAAAACTTGGAAAATGCAGGACTTTGTCAAAATTTCGATCAAGAAATATTCATTAGGAATGAAACAAAGACTGATTATCGCAATGTATTTAATTAGTGATGCGAAATACATGATCATGGACGAAATCACGAATGGTTTAGATGAAGATTTTAGAAACCTATTCTTCCAAACTATTATCGATTTGAAACATCAAGGGAAAACGATTTTATTATCATCTCATTACAAAGATGAAATTATCGAGTATTGCGATGTAGTCCTTGAAATTAAGAACAATAAATTAAGTGAGGTTTCGTTATGACATATACGATCCTTGCTTTAAAACGAATTTTTAAAAATAAGTTGAATTATATTCCTTTTGTTTTGATTGCGATATTAATTCCAATTATGTACGTCGGCATTCATAACGTCGCATATGATGAAGTAAATGGATCTGAATATTCAATGCAGGAAGAACTGAAATCGGTTAAGGAAGATATTCCTATTTTTGAAAACTTACTGAATTCTACAGAACTTACGGAAGATGAAATCCTTCAAACGAAACAAAATTTGAGTGTCGCGCAAGAGCGTGAAAAATATCTTGATGCAAAGATACAAGCTTACCAATCAAAACAATGGGATCAGTTTTATCAAAGTGATATGGCTTTAATCGATTTGATGATTGATTCAGTTCATCGATCTCCACAAATGTATGGCGCAGATTTACTCGATATTTTAGAGGCAAATCAAGATTACTCTGAATATATGTCAACAACTGGGTTGGGATTTGATAGTCGATTTGCACCAGTACAAGGAACGAGCTATGCGATTAAAGTGTTTGAAGACTTCTACCCAATCATCTTGATTTTATTATTAACGTATCAATGTCATTAAGTTAGCGAAGTGAAATGCTTGTTTGTGTTGTTTAAGTGTG
>JAUMZN010000008.1 GCA_030528085.1 Erysipelotrichaceae bacterium | reverse complement strand
GGTAAACAGTCAATAAATCAATCTCAAAAAACAGGTTTTTTGTCTGTCGCATCATAAATACGTTAGAATGAATAGAGGTCAAAAATAACGGATCTCTATTCATTTTTTATATAGAATACAAAAAGGTATTCCTTGCATACGCAAACGGATACCGATGATTGAGGAGAAACAACATGTCATTTGAAATATTACAGGGCTTATTCCTCCCCTTTATCGGGACTTGTTTAGGTTCTGCTTGCGTTTATTTTATTCGCAATGAAATGCCACTGCGCGTACAAAAAATGCTCAGTGGATTTGCGGCGGGAGTGATGATTGCCGCATCTGTTTGGAGTTTATTAATTCCAGCGATGGAACAAAGTGAATCGATGGGCAAATGGGCATTCATTCCAGCAGCAGTCGGATTTTTGCTTGGGATTTTGTTTTTATTGGCGCTCGACGAATTTGTTCCGCACTTACATGCCGATAGTACAGAACCAGAAGGCCCACAATCCCACTTTAAAAAGATAACACTGCTTGTTTTTGCGATCACGCTGCATAACATTCCTGAAGGGATGGCTGTGGGAATTACATTAGCCGGCTGGATGAGTGGTCAGACAAGCATCACTTTAGCGGGAGCAATGGCGCTTGCTTTAGGAATCATGATCCAAAACATTCCCGAAGGAGCGATCGTTTCGATGCCATTAAGATCTGCTGGTAAGACAAGATCGAAAGCGTTTGTCTATGGCGCATTATCGGGCATTGTAGAACCAATTGCCGCTGGCATTACGATTTTACTCGCAACGCATATTATGTCGATTCTGCCGTATTTACTCAGCTTTGCGGCAGGGGCAATGGTTTACGTTGTCGTTGAAGAATTAATTCCGGAAGCTTCCCAAGGACATCATTCCAATATTGGAACAATTGCTTTTGCGATTGGTTTTGTGTTGATGATGATTCTCGATGTCGCTTTAGGTTAGATCAAAATAAACGAGAAATAGAAGAAAAACGAAGCAAATCGTGCACAGATCATCCGTGCATGGTGCTTCGTTTTTTGTTCTTTCAAAGACGTAAGCTTGTATGTAAGAGATGGCTAGTTTTGTAAGATGAGTCGATGGATCCTTATTCTTTGTCTTTTTATACTGAAAACACAAAAGATGAAGGAAGAAGGATGAAATATGTTTAATGGGATTTATTTACGTCTAGCCACGCAATCAATCAAGAAAAATCACCGTATTTCGATACCGTTTATTTGTGGTTCGGCATTTATCACGGCGCTTTACTTATCGATCGCCAATATTTGTGTCTTGCCTTCCCTGTATGATACAACGCGATTTTCAGGGCAGCAGTTATTGTTAGTCATGAGTATGGGAATCGTCGTCATTCGCATTTTTATGTTTATCTTGTTTTTCTATCTCAATTCCGTTTGGTTAAAAAATAAAAAACAAGAAAACGGGGTGTTCACGATTTTAGGGATGGATCGCAAACACTTGATTCAAATTCAACTCGATCAAATGATCATTTGTTACCTATTGTCGATGGTCATCGGCATTCCTTTGGGGATTTTGATGAGCTTTGCGACTGTACAAATCCTTGAATGGATGGTTCCATCATTGATCATTGATTTTGCGATTATGCCAAGTGCAATTCGCGATAGTGCTTTATGGATCGGAGCTTGTTATTTAGCGATTTCTTTATATTCAATTGTGACCTTAATTCGCACCAATCCACTAGAACAAGTCAAAAAAACTGGCGAAAAGAAAATTCGTAGCAATTGGCCGCTCGCATTACTTGGTTTTCTGTCTTTAGGAGCTGGATATTGGATTGCGATCACCATTGAAGATCCAGTTACAGCGGTCATGTTGTTCTTTGTAGCTGTTACCCTTGTCATCATTGGCACGTACTTGTTGTTCTTATATGGATCCACGGTGATCTTAAATGCTCTGCAGAAAAATCGTCGCTATTTCTATAAGACAAACCATTTTATCAACGTATCGACGATGAAATATCGTTTAAAACAAAATGCAGCATCTTTAGCTTCGATTGCGATTTTATCCACGATGGTTCTTGTCACTTTATCGAGTACATCAGCACTTTTTGCTGGGGCAAGAACAGCCGTAGATCAAGCTTATAAAACCCAACATACATTAAATGTTCAAGTTTCTGATGATTCTGCGATTCAAATCGATCAGCTTTTACCGACGATTCAAAACACTGCTCAACAAGTCGGTATGGATACAAGTAATATGCAGGTAAATTCAAGTAAGTCATACTATTTGGATTCAGGCATGCAAGTAACGCTTTACGATATCAGCAATGCCGCAGATTTTGGTTTAGATCCAGTCAACTTAGAAGCAAATCAAGCGGTCGTTTTACAATTCATTCCTTTACAAGGACAAGAAGAGAACGTCGACAGATTTGATGTCGAAGGCAGACATTTTGAAATAGTTGAGCACGTTGACAAACCGTCCGCAAATCCAATGCCGCATATCGATGCGATGATCGATTTTTCAAAAAATGGCATTGTGCCAACATATAGTACAATCCAGATGAATGGGGATTTGGAAGGTGTGATGGATGAAGAGCGCGAACAAGAAATCGCAAACAGCTTTGGCCAAGCGCTTCAGACCCAATTTCCAAATGAAGCGATCTATGTTAACTATGTGAACAAAAATATGATGGCAGAGCGTCTTCTAGGTATGTATTCCGCGATGTTATTTGTGGGAATCTATCTTTCCTTATTATTCTTAGTCTCTGTTATTTTGATTATGTACTATAAGCAGATTTCAGAAGGCTATGAAGATCATGATCGTTTTGCGATTTTACAAAAAGTTGGTTTAGAGAAAAAACAAATCCGTAAAGTCATCAATGACCAAGTTATTGCGGTATTCTTCTTGCCACTGCTTGTCGCCATCGTTCACTTATGCTTTGCTTTCCCATTGATCAAACAAATTTTATATGCGATGTCATTGCCATATGCTTGGGTATTTATCCTTGCATGTGCCGTTACGATTTTGATCTTTGCGATTTGTTACTTCGTGGTCTATAAGCTTAGCGCCCGCGTTTATTATCAAATCGCTACGCAACAAGCTTAAAGACTTAGCTAATCGATGGATGATCCCACATGATTTTCCATCGATCTAAAATCAAACAAAATGAAAAGCACAATTCGTCCTCAATTCGAGGATTGGAATTGTGCTTTTTGTTTTAGAACGTGAGTGTGTTGTTTTGATCATTGAGCAATGCAAGTTTGTAGTAAGACCTTGCCGTCAATCTAAAGGTAATCCAGTAAATGAACGCAAAGATCATAAAACAAGCGATCAATATGATAAAGAAGTGGTCGAACGCTTGATACGTCATGCTGTCTAAAATTTGTTGAATAAGTGGATAGGCAAAGAGGATATGGATCAGCGCAGTGATTAATGGCGAAAAGAACATGATTCGCACTTGCGAGTTAATAATCTGGCGCAATCCTTCAGGCTCTAAGCCGATATGTTTCATAATTTTAAAACGGCGGCGATCTTCTTGGCCTTGGGTGATTTGTTTGAAGTACAAAATCAAAATTACGGCTAATAAGAAGATGATGGTCATATATAGACCAGAGACTAAAAGCATCGTATAGGCATATTTAAGATTTTCTGAAAAGTCAGAGCGCGAATAGACATAGGCGTATTGATCTCGTAAATACGGTTCAAGTAAGTCAAAAATCAATTGACCAGTCGCTTCATTTTCAGGCATTTTTTCTTTTGTCTTAGCATCGAATAAATCAAAGGTGAGGAAAAGCTGATTATATATTGGCTTAAAATCTGAATCATCTGGGGCAACAATCGTTAATGCCGGCGTTAAATCAGCAATCCAATACAATCGATCATCATCTTCAAGCGATATGACGTCATATCCTTGCAGCATAGCTGCTTCATCGCTAAAAGTGTCACCATCCAAAACATACAATTCATTTTGATTGAGCTTGTAGTTGGTGTGGAGCATTTCATTTAAGTCATCTAGTGCAATCACACTGGCTGAATAATTGTCTTGCTTAGGCAAAGAAACGATCGTGAAGGGAAGAATGCTTAAGTTTTGAAATTCCACATCATACGCGCTGGCAAAACCGTTAAGTTCATTGCGTATCGATTGGATTTTCGTTGTCGGTTGTTCGGTTTGATTGAGTACACCATTAAACGTAGGAATGGTGACTTGAAAAGCATTGGGGAAGCGTTTTTCAATTGTTGGTTTAATCGACATTTGCAAAGTGATTGTTGTTGCACTTGTGATTAAAAGCATCGTCGATAAAATCGACATATTTGCTAGCGCTAAAGCGTTTTTGCGCAGCTGCGCTTTCATGGTGGACCAAAAGATGAAATGGCGGGTTTGATAATATGCCTTTTTATTGCGGCAAAGCAGTTCCAATAAAATGTATGAACCGTATAAAAACAACAAATACGTGCCGATGATGACCAATAAAACGGCATTGAAGAAATTGACCACTAAATACATTTCTTCTCTCGTTGTGGTCGCAATTCCATATCCGCAAAGCAGAGAAATCAAACCGAGCAGTGCGAAGAAATAAGGCGCTTTAAGCGGCTTTTCGCCATCTTGTGGTTCATGTAGATGTTCTAATGGCTTTGAACGCAAAATGCTGATGGTGCTGAATACAAACAACATTCCGTAACAAAACAAGATGAATAATGCGGTCGTTTTCAGCGCATCAAACGAAACATAAAGCCCGACTAATGGTTCAAGGCCTAAAAGCTTTAATAAAAATAATAAAAGAACTTTTTCTAGGCATATGCCAAGGACAATCCCGACGACTAATGAGGATAAATAAAACAGGGCAAGCTGATAAAACGTAATGCGCACGAGCTGGCCTTTTTCCATGCCTAATGAAGTGAAAATGGCATTTTCTTTGGCACGGGTATTATTCCAAATGGCGTTGAGATAGAGATAGAAGATCACCAACAAAAATTGGCACATCATTTCAATGAGTTCAAAATAAGCGCCGGTAAAGAGCGAGTCTACACCAAAGTGATAAGTCAATGAATGCGGCAAAGCCATCGTCGAGTAAAAAAGAGCAACCAAAATAGCACTCCCTCCAAACAGAGGCAGTGCGATTCGATAATTCTTTTTGAGTGAGCGTAGGGCTAGGAGTAAGTATAAGGCGCTTTGCATGTGTTTTCCTCCATGGAAGCCAAAAGCGTCAATGTATTTGAAATTTGTTCATAGAACTGTTCACGACTATGCTCTGCCCGGTACAGCTGATGGAAAATCTTGCCGTCTTTAATAAAGAGGACACGTTTTGCATAGCTAGCTGCAGAAACAGAGTGAGTAACCATGACGATCGTCTGGTTTTGTTCGTTGTTCAAATATTCAAATAATTCGAGCAAAGATTGCGAGCTTTTTGAGTCGAGTGCTCCAGTTGGTTCATCCGCCAATAATAATTCGGGATGAGTAATCAATGCTCGTGCAGCAGCGGCTCTTTGTTTTTGTCCGCCAGAGACTTCATAAGGATATTTTAATAAAAATGGCTCAATCGACAATTCTTTGGCTAGTGGTTCTAGCTGTTTGATCATTTCTGGGTATTTCATTTTGTTTAACACCAATGGCAACAAGATGTTGTCTTTGAGTGTAAACGTATCTAATAAAGAATAGTCTTGGAAAATAAATCCTAAATGGTTGCGGCGATAAGCGCTGAGTTCTTTATTCGGAATCGATGCGCAGTCTTGGCCATTGATATAGATTTTTCCTGCAGTTGGCTGATCGAGGACCGCAAGCAAGTTTAATAGAGTCGATTTACCGGATCCGCTTTCCCCCATGATCGCAACGAATTCGCCTGGTTCCACTTGGAAAGACACATCGTGCAATGCTTCAACCTGAACGGAAGAAAAGCGTGATTTATATATTTTTTGTAGATTTCGTACTTCAAGTAATGCCATAGTATTCACCTCTTATGTATCTTTAGTTTAAAAATGACCAAAGAAATTTGCCATAAGGATGGCTTACCATTGTCTTACGCTAAAGTAAGGCAATTATGCTCTAAAAAACAGAGCAGGTGGGAATTGAATTTTTGCCACGACACCTGTTTTTGAAGTGGATGCAGGATGATCTTCATCAAGGGCAATTGCTGGATAAAGATTGTAGTCGCGGTTTTCAATCGTTAATGTACAGCCGAGTTTATCGCACACTTTGCTTGCTAAATACAAACCGAGCCCGCTAGAGCTAGTGATGTTGTTATGACCATTTTTGCCCGTAAAACCTTTTTCGAAAATCCGCGGCAAGTCTTCAGGATTAATTCCGCAACCTTCATCGTAAATGACAAAGCAATTATCCTCAGTTTTGATCGTGATCGTATTGTGGGCTTGCGAATATTTAATCGCATTGGAAAACAGCTGTTCGATGACATAAGAAATCCATTTGCGATCGGTATACACTTCACAAGGACTTAAATCGCAATCCAAGATTAATTTGCGCGCAAAAAACGTAGCGGATTGTTCGCGGATCAAAGGACGAACGACTTCTTCTAAATTAACTTTTTGAATGCGATAATCCGAACCATCAAGACGCACATACATCATCGCTTGTTGGACGAAATGAGAAATGCGTTTTTCACAATTGGCGATTTCTTTTAAATCGGGCTGGGGTAAAGATAATTGCAGTTCCATCGCCGCGAGAGGCAATTTCACTTCATGCGCCCACATCGAAAAGTAATCTTCGAGTTCACTTTGATCGTGGCGCGCTTGTGATTTCACATCTTGAATTTGTCTCGATAGCTGTTGCATTTTTAAAACACAAGAGCGCAGTTCTTCCGGATATTTTTCGATTTCAAAATTATCCGCATGCAAAAGATGTTTCACATCGTGCAAGCGGCGCAAATAAAAGCCTAAATAAATGGTCAAACCAAAGCCGCTGACTAACATAAACATCCACGCAATATCAAAAGGAATGGAATAGAGCCACGATAAAATGACCAACAAAAGACCGCTTAAAAGCCAAGCAACAATAAATAGCCAGTTTTGTTTCCAGAGATTCGAAAGATAAGTTAAATATTTATCTTCGAGATCTTCTTCATAATAAGGATCTTGCATAAAAACACGCTCCTTTAGATTTACTTTGTTTTGGTTGCTTGAATGACCCAGAATCCTTTATCGCGCACGACGCGTTTGCATATTAAGCCTAAAGATTCTAGATAATCCCAAGCGCTTTGAGCACCATGCTGCTTGCGGATGACGATCCATAAAGAACCATCGTTCGTTAAATGGCGAGAGGATTGCTCAAATAAAGAATAAATGACTTTTTTGCCCGTACGAATCGGTGGGTTGAGAACGATCGTATCAAATAAACCAAGATCATCTTCGAGATGATCGTTTTCGATGACTGTGGCATCGATTTGATATTTGGCATAGTTTTTATTGGCGAGATGACAAGCTTGGCTGTTTGGATCAATGCCGACAACAGGGCATTTCCAAAAATATGCTAAAGCGACGCCGATTACGCCAATTCCGCAGCCTAAGTCTAAAACTTTTTGGCTTGGCGTTCCATGTTCAAGTAAAGCCTCGATTAAAATGCGGCTACCGGTATCTAAACCTTCTTTTGAAAAGACTCCTGCAGAAGAAGTCATTTGAAAAGTTTGGCCATGAAGTTCAAAAGAAAATTCAAATTCACTGCGATCGAGATTTTGATCGAATTCATAATAATGGGACATTAAATACACCTCATTGTTTTGGATTAGAAAAGGCAGGGAGTCGCCCTGCCTTTATAGTTTACGATAATTATTGTTCTTCTGGTCGATCAACTTTATAAATCACAGCGCCAAGTGCTGGAACGTTGACACGAATACGCCAAGGCAAGCCATTCATTGGTAAGTGAATCGCTTTAACGTTTTCGGCTTGAGTTGTTAATTTACCGCCGAAGCATTCCCATTGCGTGTTGAGTCTTTGTTCATAAATTCCACCATGAGGAACGCCGAATTGCATCGTATAAGGGTTAGTCGAGAAGTTGAGGATGATGACGTAAACATCTTTGGATCCTTTACGCATAAAGGAGAAGACGTTGTGATCAGCATCGTCAGCATTGATCCATTGGAAGTTCATTGGATCATAACCATAATAGAATGCATCGCTTTCGCTGCATACGCCAGTTAATTCGCCAAAGAATTTTTCGAAAGAGTTGTGCATTGGATATTTACGCAAGAACCAATCGCAGCCTTTCATCTCATCCCATTCACGCAGCATGCCGAGTTCGTTACCCATGAAGTTCAATTTTTTGCCTGGGTGAGTGAACATGTATGCATATAAAGCGCGGGCTTGAGCGAATTTATCATCGTAGCTTCCCCACATCTTATCAACGATCGTCGCTTTGCCATGCACGACTTCATCGTGGCTAAGTGGACAAATAAAGCGTTCACTATAGAAATAAGCCATTGAGAATGTGATGTCGTTATGATGCCATTTACGATAAATTGGGTCGAGTTTAAGGTAGTTGAGCGTATCGTTCATCCAACCTAAATCCCATTTATAGTCAAATCCTAAACCACCATCGAGTGTCGATTTACATACGTTAGGGAAGTCTGTTGAGTCTTCAGCAATCAACAAGATTTTGTTTTCGTATTTTTGATTGAGGGTATAGTTCATGCGTTTGATAAAATCAGTTGCACCTTTGTTTTCCCCAAGCATTTTATTGCCTTTCCAGAAAATCGCATTACTGATCGCATCCATACGCAAACCATCGAAGTGATATTCTTCGAGCCAATAGTTAGCAGCGGACATCAAGAATGAACGGACAGATTCTTTCCATAAGTCAAAGTTACTTGTTCCCCATTCGGAATTCGCATCTTCTTCTTTGGCGTATTCATATAATGGTGTGCCATCGAAATGAGCAAGCGCATATTCGTCTTTAACAAAGTGCACAGGAACAAAGTCCATAATGACACCGATTCCTGCTTCATGCATGCGGTTGACGAATTGTTTTAATTCTAAAGGTGTACCATAGCGGCTTGTGACAGAGAAGAAGCCGGAAACTTGATATCCCCAAGAACCGTCAAATGGGAATTCAGATAATGGCATGACTTCAACGTGTGTGAAGTGATTTTTTTGGCAGTGAACGATTAATTCTTCAACGATATCGTCGTAGTGCACAAATAATCCATCTTCGTTTTGTTCAGGGGCACCTTCGATTTCCTCAACGCGCATATTGCGATCACGCCAAGAACCGAGGTTAATTTCATAGATAGAAAGAGGAGTATCAAAACCTTTGTTTCTTTCTTGCATCCATTTTTGGTCTGTCCATTGATCAAATGTTAAATCGCAAATGATGGAATCGTGTTCAGGGCGAAGTTTTGCGCTGAACGCAAATGGGTCGATTTTGTCGAGAACACGGCCTGTTGATTGGGTAATGCGATATTTGTAGGCTTGACCAAGTTTTGCGTTTTTGACGTGAGCAGTCCAGACACCGTCTTTATCTTTTTTCATTGTATCGATGTCTTCAGTCCATTCGTTGAAATCACCAACGATGGAGATTTCTTTTGCGTTTGGAGCATATACCGCAAAGAATACCCCATCTTTTTCAGGGTGGGCACCGAAATAGTTAAATAAGTTTAATTCTCTTCCTTGAAAGAATTGGGTTAGATCCATTTTATGCATAGGATTCTCCTTAATTTACATGTGTTCAATATTCAACCTTTATTTTATCTCAATGCGGATAGATGAAAAGTGATCGAGGGATAAAAATGCAAAAAAATGAAAGAGTCTTATTTTTGAGATATCGCTTACTTCATCGCTTAATTCGCTCTTTTTGATTTGAAACATTTCTTGAATCATCTAAAAACAATTGAGAACTTTATATAAGAAATCGTATCACAATTGTTGATCAAATCAATGAAATCTCATGAAGAATCGCCATATAAAAACACCTAACCGCAGTTAAGCGATTAGGTGTTGGATTGAATTGATTGTCGACAAAATTTTACTTGTTGAATTCAGGTTTTGTCGCTTGATATTCGCGCAGAACTTCTTGATATTCATCTAAAATATCGGCCAATTCTTGATACGTGCGCACTTTAGACAAGCGATCTTTGTATTCATGGCTTTTTGGCAGTCCTTTTAAATACCAGCTTGCTAAACCGCGCATTTGCGAAAGCGCATTGCGCTCATCTAAGTCTTCGCAAAGCAGGCGGGCATGTTCTTTACAAGCTTCAAATCGTTGAGCAAGTTCAAAAGTGTGATGTTCGTTTGTAAAATAATCGACGCATTCTTGGATCAAAAATGGATTGCCGATAATTCCACGGCCGATCATCACGCCATCGCATCCTGTTTGTTCCATCATGGCAACCATATCTTCAACGCTGACAATATCGCCATTGCCGATCACAGGAATAGAAACGGCTTCTTTTACTTTTTTAATCCAGCTCCAGTCCGCTTTTCCTTCATACATTTGGGCTCTTGTTCGCGCATGCAATACGATGGCGCTGACGCCTGCTTTTTCCATCGCTTGGGCCATTTCGACACAATTGATCGAGTTGGCATCAAAGCCTAAACGCATTTTAACTGTCACGGGTTTAGAGACACTTTGAACTAATGAGGAAATTAAATCGTAGGCATAATCGATATCTTTCATTAAATAGGAGCCAGCTTTTGCTTTAATGACTTTATTGACTGGGCAGCCCATATTGAAATCGATAATATCGCATTCACTTTCTTGATCTAATATTTTGGCGGCATGCAAAACGGATTCTTTATCATGGCCAAAAAGTTGAAAAGAAACGGGATGATCTTCTGGATCGCTTTTTAACATTCTTCTCGTGCGCGCTGAATCGTAGTAGAGCGCTTTATCGGAAACCATTTCATTGCAGACAAGTCCAGCGCCAAATTGGCGAGCAATATGGCGAAAAGCTCTTGTGGAGACACCAGCCATCGGCGCAATGATCACTGGAGAAGGGAGTTCTATTTCTCGAATCTTAAGCGTCATGAGTTTCTTTTTGTTCACTTTCTTTTTTATTTTGATCCAAAATTTCTTGGAGTTCTTCCGTTGTAAAGTGGTAAGTCTCGTTGCAGAAGTTGCAGTTGACGTCAGCACCATGGTCTTCATCGATCATTTTTTGGAGCTGATCGGCAGAGACGGTGTGGAGCACGCCTTTTGTTTTTTCTTTTGAGCAAGTGCATTTAAATTCGATATGACGAGTATCCATAATTTCTGTATCATCGAATAAATCATAAGCGAGCTGTTTGATGGAGCTGTCATCATAGTGCTCGATCAATTCTGTCATTGGTTTTAAACCGGAGAGAACGTGTTCACAAATCGAAACTTCCGTATCTGTTGCATCAGGCATCATCTGTAAAACAAGAGCACCGGCAGATTCAACTTGGCCTTGGGCATCGATTTTAACGCCGACACTAACGGCTGTTGGTGTTTGTTCACTTAAAGTAAAGTAATACGCAAAATCTTGACCGATTTCACCTGTTTGCAGCTCAACTGTTCCGGACCAGTTTTCTTCCATGGAAAGATCTTTAGTGATCGTTAATGTTCCTGGCAGTCCAATTAAAGCGCTGATTGGCCAATTGGCTAGTTCGCCTTCTAATTGACCATTAGCAACAAATCCACGTACATTGCCGCTTTCATAAGCGTCAACGACGATCGATCCAAATGGACCGTTTCCTAAAATGTTGATCGTCAACATTTCTTTTGGGGTTTTCAACATGCTGCCCATGATGGAGGCAACCGATAACACACGACCGAGTGCATCGCCGGCAGCAGGGGATAAATCAAATCGATCCACGGCATCTTGAACGAGATCTGTCGTACGAGTAATAAAGAAACGAACGCGGCCATCAAGCGCCATAGCTTTGACTAATGTATCTTCCATAGTTATTCTCCTTATCTATTTTTTATGTATACGTTTGGTTAGTTTGAAAATTGAATTAGATTTGAGTGATAATCGTTCAAATCGCTACTATTATAGCGAAATGCGAAACAAACCGAAGTGTTGTTACTCAATTTTTATCCAGTAAAAAACCGCAGAAGCGATGTTCTGCGGTTTACATACAAATTACTTTTTCGTTAATTCGTTTAACGCTTCATCCATAGTTTCATGATCCACTGTTGGCGTTGGCGCAGCTGGCTTTTCGTCTTCAGCTGGAGTTTGAACTTCTTGATTTGGCATTGGAAGAGGTGGCATTTCGTTTTGATCGTTGAGCTGTTCTTCCGGGATATTTGGATCTGTTAATTGACCAAAGTTTTTAAGGTTAGTGATTTCTTCGTTCGTCAATGTTTCGTGTTCGTATAACTGAGAAGCGATTAAATCGAGTAAAGCACGCTGTTCAGTTAAGATTTGTTTACATTGATCGTGGCAAGAATCGACAATGGAGCGAACTTCTTTATCGATTTCTGTTGCAACGCCGGCAGAGTAATCAGAACCTTTGTTGTAGTCACGGCCTAAGAAGACGTTTCCACTTGGATCCGCATATTGGATTGGTCCAAGGGAGGACATACCATAGACACGAACCATGTTTTTCGCAATGCTTGTCAGCTGTTCAATATCATTGATCGCACCGGCAGAGATTTCGCCAAAGACGATTTCTTCAGCTGTACGGCCGCCAAGCAAGCCTGTGATTTCGGCTAATAATTCAGATTTGCGATGGAAGTAACGATCTTCTTTTGGGGTCATTAAGTTATAACCACCAGCATCCCCACGAGGGATGATCGTAACTTTTTGAACGATTTTTGCATCGTCCAACATTAAACCAATGACCGCATGTCCTGCTTCGTGATAAGAAACAAGCCATTTGTCTTTTTCTGAATATTTTTTAGATTTTTTAGCTGGACCCATCATGACGCGGTCGATTGCTTCATCTAAATCTTCTTGGGTAATTTTAGTTTGATTGTGGCGAACCGCTAAAATTGCCCCTTCGTTCAACACGTTTGCCAAGTCAGCACCAGAAAAACCTGGCGTCCGTTTTGCGAGGTTTTCAAGAGAAATCGTTGGTGCAAGTGGTTTATTGCGCGCGTGAACTTTAAGAATTTCTTCACGGCCTTTTACATCCGGCAAGGAAACAGTGATGTTGCGGTCAAAACGACCAGAACGACGTAATGCAGGGTCTAATACGTCAGGACGGTTTGTTGCTGCGATGACAACGATACCAGTGTTATCGCCCATACCATCCATTTCAACTAACAATTGGTTTAAAGTTTGTTCACGTTCGTCGTTTCCGCCGCCCATACCAGCACCACGCTGACGGCCAACGGCATCGATTTCATCGATAAATAAAATACATGGCGCATTTTTTTGCGCAGTTTTAAACATGTCGCGAACCCGGCTTGCCCCAGTTCCGACGAACATTTCAACGAAGTCAGAACCGGAAATGGAGAAGAACGGAACGTTAGCTTCACCAGCAACCGCTTTAGCCAATAAAGTTTTACCTGTACCAGGAGGGCCGACCATCAATAATCCTTTTGGGATATGTGCGCCCATCTGGGTGAATTTTTGTGGAGTTTTTAAGTAGTCAATAATTTCTTTGACTTCTTCTTTTTCTTCTTCGCAGCCAGCGACGTCTTTAAAGCGAACTTTGACATCACTTTCCATGCGGGCTTTCGATTTTGAGAATTCAAACGCTTTGTTGGCAGAACCACCGCCGCTCATTTTCGAAAGTAAGAAATAAAATAAGAATCCAATTAAAAGTAATGGGACAATTTGTCCAAGAATTGTCATCCAAAGATTGCCTGTGGATGGGTCGGTAACGGAAATTGATCCGCCATCTTCCTCTAAGACACCAGTCAACCACACCATGTTTTCTTCCGTGTTTGGAATAATGACGCTGTAGCTTTGATTTTTGCCATTGAGCTCATAAGTTCCTTCGGCTTTGATGATAGTTGTGGAGATGCTTAATGAGGAGTCTTTAAAATCTGCCTGCTGTGCAACTTTCTGAAAATCCGTATAATTGAGTCTTCTTACTGATCCTTGAGTCGAGAATAACAATAAGGAGGCAAGGATAATGATGATGAACAGAGTTGGCAGATAATTCAGCCATTTTTTCATCTAAATACCTTTCTAAAACTACTTCTTTACCGAGGACTACTGATTGTAGATCTCGTTTTTGAGGACACCAATGTAAGGCAAGTTGCGATAGCATTGGTTGTAGTCTAATCCATATCCAACAACGAATTCATCTGGAATCGTGAAGCCTAAGAAATCGGCTTTGATATTGACTAAACGACGATCTGGTTTGTCTAATAAAGCAACAACTTTTACGTCTTTAGCACCTTTGTTGTAGAAAAGTTGTTTAACTTCTTTTAATGTACGACCAGTGTCGACGATGTCTTCAACGATTAATACGTTTTTGTCTCGGCTAGATAAGTCGAGGTCTTTGTTGATGCGAACATCCCCAGACTGAGTTCCTTGGTAAGAAGAAACAGAAATAAAGTCAATTTCGATGGGGTGTTTGAAGTATTTGATTAATTCCGCCATAAAAGGAACGCTTCCTTTTAATAAACCAACAACTAGTGGTTGGATATGACGTTCTTCGTAGTCTTTTTCAATTTCTTGAGCAAGTTCTTTACATCTTTGTTCGATTTGTTCTTCAGTAAATAAAACGTGATCGATATCTTCGCTTATAATTTTTGCCATAATATTTCCTCTTGTATAATAAACACTCTATTTGGTTATACCGGTAATTCTAACATATATAAGGTTTGACTTTCCACATAATGACTTGGATTACATCCTGCTAAACTCGCAAAAAATAAACCATTTTGCCCAATTATGACTGGATACATCATTCGCTTAGCACGTGGGATCTTGCGATCGATATAAAGACGGTTGATTTTCTTGGTGCCATAGCGCTGCAAAATGGCATCGTTTGGCAAGCTTTGGCGAATGATGATCGGAAAATCGCTAGGATCGACATGAAAACCTTGGATTTTTTTGCCGCTTGGTGAAAGTTCAAAATAAGCATAGCGATAATGGCTTGCACAAAGACTTTGTAGCTGTTCAAGATTGTCGATATAAAAAGGGACCCAGCTAATCGCATAGATTTCTATTTTGTTGTCGATGATTTGAATCGCAACTTCATCGATTGTTTGATAAGAGTCGTTTTTGAGCTTATCGACTAAATCGAGCGTTTCTTTTTTAGAATGATGCTGCTTTGTTTTATTGAATAATAACGTTTCTAAAACAACCCAATTCCAAGGATCAGCCAAAATCTTTTGGGCATCATTTTCTTCGATGCATTGTTGAACGTGGTCACGGATTTGTTCTAATTGTTCTTGATCAGCGGCAAGTTCATCTAGCCAGCGTTTTTTTTGCTCAGTACTTGCCGGTTCGATAAATTCGTGGCGAATGCGATTACGCAAATAGTCATTATCTAAATTGCTTTCGTCAATGCCAAATTGAACATGATGATCGATACACCAATTTTGAAGTTCATGTTTTTGGATCTTTAAAAATGGCCGCAGAAGCAATAGATCTTGATAGGTGCTGATTTCTTGCAAACCATACGTTTGCGGCAAAGATCCGCGCCTTTTTTGCATCATCCATGTTTCAAGATGATCATCGAGATGATGACCTAATACGACAGCTTGAGCGGTATAAATTTTTGCGATTTGTTTGAAAAAGTCATAACGGACTTCACGAGCCCAAGCTTGAAAGTTGCCTTGTGTAAAAGTGGGATGAAGGACCCAAAGATCTTTTTGATGCGTATACGCAAACTGGCGGACAATTTCTTCATCGCGACTTGCGGTCGGTCGATGATGATAATTGACATGGGCAATCGCATAATCAACTTGGCATTCTTCCAAATAATAAAGAAGAGCCATCGAATCTGGACCACCAGAAACAGCAGCGATGAAAAATGGATGTTCTAGACTAGGTGTTATTTGTTGTAGAAGCTCATTTAAATTTGCTAAGGCAAAAAGGTTATTTGAACGATTTGCTTGAGTAGAGTGCGCATTGTTTTCTAAAGAAAATTTGTCGGTTGTCATGGATTTATGGTCTTCCTTTATTTGATATTGTCCTTTGTTTTTTGAAGAATTCCAACAAATTGAATAAATTCGCAAGCTGTTTGTGCCTGCAAAAATAGATTTGGGCAAAGTTTGAATCAGAAATGCATGAACAAAAATATAAAACGAAAAAATAAGGTAGCAACTGAGGCGAGAAAATACTCGTTCAGTTACTGCCTAAAATTTATAAATACAATAGACATAAATAATGTCACAAAGCATGTTTGAATAGAAACAACTCTCTCGTTGAATCGCGATTTCTTAATCGATGAGATTGGATTGAACGAGATGGTTAATAATCCAGTTTTCTGGATCGTCGCATAATTGGACATGGGTATGCAAAGCGCGTTCTAATAACGCCGCAAAGTTATAACATTGACCAAACCCGCCAGAAAGCAGAATCGGTGCGGCGAGCACTTGTTCCATTAATTCAGGTCCTTTTTGACAAACGAACGTTGCGGCTTGATGCGCAATCTCTAAAAGAATTGGTTCCATACAGCCCCATAAATCAGCGGCGCGGAATTGAATTTGGACATATTCATTGTGCCGATTCAAGCCGACAACGCTTAAAATCGGATTGCGATTTTGGCTGAGGGCATGACTGACTGCTTCTTTAAGTGCACAAGCATCTTCATTGGAAATGAGAACTTGAAACACGCGGGTGATTTCTTTAGAAATCGCATTGTCCATTTTTTGGCCGGCGAGATCGAGCGTTTGGTAGTTTAAAACTTTGTTGCCATTGCCCATCACAAAATGAACGAGACTCGCACCGGCATGAATATGGAAAAAGGGTGCGTAGTCAGCTGGCTGGTAAGCCGGAATCATTTTGACTTTGACAAGATTGGCGCATTTCATATATTGTTTCCACTCTTCTTGTAGCGCAAGATCAGGGGTTTGAAACGAAAGAACTCTTGCCCCGGGAACAAGCAAATAGCGATCAGGTGGAGCTTGGGTAAATAAACTTTTGATAATTGTCGTCGGATCGGCAGTGATCTTTTCTTGATTAAATGGATAAACAAGATGATCTCTTTTATCCCATGCAGCAGCGAGGGCTTCTTGACCGATGATTTGCGGATGCTTTGCTAAACGACAAGAGCGCACAGAAAGGATTTGTTTCGTTTTAGGATCGTATAAACGGGTGGTATGAGCACCGGGATCAATCAAATAACTACTTTCAAACATAATAAATCCTTTCTATTGCCAAGTCTGCAGCAATTAAATTGGCAATCCTTGGCGAATGGTGAGCGTTAAGATCGCTTCTGTCGCCATCCAAGCTAAAGCAAAGGCGAGCAAAAACATCAATAAATATACTTTTTGCATGTTGTGGATTTTACAAAACTTCGCAAAATCGACACACGTTAAGGCATACATCGCACAAGCAAAAAAGCCTAAAAAGACGATGATATAAATCATCCAAGTCATTGAGAACATGAACCAATCACTCCTTTGAAGACAAATGGATAACGTTTGTGAAGTTGGTCGTAAGCTTCATCTAAAACTTCTTCATCCACGCTAAATCCCATCAAACAAGAGCCAGAACCCGTCATGACAACACGGACAAGACCAGCATCTTGCATCGTTTCTTTGAGTTCCTGCAATTCGACGAGCTGTTCAAATGCTTGAGGTTCAAATGCATTGATCATCGTTTGAAAGAGCAGGCCGATATCGTGTTTGCGCACAGCATCTTGGACGATATCGATATCGAGTTCGCGTGGTTCGCGTTCATCAAAATCGGCAAATGCTTGCGCTGTGGAAATCCCTTTGACACCTTGCACGAGCAAAACAGGAATATGCCAATCGACGTTGAGATCTTCAACGAGTTCACCAGCGCCACGAACGTGCGTAAAGCCATCGTGCAAGCAGCAAGGAACATCAGCCCCAATTTGAAAGCCGATTTCTTCCATTTGCGCTAACGAAAGATTGAGTTGTTCACTTTCGTTTAAAGCTAAAATCAATGCTGCAGCATCAGCGCTGCCGCCGCCAAGTCCGGCTTGGCTAGGAATATTTTTAACGAGATCGATATGGTAATGATTTTTTAAACCATGCTCGCGCAACAAGTTGAGTGTTTTACTCAATGTGTTTTGAGCAGGAAGATGAAAACCGGCGCATTCAATTTCGTCGCTATCGCCATCGATTTGTTGAATGTCGAGTTCGTCAAAACAATTGACGCGCCCATTAATCATATTCATATCGTGTTTGTGATCCTCGCGCAAACCTTCAACAGCAAGCGCAAGATTCACTTTTCCATATGCTTTTACTTTCATAAAATATAAAACCTTTCTAATCCTGACTATGTATAACAAAACGTCAGAATTAAGATTTGTTGTTTGTTTGTTCAAGAGCAACTAAGCAGTTGTATAAATGCAGAAAATCATCGACACCAAGCTGTTGTGCTCGCAATGAAGGTTCCATGCCAGCCATCTCTAATAACTGGGCAGCTTTTTGTTTATCATTCAGCCAAGTTTGCAGGTTATTGAGAATCGTTTTGCGGCGTTGGACAAAACAAGCTTTAACTAAAGCGACAAACTTTGCTTCATCAATAGCTGGTTTATCTGTTTTAAATGTAAATTGCAAAACGGTACTGCCGACATTTGGACTTGGCCAGAACACGTTGCGATTGACATCCATAATGCGTTTGAGATCACAGCGATATTGCGTGATGACAGAAAGGGCGTTGTATTCTTTGCTGCCAACTTTAGCCATAAAGCGATCGGCAACTTCTTTTTGCATCATTACGGTGATCGCTGCAATAGGCTGAGTCGCTTCGAATAGCTTAAATAAAATTGGTGTTGTGATGTAGTAAGGCAAATTGGATGCGAAATAAACAGGAGTACTGCTTTTCGCAAAAGGCTCTAACAGTTGGTCGACATCAACTTCTAAAAAGTCTTGTTGAATAATTTGCAGATGATCGCTGTGGATTTCTGTTTCTAGAATTTCTGGAAAACGCGGGTCAATTTCAAAAGCGATCACTTGCTTGCCATATTCACATAAAAATTGCGTTAATGCGCCAATCCCTGGACCAATTTCGATGACTACGCCATCTTCACTTAAAACAGCAGCTTTGGCGATTTTATCGACGACACCAGGTTCGACAATAAAGTTTTGGCCAAAACTTTTCTTGGTCGAGACATTCCATTTTTCTTGGATTTCGCGAGTTCGTTTTTTTGTTGCAATCGGTTGATCGATCATAGAATCTCCTTGATTTGTGTATAGGTAATCCCAAGTTGATTGAGACGTTTAAAACAAGATTTGGCATTGCAGTGGCCAATATGAAAAGCATCGCACACTCTTTTTCGTAAAGGGGCATCCCCAATTAAACCTAAATCGATAAATTCAGACCACGAAATACTGTCTTGAGCTTCATGATAAGTTACTAAATTCGCCAGACTTTCTTCTAAATCCGCTTTTTTAGCGTGTTCAACGCCTACTTTTTTAGGCGTATGCGCAACACTTGGGTCGATATAGGCGTGCTTAACATTAGGAATGTGGCGTTCGATGACACTGCGAATGTGTTTTCCCGCTTTATCAGGATCAGTAAAGACAATGACACCACGGGTTTTAGCGGCATAAGCAATGCGATCGAGGGTTTCTTTGGATACGTGATCGCCGCCTGTTTCAATTGTTTCGCAATCGAAATAGCGTTTTAGAGTTTGGGTATCATTATGTCCTTCGACCACGATGATTTCCTGGATTTGCATTACTTGCTTTCTCCATTAGGATTTGCATAAGAGAATCCCATACCGCGAACTTCATGAACGGAGTTGACGATAATGAATGCAGAAGGGTCAATGGATCCGATTTCACGTTGGAATCTAGCATATTCACGAGTGTTAACGACACACATTAAAACAGGACGACGTTCATTGGAGTAAGCACCAGTACCTTCTAAAATTGTGACGCCGCGCGAGATGTCTTTTAATAAATAATCGCGGATTGTTTCCCATTTGTCGGAAATGATCATGACGTTCTGTGCACTTTCACCGCCAAACGTTAATACTGTATTGATCACATTTGAGGTTGTAAAAATCGTTAAAATACTGGTCAATAAAGCGTTTAATCCAAAGATCATCAAACCTGCAGATACCGTTAAAACATCAATGATGAACACGCAATTGCCTTGCGGAATATGAAGATATTTATGCATGATTAAAGCAGGAATGTCCATTCCTCCGGAACTTCCGTTAGCACGGAATACTAACCCAAGACCAGTACCCATAATTACACCGGCAAAGATAGCGGCTAAAATTGGGTTAACCGTACAGAATTCTGGATCATAAAATGGGGAGAGGATAGCGATAAATGTTGGATAAAGAATAGTGGACAATAATGCCTTTGCCGCAAATGCTTTCCCTAAGAAAATGGCTCCAATCACAAAGAGAACGATGTTCAGCGCGTAAATTGTAAATACGCGGTTGATGCCCATTAAGGTGTCAAGAATAATGGAGATTGCTGTAACTCCACCAGAAAGAATATTATTCGGTAAAATAAAAAAAGATGTTCCAACAGCAAGAATGAAGTTGCCAAGGAGCAAAAGAAGAAGATTTTTAACTTTTGACATGTCGAGTCCTTTCTTACGCTTTAGCTATTAAGCGAGAGATCTATAAAAAGTTGATCTCAATGATAGATGAGTGAGTGAAGCTTTTATCTTCATTTCGCTCAATGAATTGAAACGAGTATTGTTTGCTCAAGTCTAAGACTACATGAGAAATGCAAAAAATGCACTTAAACCAAGAGGATTTCATTACGAATTCGATTGGAAATAGAATGAGTCGAATCCGTAAGAGACGATCGCAACATTCCATTTACTCAAAATGAATAAGAATATAGAAAAGCGATGAAAATCAAAAATCGCAAAAGGGAGATTGTTATGCAGATTGAAGAAAATACAATTATTATCGCCCCAAGCCCGCTTCATCTTCGAATCTATGAAGAAATTATTGCGCAAAAAGGCAGTTGTCTGAATGTGACAGTGTTGTCTTTAGAGGCATACATCAGCCGGCATTTAAAAAGAACTAGACCTTCTACGGCAGCCGTTTTGTATTCTTACCGCCAAGCGTTAGAAACTTTAAGCAAAACGAATACGTTCTATTCTTCGCGAAGTGATTATGACTTTTTAAAAGACTGCAACGAATTTATGACGTATGCCAAGCTTTATGACATTCAAAACTTCCCGCAAGAAACAAAACGCGATCAAGATTTATATGAAGTCATCGAAAAGCTTATGCCAATTGAACTTTGGATCGAGGAAGCTAAATCAACCACCTATGCCGATGCTCCAACTTTGCGCATTTTAAAAACGGAATTCAATCCTTTACAAGCGTATTGGGTCGACATGCTGCAAAAACAAGGCGCAATCGTGATGGATACGCCAAAACATCATCGCTTTTATTATTGGGCAACGTCCAATCCGCATAAAGAAAAAGAAGTTTGCGCCGATGCGATCGTCAAAAATAAACTCAAAGCAGAACATACATTGATTTCTCTAGCAGATGACCAACAAAAATATGCGCTTGCACAAGCACTAGAATCAAGACGGATTCCTTATACATTTGTTCATGAAGAAACGGAATCGAAAATTCTTAATCAATGGCGGGCAGCTTTACATTATTTAGCTGATCCGAATTCTACGAATTTGATGAACGTTTTAAAAGTGATGTTTCCAATCACCGGCTATGACTTACGGCGCTATTTAGATTTATTTGGAGACCAGCCCACTTCTTTAAAAGAAATGCTCTATCAAGAAAATCCGCTCATTTCCCAAAATGACTTTGATGATTTAGTAAGCCTGGAGATGGCAGTCAGTCCATGGCTAGGCAAACTCAAAGAGATTCGCTCTTGGACATTGAAATCGATAGGGGAAATCGGGGCAATGATCATGGATCAAACCCCAGAACCAAGCGAAGATGATGTGCGTATTTATTCTGGCGTTCTCGATGGCTGGAACCAAATTAAACAATACGTTCAGCAGCCGGCAGATTTAGAGATTTTTATTCGTTCATTAGATGCCCTGCATCCTTCTTCTGCATTGCCAGAATGGAAAGGTGTCTTGATTGGCGGCCGTGATTTAGTTTGTGGTCTGTTTGAAAATGTCTTCTATTTAGGAGCAGACGCCGCAAACTGGCCAACGAATGTCGCAAGATCTGGGGTATTCGATGAAGAATATGTCGAAAAACTCGATTTTCCAACATTAGAAGAGCGCATGAATGAACATTTAAAAGCCTCAAAATCGGTATTGATGCAGCCAGAAAGTGTTTATTTCTTAATGGCGCAAACGGATTATGATGGCAAGAGTATTGAACACTCGCATGAGTTGACATTATGGTTAGAAGCATTGCCTAAATTCAAAAACTCAGCACAAAGTTCGATCAATTTAAGACCAAGCTTTCAAATCAAAAATATGCAAAGCCAGGTATTCTTTGAAAAAGGAAACCAGAAAGTGCAGACCCATTCTAGACAATTGAAAGCTTATGATGACTGCCCACTCCAAAACATGCTGCAATACGGCTTGCAGCTAAAAAAACCAACAGTGCGAAAAGACGTTTTGCGCCTGCAAGCCCAAATCATTCCGACTTTGATTCAACATTGCCAACAACTTGGCAAACCGTATCAAGAAATTACGCAAAAAGAAGTCAGTGAATTTGTAGAACAACAATTCCAATTTGCGAGAAAAATCTTTTTGCATCGCAAAGATGAAATCGATGCTTTAGCGATTAAAACGACGAAGCAATTAGTTTGGGTTTTGCAAAATATTCAATCGATTGGCAAAGATATTCCTTATATTTTAGTGCCAGGCGAATATCAACTGAATATTGAAGAAACACTGCAGGGCATTCCGTTTCAAATTGGTGGATCTTTGGCCAATACCAATTCAAGACATGCGATCTTTAATTTATATCCATCAGAACAAAACGGCTTTACTGAACCAAGCGGAACACTCGATTTATCTTTGCAGCCTAAAGCGCAAAGCAATGCGGCTTATTCAATTTCTTATGGAAGAGGCGCACAAGCCAATGCCATTGCGATCACATATGAAGAAGGTGCAGCAACTGCCCAAGTTGATTATTTAAAACAAGCAATCGTGGCTCAAAATTTTGAACCATCTCCCAATATGTTGATGCAGACGCTCACGAAAAAAGTGCCGACGTATCAAAAGCGAGAAGAACAATTATTAAACCAAGCACAAGGATATGCCCAAGCGATGAAAGACAACGAATTTTTGCCTTATCACAAAAGTACGGCTTGTACGACATGCGCATATCGAGCAATTTGTCGTAATGCGGCAATAGAAAGAGGGGAATAGTATGGAAAACCAACTCGACCAATTTGATCTAGTCGATCAAGAAATGGAAAAACCTGCTCTTCCAAAGACAGAACCGGCCAAGAAAATTAAGTTTTCCGATACCCAGCAAGCCGTCATCGACAGCCGTAATAAAAACTTATTAGTCAGTGCCTCAGCAGGAGCAGGGAAAACCGCAGTCCTTGTTGAACGCTTATGCCGCTTTGTGATTGAAGATCGAATTCCAATTCAATCTATTTTAGCGATGACCTTTACCGAAGATGCGGCGCGTGAGATGAAAGTGCGCTTAAAGCAGCGCCTTTTGGAAATGGATCCTGAACCATGGATCGACCAACAAATCAGTCAGCTCGAAACGGCATCGATTTCGACAATTCACTCCTTTTGTTTAGATGTTGTCCAAAAAGAATATTACTTAGCAGGAATCAGCTATTCGATGGCATCGCATGTCGATAATGGATTAGCCGATCAACAAGCGCTAGAAATCGCTTGTCGCAAAGGGATGGAACGTTTAGATCCACTCAAGCGGGCGAATATGGAATTTTATTTAGAGACATATTCGAAAACAGAAAAAGATTTGCAGGAAATCTTGTTGAAGTTTTTGGAAATTGCCCGATCGAAATCCGATTGGAAAGCATGGATCCAAGAAAATGCTAAACCGAAAGCAGTCATCACGAGAGAATTTTTAGATTGGTTTGCGCTGCGAATCCAAGCATTGATCGATATTTTTGAAGATGTTCAAGAACAAGTCGAACAAATGGAATTTAAGCAGGCGAAAAAACAAGAAGAATTCATCGCGATTTTCTCGGGAAAAATTGCCAAACTGCAAGGCTGCTTAGAAGCGCTGAATCAAAATAACTATTTAGTTTTCTATCATCGCTTTATCGAATATATCGAGACATCCGGCAAATTTACGCCGACGATCAATAAAGTCTCCTTTAAAGAAGTGCAGGCGGATTCGCGAAAATTCGAAAAGAAAATTGCGGAAGTTTTATATACTGCCGAAGATTTTGACAAGATCGCACAAGATACAGCAGAATTATTAGAAACGTTTTGTGAATTGGCGATCGATGTGCAAGAAGAGTTCATGGCGCAGAAAAAAGAAGCTGGCTTTATCGATTTCTCCGATATGGAACAATACGCTTGGAAAATTCTACAAAACGAACAAGCGGCGAACGCTTTGCGCGATCGCTATCAAGTGATTCTGATCGATGAATATCAAGATACAAACGACTTGCAAGAAGCGATCATTCAAGCGATCGCTCGTGAAAACAACGTGTTTAGGGTAGGCGATATTAAACAATCGATCTATCGTTTCCGCCAAGCGCGTCCCGAATTGATGAAACATCATTTAGAACACGTCGGCGAACACGATGAAGTCATTGCGATGCAGGAAAACTATCGCTCAAGTGCGATGTTGATTTCTTTTGTGAATCGCTTCTTTGAACAGTTGATGAATATTGAAGGCATGCCATCGCAGTTTTCAGCGATCGATGTCGCCAAACCAGGAAGTTCGGGACAATATGAATCCCCACAACATCCGGTTCGTTTCTTGTTTACGGAATATGATGCACCAATTGAAGAACCGCAAGAAGAACTGCAAGAAAAATCAACCAAAAGCAAAAAAACGATCCACCGCTTGCACCGCTACGATTTGATCGCTCATGATATTGAACAAAAAGTTGCTAATAAAGAGTATACATATCGCGATATTGCGATTTTAACGCGCTCTTCCACACCGCATGAAGAATTGAAACAAGCTTTAGACAGCTGGGGCATTCGTTCGATTCACCATATGCGCAAAGGCTTCTATACCAATAAAGCGATTCAAATTATTTTATCGGCAATGCGCGTCATTCAAGATGAACGAAACGACATTGCGTTAATGGCAGCACTTTGTTCACCTTTGACAGGATTGGATCAAAGTGACTTATTGCCTTTGCTTAAAAATAGACAAGAAGGACAATCGCTCTATCAAACTTTGCATAATCAGCCGGAAGGCTATCAAATGTTGAAGCTCGTCCGCGATATTCAAAAATATCGCAATTTGCCTCTGGCAGAAATTGTGATTCGTCTTTACGCCTACAATCAGTTTTATGACACGAAAACAACAGCCCAAGACCAGACAAACTTGGATTTGTTGCTGCAAAAAGCAGTGGAAGCTCAATCGCTTCTCGATTTAGATGGCTTTTTAGATTCCGCAAATTTGGAAGAAAAACTCGATAAAACAAGTGAAGCGATGGCGTTTGGAAAAGAAGAAGATGCCGTTCGCATTTCGACAATCCATGCCTCAAAAGGCTTGCAGTATAAATTGGTTTATATTCTCAGTGATCAAAATACGCGAGATATGGAAGCGGGTATGCCAATTCATATCGATGCCGATTTAGGTGTGAGTTTAGAAGGCCTCGATTTGCATCGCCATTTGAAATTGAAGAGTGCCTCTTCTCTTGCTTTTGAACAAAAACGCTTTATGGAAGATGTTCAAGAAAAAATGCGCTTGTTGTATGTCGCATGTACGCGTGCGGAACAAGAACTTGTCTTTGTGGATAGCTTGAAACAAGAAAATATGTATGATGGTCCACTAAATATGTATGCGATCGCTGCCAATAAGGGATTTACAAGCTGGTTCTTCCACGCTTTCCACACTCATCCATGCCAAGAAGTCGTTTTTGAAAAAGTAGAAGAGCTTTATGAAAGACCAGATCGTTCTGTTTTATCCAAACAAAAACGAATTTATATTTCGCACTATGAATATCCAACGCATATCATTCGCTCACAAACAGCTAGTGCGACTAAAAAGCGCTCATCTTGGAAACAAGTCCAAAGCTTAGCGCAGCCAGGATCTTTAGAAGCGCGCAATCGTGGTACGCTCATTCATGAAATCGTAGGTGCGATTCCTTATCCTTATCAAGAAAAAGAGATCGAAGCGTATTTGAAACAAGCCAATCAAACGCTCGATCCGCAAGGAATCAAACAGATTTTGAATTTAAATAACGATGCCCACTATCAAGAATGGATGAATCATCGACACGTATTTGAGTGTCCGTATTGCACAAAAGAAGAAGATGCTTATGTTCATGGATTTATGGACTTAGTTGTCTTTTTGGACAATGAAATCGTGATTGTCGATTTTAAAACCGACAATGCGTTTGATGCGACTAGCTTAGTGCGCAAATATCGTTCGCAGTTAGAAACGTATCGTCAGGCGATGAAACAAATTCAACCAGACATGCAAATTAGCGCTTGGATCTATTCGTTCACTCTTCAAGAAATGATTGAAATTGCCTAAGTAAGGCAAAAATTGCGAGTGTATGGCGTATTGAAATAATGAAGCTTTGTATTTGCATTTATGAAAACGTACCAAAAATAATCAAATTGCAACAATTTTGCCGATATTTTTCCGTAATTCGGGAAAATTCCGGAATCGAGAATTTCCTTGGCTATACTTATATATGTTTTCTTATAGAAAAACATAGGAGGAAATTATGTCTTTTTTAGAAAAGTGGTTCCATCTCTCTGAGAAGGGGACAACAGTAAAAACAGAAATTGTTGCCGGAATTACAACTTTCCTTGCCATGGCTTATATCTTAGGGGTTAACCCAATGATCTTAGCTGATGCTGGTATGGATAAAAACGCTGTATTCATGGCTACTGCATTAGCTTCTGCTTTTGCTTGTTTCTTAATGGGCTTTTTAGCTAACTATCCAGTTGCACTTTCCGCTGGTATGGGTGTTAACGCATTATTCGCTTACACAGTATGTGGTGCAATGGGATACTCTTGGCAAGCTGCTTTAGCTGCTGTATTTGTGTCTGGTATCGTTTTCGTGTTGATCTCTGCAACAGGAATTCGTAAGAAAATCATTGATGCAATCCCAGTTCAATTAAAACTCGCAATCGGTGCTGGTATTGGTTTCTTTATCGCATTCGTTGGTTTAAAAAACTGTGGATTAATTATTGCTAATGACGCTACATTCGTAGGAATTGGTAACTTAGCAGATCCAACTGTATTACTTGCGGTATTCGGTTTAATCGTTACAATCGTTTGTGTTGTTCGTAAAATTCCAGCTGGTGTATTCGTTGGTCTTGTGATCACAGCAGTAGTTGGCGTTGTGTTAGGTATGATGGGTATGGAAAACATGCCTACAATTTCTGGTGTATTCACTACATCTTTTGAAATGAACGCAGCTGGTGCATTCATGCAAGGTTTCGGCGAATTATTCGCTAGCCCAATGAACGCTCTCGTTGTAATCTTCTCTTTCTTATTCGTTGACTTCTTCGATACTGCCGGAACATTAGTTGCCGTAGGTAACGAAATCGGTTTAGTAAACGAAAAAGGTGAATTAGAAAACGCAGAACAAGCTTTATTAGCTGACTCTATCGGAACTTGCGTAGGTGCTGCTTTAGGTACTTCTACAGTAACAAGCTTCGTTGAATCTTCTTCTGGTGTAGGAGTTGGTGGAAGAACTGGTTTAACAGCAATCACAACTGGTGTTTTCTTCGTATTATCCATCTTCATTTCACCATTGGTTTTAGGCTTAATCACAAATGCGGTTACAGCACCTGCTTTAATCGTCGTTGGTGTTATGATGGCTCAGCAGATGAAAAACGTTAAATGGGATGACATTACTATTGCTATTCCAGCATTCGTAACAATCATCTCCATGATCTTAATGTATTCCATTTCTAATGGTATCGCATTTGGATTCATCTCCTATGTTGTCGTTATGCTTGCAGCAGGACGTGCAAAAGAAATTCACCCAACAGTTTGGGTATTAATGGTGATCTTCGTATTCTACTTCGCTTCACCATACTTATCTTTCTAATTTCGATTAGAAACGAAATATCATAAATAATAAAAGCTATAACGCCGGATTGATTAATCAATTCCATAAGCGTTATAGCTTTTTTTGATTTTAAATCGGATCGATTTTTTTGAATTTACAAATTGCGAAGTTCTATGAGATCAGAATAAATAAAATCTGATTTCAAGATAGGAATTGCGCTTATAGATCAAGTGCCTATTCCATCTTTACAAGATAGAAATGCACTTTTGACCAATCGTTATTAGCATAATCAACAATGACATTTACAAGGGCAGTCTTGTCATTTAAACGGAAGTAGTAAGAGATTCCTGCTGGAATGTCTGGAAGCTGTTCAGTCGATAATTGATTATCCTGTAATTTGGCTTTCCATGTTGAACTATCATCATAATGAGTGAACAAGAATGAATCTTGAGCACCTGCTCCGACATTTTTATTTCCGATTTCATTGTAAGGTGATTCAATTGGATTAATTTCTTTTGTGGATAAATCTAATAGATGATATTCATTACCTTCTAATGATGCGCTTCTGTTGATCATCAATACTTGATCCTTCAGTGGCTGGAAGCGAATGACGTCTTTATCAAATCCGACAGTTTCATATCCTTCAGAATTCATGATCACAATTACTTTTTGACCATTTAAAGTCGATTGGAATACAAGCTTGGATAGATCATCATTGGTGATTGTTGGTAATGTAAATTGAGTGAATCCAGAATCTCCTCCTGATTGCCAAACTGTTGTTACTGTTTGATCGGAATTAATACGGCATATTGAACTTTTTGCATCCATACCACCTGGTTCAGTTGTCGTAAACAATAGTTGGCCCTGATCGATCGCAAAGACCGGATTGGCATTAATAGGTGCTCTCCAGATTTCCTTTCCATCTGCATAAATCACACCATAAACATTATCTTCTGCAGGGATTTTAACAGATTCATAGAGCACACCATTAAATTCTAAAAAGTCACATACACGCTCATTGCTGTTTGGGTCCCGTTCTTTGATTAATGAAATGGTCCCATCGTGTAAATCCATCTTATATTGCCGAACTGTAGGGTACAGATAACTGATTTGATTATTTAAAACTTGGAAATAGTAAGTGTTATTCGATACACGACCGCATTCATAAATCTCATTTTCGTTGATGGTGACATCCCCTTGTGCTTCAAGTTTCATTACAGGTTGATTGATCGCAATTTCATCGGCGGGTGTTTGCGAAGAATCCTCAGTTGTGATCGTGCTTGAAGTATTGGATACAGAAGACGTATTTGTGTTTGTTGTACAAGCGCTAATGAATAAGGCGCTTACTAACAATGTACTTAGTTTTAATTTATGTTTATTCATAGACAAGTCCTCTTTTTTGTTGTCTTTCTATTTGGATGATATTGCGTATTTGTGGTTCGTTGCTTGCTGTTAAAGCTCAAAATAAGTCATTGGCATCACGTCCTTCGATACATTCATTATTGAGGTTGATTGTGTTCGAATCTGGATTAACAATAGTTTTGCTCATCTACCTGAATATCAATAAAAACGAGGAGCTCCTTTTATTTAAGAAAAGATACGAAGATATTGTAATAAAAAGAACTGAAATGATTATGGTTTAGGAAAGATGAGCGAAAGTGATGATTGTTTTTTAGTTTATGATCTGAAAAATATCGCTCTCAATATTTTCGAATGATATGTGTTGATAACATTATAAAATGCGGTGTTAGTGTTGTAAATAAACTAAAATCAAATATATATATAACTATAGAGATTTATATATAACACTAATAGATTTCAATATGTGTTACGCATAAATTTAGCTCAAACCTATTGAAAGTGGTTTTTGACCTTTGGCGCACGATTGAAAATGAATATCCAAAATGATCAGGTTCAAAAACGGTATTTAACAAAAGAAAAGCTGAGAAAAATAGAAAAAGGCGAGAATCTACTTGAATTCATCTTTTCTAATTAGAAAGTCGAATTCAAAAGATTCTCGCTTAGTATTGTTTTGGGATTAAAGCAAAAACGAATTTGAGTTTTTAGTTTAGAAGTTTAATCTTTGATCTACTCCAACAAGTTAGAATTCACGGCGTTGAATTAAACGATTGCTGATGGAGATTGAGATCAAAAGGATCATGATCAAAACGATGCCAATCATCACGAAAAACCAAGGCGATGGGGACATCACCAATGAAGAATTGAGAAATTCTCCTGAAGTAAATGCTTCAGCAATAATAACGACTAGTGCGACAATTGCGATGGAAAGAAGTCGAAAAACGATCATACCGTTATCCTGAAATTTGATCGTTAGTGGAATTAATATGGAAGCGATCAAGATGACGCTTGCACATGCGATCAAACATGGAATTCCCATTTTTGGAAAAGACGAAGTAACAGTTATTGCCAACGCAATGACGAATGCACTCAATAAAGCAGGGACAATGCTGATGATGTATTTTTCTAGGACATATTGTTTTCGTGTGAAAGGCAAAGTAAATAAGTAAGCTCCTGTCGTCTTTTGAAGATTGTCACTCACGGATTTAGACATCGTGACCGCAAACATTATTGGTGTAAATGCAACTCCAAGAGTCGGAAGGGTAAAGCAATATAACAAGCTTAATCCGAGAATAATCCAAATGAAAAACTTCATAGATTTTAGCCATTGCCAATCGAGGATAAATAACGATTTCATAATTTAACGTTCCCCCTGTTCGAGAATAGTCAGAAGATCATCGATATTTCCGGCAGAAATGACGATCCCTGGATAGTTTTCTTCATAGAATTGTCGATCGGAAACAAGCACTTTAATGCCATGCGGCTGGCGATCGATTCCGACGATCGCAACAGGATCGAGACTGTCTAATGTTTTGGCATCGACAGAAAGGATTCCATATTGATTTTTAAGGGCATCAACGGTTTCGTGGAGAATGAATTTACCGTTGTGGATCACCCAGAAATCATCGCAAAGATTTTCTAAATCAGAAGCGATGTGTGAACTGATGAGAATTGATCGATCTGGTTTTTCCATGAAATCCTGCAAGCATTCATACGTCTTGTTGCGAGCGAGGATATCTAATCCTGCGGTAGGTTCATCGAGGATTAATAATTTTGCATCGTGAGTTAGAGCTGTCGCAAGTTTAAAGCGGACTTCCATACCCGTGGAAAAACTGGAAAGCGGCTTATCATAAGGTAAATTCAGCTGCTTGCAGAGTTGATCAAATAGCGCTTCATCAAAATGGGAATAAGCAGCTTTTAAAACTTTTTTGCATTGCGAGATGTTGAGGTGACGTGAAAATGTCGCACCGTTAAAGAGCACACCCAGATTTTCTTTTTGATCCTTGGAGATTTCAGCGAAAGATTGGCCAAATAATTCAATTGTTCCAGAATTGATTTGAATTAAGCCGCAGATCGCTTTGAACAATGTGCTTTTTCCAGCGCCATTCAGTCCGACAATTCCAGTGATGGAATTAGGTTCAAGGTGAAATTGGTCGATGGATAAAGAATAGCCTGGGTATTCTTTTTTTAAATTCTGAATGTTAAGCATCATAATCCTCCAATAAAGTGGCAACGAGCTCGAGTATTTGATCACGTGTATAGTTCATCGCTTTTGCTTTGGTGAAGGCGAGATCAAAGGCGTTTTCGAGCTGTTTTTGCATTTCTTCTTCCACGACATTTGGGGAAATAGAAGAAACGTAAGTGCCTTTGCCATGGACACTTTGGACAAAACCTTCACTTTCTAATAAGTCATAAGCCTTTTTTACAGTTAAAGCGGATATATGGTAGTTTTTAGCACATGTACGAACAGAAGGAAGCAGTTTGCCGCTTGCTAAAGTTCCATTCGCGATTTGTTTACGGATTTGGTTTGCGATTTGTTCATATAAAGGAACCATTGAGGTTGTAGAGATTTGAAGTTCCATAATTACCTCCTGCATAAACAGTATAGAACAGTGAACAACAGAAGTAAACAGTATAAACACAACAAAACAGGGAAATAAAAAAGCGCCTTTCTCGAATTGAGAAAGACGCGTCTTGATGTCTTATTGATTTACTTCAGAGTATTTACGACGGGATGGGTCGAGGTTGTCACAGTAGTAACGAACAGTTAATTTGCCTGCGATTTTTGTACGGATTTTAGGTTCAACTTCAAATCCATCGCCTTCTAACATTTGGTTGAGCATTGCTTTACAAGCAGCGGTTAAATTTTTGCTGCCTGGTTCACATTCATCCTGTAATTCTTTTGCGTTGACAAGAATATAGAGTTCCATGGCATCATGAGCTTGTTGTTTTTTGGACATTAACACTTGCTCATACTGTTCTTGCGTCCATTTTTCCATGAGAATTTCCTTTCTTCGTTTGAGCCGAGGGGCTAAAAGATAGAATATAGAATATCATTCGATTGTCAAATTAGGACGATGTAAGCGAATCGCAAAATACTCAAATCCCACATATAAAGCAAAAATCCAGTTTTTTGAATATTTTAGGGATTATGGCTTGACGATGAGATCAGCGTTCATCATCTTTTCACTCATTTCGGATAATGGGCAGCTTTTTCCTGCTTTAAGCACAGTATCGAGGTTATAGAAAGATAAGCTTTCTTCGTTGACGAGGATTTCAATTCCTTCTTTTTCAAGTGCTTGGAGATCTTCTAATACAGCACTTTCTTCGCTGGCAAGCACAACAGCAGAATTATAAAGAAGAATAGCGGTTGGGCGAGTTTCGTTAGTAGTGAAAGATTTTAAAAAGCTTTTCATTAAACGTTCGCCTAATTGCGGATTTCCTTGACCGAAACGACTTGAATTTAAAACAACTAACACATCTTGAGACATGTGAACTCCTTTCTGCCTCGATGAAGTATTTGATGAATCGTCATCAAAGTTTTGAGGCACTGAAACATTAAGAGTATAAGGCAAAATAAAATTGAATCCAAATATAACGAATGTGTCGACATCGATGTCAAATGGATTAAAATACATGAATGCGTCTAGATTTTAAGTGATAGAAGATCAATTGAACATCAAATGAAGAGCTGTAAACAGCACAATACGAAAAGATAAAATCAAAATAGAGAGAAGGAATAAGTTCATGCACCAGAAAGATTTGACCAAAGGAAATGTGTTTTCCACAATGTGTCTATTTGCGATGCCAATGATTTTAGGAAATCTTTTGCAGCAAGGATATAACATTGTAGATACATGGGTTGTTGGAAATTATATCGGCTCTGATGCATTAGCCGCCGTTGGATCAGCGTTTACGTTAATGACGTTTTTGACGTCCATTCTTTTAGGTCTTTGCATGGGCAGTGGGGTCGTGTTCTCAATTTGTTTTGGTGCCCAAGACAAAAAACGATTAGAAAGAGAGATTTGTTCCGCTTTCCTTTTAGCCAGTGTCGTAGCGCTCGTTTTAATGTTTGCCTCAATCATATTGGTTGATGGCATTATGTTATGGCTAAATATTCCAAGCGAAATTATTACGATGACAAGATCGTATTTATTCATTGTCTTTTGCGGGATTCCTGCCATTGCGCTTTACAATTTCTTTGGTGCCTATTTAAAAGCGCTGGGCAACTCGATGATTCCGTTAGTCTTTTTAGGAGTAGCGACAGTAATCAATATCATCTTGGATTTGGTGCTTGTATTGGTGTATCCATTAGGAGTTGCAGGGACGGCATGGGCGACAATCATTGCTCAATATATTTCGGGGATTGGCATTGGCTTATATACATTGATTAAAGACGACAAAATTCGTCTGGCACTCCGTCATTTCAATGTCAAAAAATCAAGTCTAAAAGAAATTGCGAATTATTCCTTGTTGACTTGTATGCAGCAGTCCGTAATGAATTTAGGGATCTTAATGGTTCAAGGATTAGTGAATAGTTTTGGAACAGCCATCATGGCGGCATTTGCGGCAAGTGTCAAAATTGAAGCATTTGCGTATATGCCTGTTCAAGAATATGGCAACGCATTTTCAACATTCATCGCTCAAAATATGGGTGCCCATCAAACCGATCGAGTTAAACAAGGATTTCGATATGGCGTACTCACTTCAATCGGATATTGTTTTGTGATTTCACTTGTTCTTTGGTTTCTTGCTAAACCATTGGTTCTCATCTTTATCGATGCCCAAGAAGCGCAGATTGTTGCGGAAGGGATCCGTTATTTACATACCGTCGGACCATTTTATTTTGGAATTGGCTGTTTGTTCTTGTTATATGGATTGTATCGAGCAATTGGAAAACCAGGAATTTCAGTACTGTTAACGATTATTTCACTAGGAACACGCGTTGCATTATCATATGTTCTCTCGGCAATTCCCCAAATTGGAGTACTGGGTATATGGTGGTCTATTCCAATTGGCTGGATTCTTGCGGATGCTGCCGGATTCTTGTATTACCGCAAAAATAAAAACAAATTATTAAGATGCGCCCGACAAAAGTATTTTTTAGTCTTGATGTTCTCGGGCAGTGAA
>JAUMZN010000092.1 GCA_030528085.1 Erysipelotrichaceae bacterium | reverse complement strand
TAAAGCATCCCAATTCAAACTGTCATCATAAATTGAATAATCATTCAACACCTCACTCGAGATATCTTGCATCGCCGCAAAAACAGCTGGATCGATCACTTTAATACTGATCCATCTTGATGAATGATCATTTAATTGCTGCTCAAGCCAATTTCTTGCTTCGTCTTCTGTTTGGACAACGAGACCGTGACGATAAAACACATTGGCATCCCATGCGTTATCCTGCGGCAAATTTGGTTCTAACAACAAGCTTACTTCCGCACTGCGAAGTTTCATCATTTCCTGCCAAGTTAAATTAGTGAACGCTTCTTGCAGACCGGAAAAATCAGCATTAGGATCTTGATCCAAGCTGACTGGATCGTTATACGTCGAATCTGTGTAATACCAATGCCCATCAATTCGAACCGCATTCCAAGCATGGCGATATCCGGAATCCCAATTCATAATTTGCTCGGGACTCATTGAACTCATATAATCCTTTGCTTGTTGATATTCAGACTCATGATCATATGCACTTCCGGTAATGACCATACAATCCATCGCCAAGCCATCGGCTAAATATTTATAAGCGAGCGCATAGCCATCACATACCGCTTGTCCTTCTACAAGTGCGCCATACAAATTATGGGCATGTACTGCTTGGGGTTGGTATGAGATCGTATTAACTAAATAATCGTTAATCAAAACTGAACATTCATATTCACCACGCCCATGCCAATCTTGAATAATGGAACTGCGCAATTGGCGCATTTTCTCAATTCGCTGCGGAATCGTTAAGCCATCATCATATTCGATATAGTTTGGATGGAACACTTTTACTTCTTGAGTGAGTGGGGAATATTCATAATTTTGATGATCTGCCAAAAAGAACAGTTCAGGATCCGCTAATTTCAAGCGCTGGTATAGCTGCGCAATTTCATCAAGTAAAATCGGCTGCGTCAGCTCAATTTCATCTTTCCCTGCTTTCATGCCCTCAACAAGGATTTGCGCTGCTTGTTTTTGCGGTTCTTCTAAATTTCGTATGTATAAATCATCGCGATAATCCAATTCACCCCTTGCCGTTTGATCCACGACAACCGGCTTATTTTGCGCTTGTTGTTCAACATTGAATTGTTCACTTTGAATGATCGATTGTTTTTGAGGATCGGCTTGATTCAACAATTGTGCGGCGAAAGGAACTTTCTTCAAAGAAAAGACCACGCCAACAACAACGAATAATAGAACGAATAAACTAAACGTTTTAAGGATGCGTTTTTTACGCCGCTTCTGTCTTTTCATACGCTATTCCTTTCTCTATTTTGCATGCTCGATTCCATCGTCATGATTTCTTATTTCCATTTTAAACGACCACTTTCATAACAGTTCCTAAAAATTTCGAATAATTTTCTAAACATCTAAAACAACAGAAAAACGCGAAGAATTCCACATGGAATCTACTTCGCGTTTTGTTCAATTTCTCTTATTATTCTTCGATTTGATGAGTTTCAAACCAAGCTTTAACATCTTGCATCGTTTGTTTCAAACAGCCTTTTTCAAAAGGAATTTTATTGTTGGAAATCGTGACTAGTTCTTTAAATGTTTTTGTTCCCCCGCATTTTGCCATCGCCACATAATCATCAAAGACTGTTTTGTCATGATGTTGCAGACGGCTCCAAATTTGTAGAGCAACGACTTGCGCTAATGCGTAGTCGATATAGTAGAACGGCAACATAAAGATGTGTAGCTGACGCATCCACCAGCCGCCGCGTTCAAGAAAGTCAATTTCTTGATAATCTTTTTGCGGTAAGTATTGTTTTTCCAATCGGCGCCAACAAGCCATGCGATCTTCATGTTTCCATTGTGGATGGTCATAAACTTCGTGTTGGAAATGATCGACTAAAACGCCATATCCTAAAAACTTCACTGTGCCTTCAAGATGTGTGTAATAGTATTTATCCGTGTCTTCTTCAAAGAACAATTTCATCCATGGCCAAGTGATAAATTCCATGCCCATCGAATCAATTTCTGCACTTTCTGAAGTTGGCCAAACTAAATCATAAGGGAAAGCATCGCGGCTTAACCACGCTTGAAAGCCGTGACCGGCTTCATGAGTCAATGTTTCGATATCCCCATTTGTGCCATTAAAGTTCGCAAAGATAAATGGTACGCCATAGTCTGGCAATGTTTCGCAATATCCACCCGCTGCTTTTCCTGGTTTTGCATTTAAATCCATCAAATTTTGATCAACCATGCCTTTGAAGAAAACTCCTGTTTGATCCGATAATTCTTGATACATCTGCAATGCACGCTGCACAAGTTCTGGTTCATCGTATTTAGGCAGTGGGTTTCCCGATTCAAACGAAACTTTTTCATCCCATGCTGGTAAAGTTGGACCTTCATATCCGTGACGTTTTGCTTGGGCTTGATACAGTTCTGTAGCGACAGGAACGACATCTTCTAAAACGTTTTGACGATATTGTTCGACATCTTTGCGGTCATAATCCAATCTGAACATTCTTAAATAGCCAAATGGAGTAAATGTTTCATATCCCATCTTATTCGCAATCTGCGTACGCACTTGCACGAGCTGATCAAAAATATCGCCAATTTCTTGTTCGTGCTTGGCAAACCATCCCCAATAAGCTTTATGGGCTTGTTTGCGCATATTGCGATCGCGATCGTACATATATTTTTCAATGCTTGCTAGTGTGTGGACTTCTCCATTGAAGTCGATTTGCGCAGAGGCGATGACATTTTGATAGGTGCTCGCTAATTTGTTTTCTTTTTGTAAATCTTCAATGATCGCTTCTGACATTGTTTTTTGAGCGAATTCATGGATCATAAACCAAGTTTTTGGCACATCGTTTTCTAACTGTTTGCGATAAGGTGAATTTAAAATCACTTGATCAATCGCATGAATCGCATTATCGACAATTGGGCTAATCTCATCGAAATAGTCGCATTCCTGTGTATAAAACGCATCTCTTGTGTCGATGGAATGGCGAATGTTCGCCAGTTGGATTTGCGTTTGAATATGTTTTTCTAATTCAACAAACGCTTGAAACGTCGCAAAAAATGCTGAATAGTCTTCTGCTTGTTCGAATTGCTGCTTTAATTGTTCTAGACGATTTAAAATTTCAGCTTGATCTGGTCGTTGATATTCAAATTCTAAAAAGTTCATCTTGATTCCTTTCCTCGTTTCGATTGTTGTGGATCGATCTATTATGGATAATGTATCAAATTATCCTCTAAATAAGTGAATTGTACTCTGCTCATTGACCAACTGTATCGATTTTTTAAACAATCTATTCCCCTCATGATAAAATGAGCCAAAACGGAGGATTGATGATGTCTTTACAATTTGAACCTTTTTATCAAAATCTAATCGATACTTTAGGTGCTTATCACCTCGCTTATTCCACCATGGCAACCGACCAATTGACAATTGCTCCTAAAAAAGGGGCACCTCGTGTCAATCAAGCTTTAGCTCTGCTTGCTCGCGCTGCTTTTGAAATCGAAAACAACCCAGAAACAATCGCTAAAATTCGCGACTATGCAAAAAGACTTCCCGAAGGCAGTTTAGAAAAACAGGAAGTTGAATTGCGTTTACGTCATATCGACGATCAAGAAGCAATTCCTGCTGATTTCTATCAAGAACTCATTCAAACCCGTGCTGATTCTGGTGTTGCTTGGCATGAAGCAAAAGAACAAGCCAACTACAAACTGTTCCAGCCGCATTTAGAAAAAGTCATTCAAAACACGCTACAAGCACAAACGTATTCTCCACGTTTTAATGGCAACAACAGTTACGATCTTGCCCTCGATGCTTATGAACCAGGTATGGATCAAAAACAATACGATGAATTTTTTGCGGTCATCAAAGAAGAACTCATCCCATTTATCGCTAAAGTTCAAGCGGCTAAACCAATCGACACAACAAAAATGAGTCAACTTATCGATGCCGAACGCCAGGCTAAATTTGCGAAAATCGTCATGGATTATTTACAAGCTGATCCAGAACGCGTTTATTTATCCACGACCGAACATCCATTTACTGAATTTTTCTCCAATAACGACGTGCGTATCACCACTCGCTATATCGAAGACAACTTCTTAGGCGGAATTCTTTCGATCGTTCATGAATACGGTCACGCTTTATACAGCTTGAATTCCAATCCTGATTACGATAAAACGATGTTCATCGATGCGATTGGATCTGGCGCGCATGAAACACAATCCCGCTTCTTGGAAAACCACATTGGCCGCTCTGAAGCATTCTGGGCTTATTTATACCCAACACTCATTGAGCATTTCCCTGAATTTAAAGACACAAGTCTTGATGAACTGATCGCGATGATCAATGCTGCTTGCCCATCTTTAGTTCGCATTGATGCCGATGAACTGACTTATCCATTACACATTTTGATTCGCTATGAAATCGAAAAACAAATGGCAAATGGCACTCTTGATTACGATCAACTTCCTAATCTTTGGGCAGACTTATATGAACAATATCTCGGTGTTCGTCCAAGCAATGATCAAGAAGGTGTCTTGCAAGATATCCATTGGTCTGATGGCGGAATTGGCTACTTCCCAACTTATGCTTTAGGCTCTGCTTACGCTGCCCAGCTTTATGAAGCAATGGCCAAAGAATTCGATGTTGAAGACGCACTTAAAACAGGTCATATCGAAAAAGTCGTGAACTGGTTAAGAGAAAACGTCCAACAATATGGTGCACAAAAAACGATGCGTCAAATCGTTGAAGAAGTTTCTCATAAACCATTTGATCCACATATTTATACAAACTACCTCAAAGATAAATACACAAAACTTTATCATTTAGATGTTGAATAAACAATCGAGTAGAGAGGAGACAGGTTAGTACTGTCCCTCCCTCTCACACC
>JAUMZN010000091.1 GCA_030528085.1 Erysipelotrichaceae bacterium | reverse complement strand
AGCATGTCTTGGGAGAAATCAGATTTGTGAAATCAAGCGAAACGATGTATTGAAGTACATCACGATCAAAGATAAAAACAAGATGAAAAATAGTGCTGTTGCCGAATATTATGAACTAATTTGCGACAAATATCCTATGATCAAAGAAGCAGAAATTGCATGGGATGAGTTCTATACAACCTTGATGGGAAAAGATCCAAAGAAACTGGATGAATTTATTGCGCATTATAGTTTTGAATCAGATCAACAAAAAGAGGAAAAAGATTTAAGAACAGAAATGGATATTCAAAGATCACCGATCTGTGAAACGATGAATAAATTTGTGAAAGGAATTAAAAAGGATATTGCCCCAATCAAAAACGCAATATCCTTCAGCTTGAGTAGCGGTTTTGTAGAAGGCGGAAATTGTCGATACAAATTAACAAAACGCCTAATGTTCGGGCGTGCGAAGCAAGAACATCTTTTCCACAAAAACTACGCAATATCTATTATAATGCGTCAACAGCGAAATCCCAAGGAACTCATAAAAGATTGGTTAAATCAGTCAAATCGAAAGATTTGGCCAAAGAAAAAAAGGATGCCAGCAGTGGCATCCTAATAGGTGAATCATAGAGGTTCCAACAAAGTTTGCGTAAGAACCCCCAAGCGTTTATTCAATCAATAGTTTTCTATTTCACTTCAGATTGTACGAAGTCTAATACTTCTTGTGCAGTGTCTAAAGACAGGCATTTTTGAGCCATTTCCTGCATTTTTTCGTAGCTTAAGCCGTTAACAACTTTACGAGCTTTTAAGATCTGAGTTGCGGACATAGAGAATTCATCTAAGCCAAGACCTAATAAGATTGGTACTGCATTTGGTTCACCAGCCATAGCACCGCACATACCAACCCATTTACCATTTTTGTGAGCACCTTGGATTGTCATGTTGACTAAACGTAAGATTGCTGGGTTGTATGGTTGATAGAGGTAGGAGACTTTCTGAGACATACGGTCTGCTGCCATGGAGTATTGGATTAAGTCGTTTGTACCGATTGAGAAGAAGTCTGCATATTTAGAGAATTCGTCAGCAAGTACAGCAGCTGCAGGGATTTCAACCATCATACCGATTTGGATATCATCAGATACTGGAGTTCCTTCAGCAAGTAATTCAGCTTTGCATTCTTCGAATACAGCTTTTGCATCTCTGAATTCGTTAACTGTAGCGATCATTGGGAACATGATGCAAAGTTTACCGTAAACGGAAGCACGGCAGAGTGCACGAAGTTGTGTTTTGAAGATATCTTTGCGGTCTAAGCAAAGACGAATTGCACGATAGCCCAAGAATGGGTTCATTTCTTCTGGGAATTCGAAGTAAGAAAGTTTTTTGTCACCGCCGATATCGAGTGTACGAACAACGACTTTTTTACCTTTCATTGTTTCAAGTACTTGTTTGTAAACAGCGAACTGTTCTTCTTCTGTTGGGAAGTGATCGTTATCCATGTATAAGAATTCAGTACGGAATAAACCAACACCTTCACCACCATTAGCGATTACTTGTTCAGCATCTTTTGCGTTACCGATGTTACCAGCGAGTTCAACTTCGTGACCATCTACTGTTACGGATTTAGCATCGATTAAAACTTTAAGTGCTTGTTTTTCTTCTTTGTATTCTTTTTCTTTAACTGCTAATTTTTCAACAGTTTCAGCATCAGGGTTAACGAATACTTCACCAGAGATTGCATCCATACCGATCACATCACCAGTATTTACTGCTTCAAGGATACCTGTAGTTCCTACTACTGCAGGAATTTCAAGGGAGTTTGCCATAATAGCAGAGTGGCTAGTTTTACCACCGATTGCAGTAACGAAACCTTTTACGTATTCGTTAAGCTGAGCAGTGTCAGATGGAGTTAAGTCATGTGCAACGATAATGCTAGGTTCATTGATTGCAGTTAAATCTGGGATTTCAAGACCTAACAGATTGCATTTCAAACGGAATGTAACGTCTTTAACGTCAGCTGCTCTTTCACGGAAATAATCGTTGTCCATGCTTTCAAACATCGCAACCATCATATCTGCAACTTGAGCTGCTGCATATTCAGCATTAACACCATCAGTGTTAATCATAGTTCTCATCTGGCCAATGAGTTCAGGGTCGTTTGCCATCATCAAGTGAGCATCGAATACTGCTAATTCTTCTTCAGAAAGACGTTTAGCTGCGCGTTCTTTAACTCCTTCGATATCTTTAATTGTTTTTTCAAATGCAGCATCAAGTTTTTCGATTTCTTTAGCTGCATCTACATCTGTAGTTTTGTTGATTACAACGACAGGCTGCTCAAGTTTGTAAGCTTTCGCAGTTGCAACACCTGCCGAAGCGGCAATTCCTTTTAACATTCTTTTCTCCTCCTATAAATGAATGCGTTTTACTTATGAAATTGTAACATGATTCGCCCATCGATGAACGTGAATTTTATTCAAGATATCATATCTTTTTAACAAATCGTTCACATTCGGTCATCCTTTTAAGATAAATACAACTTTTGCATCGTGATTTATACCCTTTTTAGGATTGCTTTTTCAAAACTAATTTTTTAACAAATATTTTCATCATTTTAAAATTGTTCACAAAATTTAAACAGTACTTTATAAAAACTAAACAAAAAATCTCCCTGCATATATCGCCAAGGGAGATTTATAGAATTAATGAGATGAATTTCGTTTTGGTTTATGTACTTTAGAGCTTGAAAAAGTATCTTTTTTATAAACTGGTGTCTTCACTTCTGGTTCTGGTTCTTTATAGCGAATCACCAAAGTGAGCATTGCGACAACAGAGAAAATGTCACTGATAAAGAAGAATTGGAATAATCCTAAAACGATAGCCCAGCTTTGAACGATAATTTCTTTTTGATACATTTTGACTAATGCGCGAATCGCAAATAAAGAAGTAAATGCCAAAAGGATCCAGTTGAAATATCCAAGCATCGCAAAATCCGGACCTTGAGCTAGATATTGATTCATGATGAGCTCAGGGATCAATGCGATTTTCGCAAATAATGTATAAGACAAGAGGGCTCGCAAGTCGATGTCATCTTTGAGGGAAAAATACAAGAACACTAATGCGACCATCATCATCACTACAAACGCACCCATGATCCAACCGGAATAAGGCGTGAAGAGTGAAACGTAGAAAAGATGACACATTGAAATACTGGAAAATAAGAAAAAGCCAGTCCAGTTTGTCTTTGATTTTGTGCCTACCGCATAGGCGAGCATTAACAAGATGCCGGTGATGATGCAAGAGTAGCTGATAATCATCGTTTCTGTTGAATCTAAAATAAACAACAACAGCGAACTTAAAATCAGCATCGCTTGGCCAAAATAATAGAGAATTTTTTTCATAATCAATGTCTTTCTGAATCGTTTAACTTCTCTATCATACTCTTTTTGTTCAGAAATGAAAAAGGAGGAGAAATGTCTAGTGGTTCATCAAAAAAGCGCTTGGTCAAAAAGTATCGAACCAAACGCAATTGTTGAATCAAAAATGAATTGAAATCGACTACAGATTATAGATCAAAGCCATGAATTCAAAAGGTTCATCGCTGTTGTTTTCAATGGAATGGTATTGACCATCTTCGATCACACATACATCACCAGGACCGACTTGATAAACTTGTTTATCATTATCGATAAATGTTCCTTGTCCTTTGAGCACATAATATGGTTCTGTTTCACCAACGTGACGGTGCCAACCGATCGAGCAGCCCGGATCTAATACAACGCGGCCATATAAGCGGCCAACTTCGCCTAATTCTTCTTTTGTGCAGACGTGGTAAGTTTTGACAACACCACGTCCATTTTGAACATGTTCAGCTTGAGTTAAAATCTCTTTACGTACCATAAGTAACACTCGCTTTCTAATTGTTTATTGTTGTTTTTATCATTTTAAATTTGCTGAAGACGACATGCAAATTTTAGACATCCATCGATTTCGTTCTAAGGCAAAAAGGGGGAGAAAAAAGAAAATCAAGATAAACAATGTATTCGCTTTCACAAAAGAGTTTTTTCACAATCGAGATTACTTCATGAACTGCGCAAATAGAAATCGGTAAAATTTATTGATTTTTCATGATGAATGAGTATTCTGAATGCGACACAGGCAACTTATCCCAGGAAAGCTAGCCAATTGCGTGTCACCATTCAAAATGAACATTCATTTTGAAGTTTTTTTACATTACATCGTATTCATTAAGAAACGAAAGTAGAGGAGCTCATGAAAAGAAATAAAAAAACAAAAACAATCGCTCTTTTTGCGATGTTTTTAGCAATTGAACTATTATTAGTCCTTACTCCGCTTGGATATATTCGCACTCCGTTTATTTCCATCACACTTATGCACATCCCTGTCATTGCAGCAGGAATTTTAATGGGACCTGCTTACGGCGCAGCTTTAGGTTTGGTATTCGGTCTTACTTCAGTTTGGAATGCCACGATGTCACCAACGATTACTTCCTTTTGTTTCTCACCATTTGTGACAATTGGTGGTGTATCGGGGAACTGGACATCTTTAATTATCGCCATTGTGCCACGTGTTTTATTAGGATGGATCGCAGGTGCTTTATTCAATGCGTTAAATAAAAAAATCAATCGTCCAATTAGTGCTTTGATTTGCGGCGTACTTGCGACTGCATGTCATACATTGATGGTTCTTGGTCTAATCGCAATGCTTTGGGGACCACAATATGCCCAAGCAATTGGTCAAAGTCCAGATACATTACTGATGTATTTAGGCTTCGTCATTTTAACAAATGGTATTTTCGAAATGATCGCGGCTAGCGTTGTCAGCATGGCTTTAGCAAAAGCAATTAAACCAAGTATGTTATCCATGCCAGCACCAGCAAATTCTTAATTTCAATTAAATTATTCATACTGCATATATTAAATTATTCA